>DASYTZ010000001.1:0-9209 GCA_036001745.1 Pyrinomonadaceae bacterium
GCTCACCTCAATCGCACCGTCACGGCATCCGCTTTGCTTTTCCCTGATTAGTTGTCCAGGCGTTCGCGAAACGCTGACGCTCCGCTGTCATGCGTTCGGTTAACCAACAGTTCGCGATACCGAACTCGTACGCCAGAAGGAGGTAAGGTTGCCATGATGCAATTGAAGTCACTTGTTTTATTAGCTGCCCTCATCTTGTTGTGTGCAGCATCTCACGCCAGCGCACAACAAAAAGAAACCTATACGGGCACGATAGTCGGTGTGGGCGGCCGGCTCGGCGGCGTGACGCGAACATTCACCTTGACGATCAACGGCCGCACGCCCGATTCAGAAGTCACACGCGACGTCGCGATTCTGGCTGAAGGCGGCCAGGACAAGTTGCTGGACGAAATCCGCAACAAGGACCTGGGACGGTTTTCTCTCGGCGGGCAATTGGGTCGCGAGCTGAACTTCGTGGTTGAGGACACACAGTCAAACGGCGATCGGAAGTTCATGATTCTGTTCGAGCGTTGGATGAATCTGTACGAGGTGCGTTACGGAGCGCGCTCGACTGATTATCCATTCAGTTACGTCGAGTTGATCGTCGACCGCAATGGTCATGGCGAGGGCACGTTCATCCCAGCGGCTCGCGTGCGGTTCAATAAAAAGAACGAAGTTGAGGTGGAAAACTTTGGAATTTATCCGGCGCGATTGGCCGGTGTTCGCCTTCGCAAGAGCTGAACCGATAAACCCTTAACATTCAACCGGAGGAAGGAAACATATCATCACAACGTGGCGGATCGAGCACCGGCGTCGTCGCTGTGCTCGTAATCTTTATCATCCTGGTCGTAGTGGCCCTATTTTTCTTTGGCGGCAAACTTTTCAACCGTGACGGCGGCACACAAATCAACGTCACCACGCCTAAATCGTAAGAAGGGAACGTCGTCATGCAAGATTCAAAAGACCAAAAAGGCAAGATCGGTTACATCATCCTTTGGCTGATGGGTGTGCCAGCCAGCGTGTTGCTCCTCATCTTCCTGCTCCGCGGTTGCACTTGATCGCTCTCGCGCGCGGGTGATTCATGACTACGATCGAGCGGATTCATTCGAACGGCATTCTGCGAATTGGGACGCCCGAGCGTGGTTTCCGCTACCGATCCGCCAACGGGGGCAAGGTCACACAAAAGGATCTGGTCCGCATCCGGCGTCTTCGAATTCCGCCGGCGTGGACCGATGTCGCGATTAATCCGGCCGAATCCGGTCGCGTGCAGGTGGTCGGGAAAGATGATGCCGGCCGCTGGCAATACCTCTATCACGACAATCACATTCGCCAACGAGACCGAAAAAAATTCCTTCGCGTAATCAAATTTGCCGTGGCACTACCTGCGATGCGGCGCGCGGTCAAACGCGATCTGCGGCAGCCGGGATTGTCGCGCGAGCGAGTGCTCGCGGGAATTGTGCGTATCTTGTCGGCGGCTTTCTTGCGACCGGGCAGCGAAGTTTACGCAAGCGAGCATGGCAGCTATGGCGTGGCCACGTTACGACCGCGGCATGTCGCGGTGAAGGGCTCAACGATTCTGTTTCGCTTTCGAGGGAAGTCAGGTGTGATGCATGAATCACAACTGGAAGATCGCCAGATCGCCCGTTTGATTCGGCAACTCCTGAAGCACCCAAACCGCCGCGTGTTCAAGCACGAAAACGGGGAAGGCACGCTGATCGATGTCAAAGCCCAAACCATCAACACCTACATTCGCGAAATCATGGGACAGAACTTTAGCGCCAAAGATTTTCGTACCTGGTCGGGAACGCTCGTCTTCGCGTGTTCACTCGCGCGAAGACGCGCTGCCGACCCTGACCACGAACGTTCAGAGAAAAGAGTGATCGTCGCCGGAGTGAAAGAGACCGCAAGAGCGCTGGGCAACACGCCCGCCGTCTGCCGCAGCTCGTACATTTGTCCCGCAGTGATCGAGGCCTTCGAAAAGGACAAAACGATTAGTGATTATTTCGACAGTGTCGAACGACTCGTGTCGTACCGAGGAACGCAGTTACATCCAGCCGAGAAAGCGTTACTGCGTTTGTTGAAGAAGGAGACGAGTGCGACAGGCTAGTCTTCGTCCTGTTTCTTCTTTGGCTTTTCGTCTGTGAACAGAATGCTCGCGATCAGGATTAGCGAGGCAACCGCGGCAATCATAAAGAAGATCGCCGGCAGACCGGGATACCCGAAGATCTTAAAAGAAGTTTCGACGCGCATCATCAGCGCCGCGCCGACGATCAGTGCCGCCAAAATCAATCCCAAAGTGATCCGGTTAGCGACTTTCTGCAAACCCTCGAGCACGACCTTTTCGTCGATCGCGTCAACGCCAATCTTCAATTCGTTATTGCCAATCGCATCCAGGATCTTATTCACGCGCGTCGGCAAACGCTCGACAAACTCTTTCACTTCGATTACCCGAGCGAGGATCGAACCAGGCTCGACGCTTTGCACCACCTGGTGTGTCATGATGTTCGTCGCTTCATCGCGAATGACGGCGTTCGGATCGAATGTCGGATCGAGAACGTATACCACCCGGTCGAGATTCATCATCGCCTTGGCGATCATCGTGAACTCAGTGGGCAGCCGAAACCAGCAGTCTGCCGCAATGCGCTGAATGTGTAGAACGATGGCCCCCGCGTGCATCTGCTCGAGGGTTGCGCTGGCATTCTCGGCCACTAATTTAGCGACGCGCCGTTCGTAATCGCGCTTCTCGAAATTGGGTTTGGGCTCGCCCATCTTCATGGCCACTTCGGCGACCTCGTCGCCGCGGCCCTCGCTGATACCCAACAACAGCCGCAAAAGGTTCTCACGAAAATTGCCGGCGATGTGCGACACCATCCCCAAATCGATTAAGCCGATCTGGTTGTCTTGCGTTAACAAGACATTACCCGGATGCGGATCGGCATGAAAGAACCCGTCAACCAGAATCTGTTTCAGATAAGCGCGAAAGACCTCTTCCGCCAGTGCGGACGTGTCCAACTCCATCAAACGCAGCGGGCTGACGTCCGTGATCTTCGTGCCGGAAACGTAATCCATCGTGAGCACTCGCGACGTCGTGTAGTCTTCCACCGGCTCGGGAATGACGATATTTTCGAATTCAACGAGGCCGCGACGCAGGCGGCGTAAGTTTCCGGCTTCACGCTGAAAATCCAATTCATGCAGAAGACTGCGGCGCAGATCGGCGAGCATATTCGTGAATTCATAACGCTTGCCGACTTCCGTGTGCGCGTCGATGAATTCCGCGACCTGTTCCAACGCCTCCAGGTCTTCGACGATTTGTTCGCGGATTCCCGGCCGCTGCACTTTGACGACGACCTCACGGCCATCACGCATTGTCGCGCGATGGACCTGCGCCAAAGACGCTGCCGCGGTGGGTTCCTTCTCGAATTCGAGAAACAGTTTCGAGATGCGCCCGCCAAGCTCACTTGAAACGATCCGTTCGACTTCTTCATAAGGAAAGGGTTCGACGCGATCCTGCAAACGCGCGAGGGCATCGAGGTATGGCTGCGGCAACAAGTCTCCACGCGTCGAAAGCAGTTGGCCGAGTTTGATGAAGGTCGGTCCAAGCTTCTCCAGATCCCGCGCCAGCTCGTCAGCCTTTGGAGTCTCGGCCAACGCTTTCTGATCGCTTTGACTGCCCGTCAGACGAAGGCTGGTGTGCTCCACAAGGTCTGAGCGGCCATACTTCACGAGCAACGCCGCCACATCCTTGTAGCGCTTCAGTCTTTCTGGTTTGAGTGATAGTGCCATCTTCAGTCCTTTTTATGGCCCTCGTTGTCTCTTTGCCAGTATCGCGACCGCGGTGATCACAACCGCCAACGTCGATATGAACGCGAGCCAAAACCAGCCGGTCAATCGCGCTGCAATCATTGCCGATCCCGACATATCGTTGACTCGCGACCGTTCATCATTCATCAGAAACGCGGCGACGACGCCGGATGCAATGCTGACCAGCGCAAATAGTTGCGGCTTCTCCATTCGACGCCGAACCAAGCCGAACACGAGTACCAACAACATCATCAACGGAACCAGCCAGAGCGACGTATGTTCGTGCCGCGCCAGATCCAACCCACTCAGGGTGTCTTGCGCGCCACCGCAACTCACCTGCTCCCAAGGCAGGAAGAAACAGATCAGTACGATTAGCGCGGCGCTGAGATTGATTCGACGAAGCATATTCATTATTCCCTCTTCCAAAGGGAGAGCGAGCTAAATCACCAGGACCGCGGCGCCTTTGATCGCATCGTGCTTCAGCGCAATCAGCGCCTCGTTCGCCTCCGCCAACGGAAAGGTTTGCACGTGCGCGCGCACCCGAATCGCCGCCGCTTCAGCCAGGAACTCGCGTCCGTCTTCGCGCGTGTTGTTGGCGACGCTGCGCACGACTCGCTCGCCGTAAATCAATGAGTAATCGAATGACGGAATCGGGCTCATGTGAATTCCTCCGAGAACGAGGACGGCACCTTTGTCCAGCGCGCGCAAAGCAACCGGAATCAATTCGCCTGCGGGCGCAAAGATGATGGCGGCATCGAGTTTTGCTGGCGGTTGGTCTTTGGCGTCGCCAACCCAGGTCGCTCCCAGCTCACTCGCCAGCGCTTGGTGGCGTTTCTGATCGCGCGTACAAACGTAAACTTCGGCCCCGCGCGCCCGGGCGATTTGAATTACGACGTGACCGGCCGCGCCAAAGCCGTAAATCCCGAGACGCGCGCCTTTCCAATTTGCATTCTCGATGCCGGTCAAACGCAGCGAGCGATAGCCGATGATTCCTGCACACAGCAAGGGCGCCGCCTGCAAATCATCAAAACCATCTGGTAATTCGTATGCGAACGACGCCGGCGCGACCGCGTACTCGGCATAGCCGCCGTCAACTGTCCAACCCGTGAACTCCGCGCGCTCGCAAAGATTCTCGCGGCCGGAACGACAGAAGCGGCACTGGCCGCAAGTTTGGTGAAGCCAGGCGATTCCCACTCGTTGACCGGCTTTCAGGTTGGTAACGCTCGCGCCAGTTTCAAAGACCTCGCCCACAATCTGATGCCCAGGAATTACCGGCGAACGCCGCGGCGCGAGCTCGCCTTCGACGACGTGCAGGTCGGTGCGACAAACGCCGCATGCGCGAACCCGAACCAACACTTCATCATCGGCCGGCGACGGCGGCTCGATGTCTATCAATTCCAGCGGCCGTGCATCGATCGGCGCCGGCGAACGCAACACACACGCTTTCATCTTACCAAGAGTCTAAGCCTGCATTGTCGCGTTCGGCCAGCACCGAAACCTACGCAATTTAGTGCGAGATTTCCTCGACTACCTTGCCCGTCGTCCGCGCGCCTAGTCGATTGGCAACGTCGGCTTGCGCGATGATGCCGAGCAGATGATTGCTGTTATCGACGACTGGAATCCGTCGCAGCTGATAATCCTGCATCAGTTTCAATGCCTTCTCGACATCGTCATTCTCCTTGCAGGTCACCAAGTCGCCGGTCATTACCTTTTCAATCGGGGTTGTCTTCGGATCGCGAGCTTCGGCGACAACCTTCAGCGCGAGATCGCGATCCGTCACGATGCCCGCCAGCCTTCTGCCGTCTTTGCCATCTACGATCGGAATTGGCCCCACGTCTTCAGACTTCATTAACTGCGCGGCCTTCATTACCGAATCCGACGGCAACAAGTATTCGGGATTCTTAGTCATGATTTCACTACAAAGCATTGGGTATGACTCCTTTCTCAGTTCGTTCTGCGCCTACAGATCAAGCTGCCTTGCGCTTGGCTTGGGCGTGTGTTTCGTCGCGAATTTCGATTCGCTTGGCCTTCGCCTGCGCGTGTTTCGGCGCGTCCATCGTGATTTCGAGAACGCCATTCCGGAATGTCGCCGTGGCGTTTTCCGGCTTCACGCCTTCAGGCAACGGAAGGCGGCGATAAAACTTGCCGTAGCTTCTCTCGCTGCGATAGAGACCCTCGCGGTTCTCTTCTTGTTCACTGCGACGCTCGCCTTCGATCGTGATGCCGTCGTCGTTCATCTCCACGTTGACGTCGTCCCCGGTTAACCCCGGCAGGTCCGCCCGCACGACGAGTTGACCGTCATGCTCGAACATCTCGACCTGGGGCGCCCACAATCCTTCGCCAAATGCGCGTTCGATGTTGGGCGGCAGCCAACCACGTCCAAAACCGAACTCGCCGAACAATCGATCCATCTCTTCGCCAAACCGCTTCATGAAATCGAATGGAGTCGCCGCCAGACGGGAACTTATGTCGGTCACCCTGTCGCGTTGCGCCAGCGATTTGGAACTGCTGCGTTCTTTTGTCTGCTTCCTGTTGTGTTGCTTTGCCATAAACTCACCTCCTGATTCTGGCGCTCAAACTCGTCTTTGCATTTGCATTGACGATTAGTGCCCCTTCTCATGTCCTTTCTGCTTGTGCTGCTTCAGCACAGTCCGCGCGGCCACTTCTTCGGCACGCTTTCCGTAACGGCCTTCCTTTTTGGCCGCCTCCTTGATGTGTTCGTACTGGCGCTGCTCTTTCTCGCCCACGCCACGCACGTGTTTTTTCTCTGGCATAGTTATTCACCTCCATAATTGCTGTTGGTTTCGCGTACACATACCTATCTTTTTGCGTTCGGTTCCGGCGCACACAATTGCTTTTTTGCTGAAACCGAAAGCTTCGTGAGGTTTTAGTGCAATCAGAGTGCCGACTGCCAAAGAGATCTGTCGTTGAGCAGGCGGCTAATCGGCAATGGCAAAGTTGTGATTTTTTCTGATAGCATCTCTCGCGCCGATAACGACACCAGACATGAGTACTCCAATCGCAACCCCAGCCACGTCCATACTTTCAACTGAACAAATTCGACAGCAATTTCCGTCGACGCAGCGCCGTCATAATGGCTATCCCGTTGCATACTTCGACGCAGCAGGCGGAACCCAGACGCCGCGAGTCGTTGTCGATGCGGTCGCGGATTACCTGCTGAATCACAACGCCAACACGCATTGGGAATATCCGACGAGTCACGAGACCGACGCCATCATCGAATCGGCGCGTCACACGTTCGCAGATTTTCTGAACGCTGCGGCTGACGAAATTGTTTTTGGCCCGAACACGACGACGATGATCTATCACCTGTCGCGCGCGCTGGGACGCACGATGGGCCCTGCAGATGAAATCGTCACCACGGAACTGGAGCATCACGCGAACGTGGCGCCCTGGCAAGCCCTAGTCGTCGAGCGCGGAGCTACATTGAAAGTCGCACAAATGGACCCAGAGACCGGCCAGCTTGATTGGAATGATTTCGAACGATTGGTCACGAAGAAAACCAAGGTGGTCGCTTTTGGCGCCGGTTGCAATGCACTCGGCACAGTCAACAATTTTCGTGGCGCAGTCGAGTTGGCGCATTCGGTGGGCGCTTTGGTTCTGGTCGATGCGGTTCACTATGCGCCGTATTTTCTATGCGACGTGAAAGAGATGGATTGCGACTTCCTGACGTGCTCGGCTTACAAGTTCTACGGGCCCCACGTCAGCGTTTTCTTTGGCAAGAAGCATTTGCTGGAGTCGATCGATTTTCCGAAACTTCAACCCGCACCGGACAGCGCGCCGGAACGGGTTGAGATGGGCACGCAAAATCACGAAGGCATCGCGGGCGCGGCGGCGGCAGTGGATTTCTATGCGTCGCTTGTAGCGCAAGCTGGCAGCTTGCGTTCGCGACGTGAAGATTTGCAGGCCGCTTTCGTCGGTCTCCGCGCGCACAGCGCGCCTCAAGTTCTCCGTCTTTGGGAAGCGCTCTCAAGCATCAATGGTGTTCGCCTTTACGGTCCGCCGCCGCACGTCGAACGCACACCGACTGTTTCATTTGTAGTGAAGAACACCGCGTCAACCGAAGTTGCTCGCCGATTGTCCAAGCGTGGATTGTTTGCTTCGCATGGCGATTTTTACGCGCAGACCGTCGTGGATCGGTTAGGTCTGCAGCCCGAAGGCCTGGTACGCGTCGGCTGTGCCTGTTACACGAGCGATGAAGAGATCGAAAGATTGATTGAAGTGGTTCGCAAAATTGCTGATGACGCGTCGAAGTAGTTGCCCCTACCGTTTCCCTGGATTATAGTCTGCCAGCTTTCACACATCCGCCCGGGAGGTGTCTCACATGACGACCGAACAATTCATTACAATAGTTACCACGCTACTCACCAATGGCGGCCTAGCGACCTTCCTTTTTTTCTATATTAGAAGTCTCAAGCAGCAGATCACAGGTCTCAATAATACAATCGAGGCTCAAAACAAAACTCTAAAGATAATGGAAAAGCAAGTTCTCGAAACAGAGAAGGTGGGCAATATCTACCGCAATCTGGTGAACGATCTGCCGGATTTTGTTGAGAAGTATAAGAAATTCATCAACGACAGTAAGGACGATGTTATTGCGAAGCTTGAGCGGGACAAGAGCGATGATGAAAAGCTAAAAGAGGCTCGACAAATAGAGTTGAAGCGATTGGAACTGCAAGAACAGATGATTTCAGAGCTCCCTAAGCTCAGAGAGCAAATGATTACGGCGGTCGAAGCTATTGAAGAGCGAATTGACGCGATGGAACCAACGATGTTTGGTGCTACTTATAGACCGACGCTCACTGGCGCTGGTTTAGGAACGCTTAGGTTTTCTGACATTCAATTACCATCGTATCGAATACTCGATATAGGCGAGCCCGTAAAGTTGGTTTCCGCAGGGGAGGCAAATGAAGCCACAGAAGAGGAAGAACAAACTCCGGCACGAGAACAAGAAGAAGCAGAAGACACCGGCGAGAGCGGTGAATCCAAGGACCAATAGTAATCCGTTTGCCGAGTTCTTCTCTGACTGCCACTCACTTGCGTGACCTCTGATTTCAGTAGCATCGAGCAGAAACCTCTGTAGCAATGAAGCAGTACCACGACATCCTTCGTTCGATCGTTGAGCACGGTACCGAGCATCAGGACCGCACGGGCGTCGGCACCATCTCCCATTTCGGATTTCAGACGCGATTCGATTTGCGCGCAGGTTTTCCGATCGTAACGACCAAGCGTGTTCCTTTCCGCTGGATTGCTGAAGAACTATTTTGGTTTTTGTCGGGGGACACCAACGAAACTAACCTGCGCGCCCGGGGAGTCGACATTTGGAAAGAGTGGGCCGATGAAGAACACACGCGTCGCTTTGGCCGCGAGCCGGGTGACCTCGGTCCGATTTATGGTTACCTGTGGCG
>DASYTZ010000002.1:0-16926 GCA_036001745.1 Pyrinomonadaceae bacterium
ACTCGAACATGGACGTCTTCGATCGCGTTCAAGGCGATGACATGAAACAGGCCGCGACGATCATGGCTGCGTTCGTTTACAACACCGCGATGCGGGATGAGAAGTTGCCAAAGAAAAACAGCAGGTAGTAGGTAGTAGGTAGTAGCACTGCGCTGATGCTGAATTGAGAGCGAGAGGGCGACGGCATCTCTCGCTCTTTCAATTTGCGGTATGCTGAGACAGGTGGCACATCTTCTCGAAGTTAGAAATCTCAAAACGTACTTTCCGACGCGTGCAGGGGTGGTGCGCGCGGTTGACGACGTCAGCTTTTATATCAATCGCGGCGAGTTGCTTGGTCTCGTGGGCGAGAGCGGCTGTGGGAAGTCGATGACGGCGCTTTCGATCATGCGTTTGATTGCGCCGCCAGGAAAAATCGTGGGCGGCGAGATTCTTTTCGACGGGCGCGACTTGTTGAAGTTATCGAATCGCGAGATGCGGGACGTGCGTGGCGACGACATCGCCATGATCTTTCAGGATCCGATGACGTCGCTGAATCCGGTGTTCACCGTGGGCGAGCAGATAGCCGAGGCGCTTCGCCTACACCGAGGACTGTCGCGCAAGGCTGCGCGCACAGCGGCGGTCGATGCGATGCGCGAAGTCTCGATTCCTGATCCGGAAACGCGCGCCGACGATTATCCGCATCAGCTTTCCGGCGGCATGCGTCAACGCATCATGATTGCGATGGCGCTCGCCTGCGATCCGAAACTGCTAATTGCAGATGAACCCACGACCGCGCTGGATGTGACAATTCAAGCACAGATTCTCGATCTGCTGGATCATTTGCGGCGAACGCGGGAACTCGCAGTGCTTTTGATTACTCACGATCTCGGCGTGGTCGCGGAAGTCGCGGATCGTGTGTGCGTGATGTACACCGGAAAAATTGTTGAGGAATCGCCGGTCGATGAATTATTCGCGCGACCCAAGCATCCGTACACGGAAGGTTTGTTGCGTTCAGTGCCAAAGCTGACGATGAAAGACGTCGTGAAATCGGAACGGCTGCAAACCATCGAAGGCGTCGTGCCAAGTCCTTTGAATGTCCCGCCGTGGTGCCACTTCGAGCCGCGCTGCCCGTATCGCATGCCGCGCTGCCGCGAAGGCGAAATTCCGTTGTATCCCGCCGGCGAAGGCGTGACGGTGCGTTGTGTGCTATGCGATCCAGCGACAGCCGTTGCCGAACAAGACGTTAACCACAGAGGACACAGAGTAATCCCAGAGTAATTTTCGACTGGTTTTCTCTGTGTCCTCCGTGGTGAATTTGAAAGATCCACTAAGTGCCTGCTGAACAGATAACCACACTCGTTTCAGTCGCTTCACTCGTCAAGCACTTTCCCACTGACGAAGGGCCGCTGCGCGCCGTCGATAGCGTTACGTTCGACATCTGTCGCGGGGAAACGCTTGGACTTGTTGGCGAATCCGGTTGCGGCAAGTCGACAGCTGGACGCTGCATCCTTCGCCTTATTGAACCGACCAGTGGTGATGTTAAGTTTGATGACCGCGACGTGATCGCAATGAACCGCGGCGAGTTGCGCGCTCTGCGTCGCGAGGCGCAAATCATTTTTCAGGACCCGCAAGCTTCGCTGAATCCGCGGATGAAAATCGGCGACATCGTGGCTGAGCCGCTGGTGATTCATAAAATCGGCACCAAGCAGGAACGCCGCGAACGGGTCGCCTGGCTGCTCGGCAAAGTCGGCCTCGATCCCGATTACATCAATCGCTACAGCCACGAATTTTCCGGCGGGCAGTTGCAACGTATCGGCGTCGCGCGGGCGCTGGCGTTGAATCCGAAGTTGATTGTCGCCGACGAGCCGGTCTCCGCACTCGATGTCTCCGTGCAGGCACAGGTCGTGAACCTTTTGCAGGATCTGCAGAAAGAATTTGGGCTGACGTACCTTTTCATATCGCATGGGCTGGCGGTGGTCGAACACATTTCGACGCGCGTTGCGGTGATGTACCTCGGCCGGATCGTCGAAATCGCGAGCGCCGCGCAGTTGTACGCGAATCCGCTGCACCCTTACACGGTCGCATTGCTCTCTGCGATTCCAGTTCCGGATCCGAAACAGAAGCGCGATCGAATCATCTTGAAGGGCGACGTACCGACCGCCCGCAATCCACCATCGGGCTGTCGTTTCCGCACGCGTTGTCCGATTGCTATTGACGAATGCCGGTCGATTGATCCAGAGTTGCGCGAAATTTCTCCGGGACATTCGGCAGCGTGCATTCGCGTGGATGGCTACGAAAGCGCGCGGCCAATTGAGACGTTAGCGACTAAGACCGTGTGAAACCTGTCGCACGCCGAGCCCGTAGAACAAAACGGAATCATCGGACGGAAGCAGTCTCCCCGTCCCCTAATGCAGAGGAGAACCAAAGATGAGTGACCCAAATCAACAATGGCAACCGCCACCGCCGCCTCCGTTCGTGCCACCAACGACCGAGCCTGCGGGTCCGGAGATGTCCACGCCCCAAACGCTGAGCGGAATCTTTTTCGAGCCAAGTCGTACCTTCGAAGCTCTGCGGACGCGTCCGCGATTTCTGGTCGCTGGTCTCATCTTGCTGCTGCTGACTATTGGCGTTACTGCGCTGGTTTTTCAGCGAATCGATATGGGCGAGTACATCCGTCAGAAGATGGAACAAAACCCGCGAAACGCAAACCAGACAGAAGAGCAAAAAGAGATGGGCGTGAAGATCGGAAAGATCGCCGGGGCTGTCGGTATTCCAATTTCGGTTCCCATCACGATCGCTGCGGGTGCCGCGCTTTATCTTCTCGGCGTGATGGCCTTCGGCGGATCGATTGGTTACAAGCGGTCGCTGGCTGTCTGGACGTATTCATCGTTTCCGCCCGCTATCCTCGGAACGATCATCGCCGTGCTCGTATTGTTTTTGAAGGCGGCGGACACAGTCGATCCGGAACACTTGCTGGTCACGAATCCGGGCGCGTTCATGGGAACGGGCTCGTCTCCGGTGGTCGTATCAGTATTGAGCCAGTTTGATGTTCTGCGGTTCTATGGATTGTTTCTCGCGGCGATTGGATTGCGGAAAGTGGCGAAGATCTCGTCCGGATCGGCCTGGGGGATTGTCATCGGGTTCTTCCTGATTCGCGCGATCCTGGGCATTTCAGCAGCGGCAATTTTTGGCGGGTGAGGAAGTCAGTACCATCTGCGTGAGCAGATGGGGCCGCATATTCAACCGCGTTGTTTGCTTGACCCATCCGCTCACGCGGATGGTACTGACGAGCTACTCGTACCGCAGCGATTCGATTGGATCGAGCTTGGCCGCTTTCCACGCTGGCCACAATCCGAAGATGATGCCGATGCCGACGCTGGCGAAGAAGCCGGCCGCCGGCGCCCACAGCGGCACGTACGAAGGCATGATCAATCTCACCAGCAAAGTTAGCAGCCATCCAATCCCCAAACCTACTAACCCGCCGAAACCCGTTAAGGTCATGGCCTCGATCAGGAACTGAACGAGAATGTCTTTGCGGCGCGCGCCGATGGCTTTGCGCACGCCGATCTCTCGTGTCCGCTCAGTGACTGAGACCAGCATGATGTTCATCACACCGATGCCGCCAACCATCAAGCCGACAGACGAAATCACTACCATCGCGATCGCGATGCCGCCGGTGATCGAGTGAAAAGTTTTGATCAACGATTCGGTGGTCTCAATGCCGAAATTGTCGGGCGCGCCAAACGGCACCTGGCGGCGAACGCGCAAAGCATCCGTCACTTGATCCATCGCCTGCGTCAGCATGCCGGGCCGGGCGACGGCCAGGATGTAGATGTCGTCTGAATTTGGTTTCAGCTTTCGCGCGACGTTGTAAGGCAGATAGATCACGTTATTCTGATCGTCGCTGCCACCGCTAAACAAAAACTGTTCGCGCTTTTGCAGCACCCCCACGACGCGAAACTCTTCCGCGCCGATCTTGATTGTGTCGCCGACGGGCGACTGGAAGCGAAAGAAATCGTCAGCGACCTTCGATCCGATCACGCACACATTCTGGTTCGTGTCGTTTTCGGATTGCGAAAAGAAGCGGCCTTCCGAAATAACCTGGGTGCCGGCTTTTTCAAAATCAGGAAGCGTGCCCTGAAGAGCAACTGACGCGGAAGTTTTGCCGCCGCCGCTCACGAGGATTTTCTGGCCGAAAAAGTTGTTCGTGATTTCGAGGAAGGGAACCGAAACCTCGATGGTTGGAAGATTCGCAAGCGCGATGGCATCGTCGTAAGTCAAAGGTTTTCGCATGCGCTCTTCGCGCGAAAGCCGGCCGACGTGAATGCCCGGATTGAATTTACTGATGTACATCGAACGTGTGCCGAACGATTCGACCTCGCGCGTCACCGCCGTGTCCACGCCGGCGATGATCGACGCGATCAGCATGACAGTGATCACTCCAATAATGACGCCGAACACGGTCAAAAACGAGCGCAGCTTATTCGCGCGCAGTGTGCCCAGCGCCATCCAGAGGTTTTCAGTAATGTCAGAGCGGAAAAGCTTCATTTAGCTATGTGGCAAACAAAACATTGAAAAGTGAAAATTGAAAAGTGCAAATTTCAAATTTTCATTTTGCATTTTTCGATTTGCAATTTAGGTCTCAGCGCGGAGCGCCTCAATCGGATCGAGCCGCGCTGCCTTCCATGCGGGGAACAATCCGGACATGACGCCGACCGCGCCCGAAACGCCGATGGCGAACACGATAGCCAGCAGCGACAAGTATGTCTGAAAGAAAACCATCGTGACAATCTTGCCGACGATCCACGCCAGGAAAACGCCGATCGCGCCACCGATGGCGGACAGGGTCACTGATTCCAGGAGGAACTGCTTCAGAATGTCGATCCTGCGAGCGCCGAGCGATTTGCGAATGCCGATTTCTTTGGTTCGCTCAGTCACCGACACGAGCATGATGTTCATGATGACGATGCCGCCGACGACCAGTGCGATTCCGGGAACCGCAATCGCCACAATGAAAATCGTTCCAAAGATTCGGTCGCGTAGACCAGTAATCGCGTCGGGCGTGACGATGCCGAAGTTGTCCTTTTCGTTCGGCTGCAAATGGCGGCGCGCGCGCATCAGAAAGCGCGCTTCTTCAACAGCATCATTGAACGTCTCGTCAGATTTCGCCGTCGCGGTGAAATACAGCGAGCGCTGGCGCAGAAGCGGTCCGAAATCCAACTGGTAAGTCTTCAGCGGAATCACGATGAAGTTGTCCTGCGGAATGCCGAACACCGTTCCTTTGACCGCTTCCACGCCAATCACACGATACGGCAACCCACGAATGTAAATTTCGCCGCCGATGGGATTCCCCGCCGGAAACAACTTGGTCGCGATGTCCGCACCAATGTATGCGACGCGCGCCGACCCTTCGGCTTCCGGGTCGCTGAAGAAGCGACCGTATTCAATATTGCGATTATCGATGTCCGCAGTGTTCGCGGTAGCGCCGCTGACGAAAATGTCTTCCAGAAGCTGATCGGCGCGCTTCACTTCAGCCGGAGTGCCACGCGCTTTTGCCCCGATTCTTCCGATGAGAGTCGCCTTTTCCTTCAGATAATCGTAGTCCTCGAGCGTCAGCTCCTTGTTGCGACGCTGCGCGGCAGCAATCGTGTCGGTGTCTTTGAAGTCTTCGAACGGATTGAATCGTTGGACCGAAAACGATTTGGCGCCGATGCCGGCAATCTTTTCGTCGATGTAAACATTGAAGCCCTGAATCAACGAGACGACGGTGACGAACGCGGTCACGCCGACGATCATGCCGAGCAAGGTCAGCGCCGAGCGCAGCTTGTGCGCCCAAATCGCCGCCACCGCACCCTTCAGGATTTCGATGAGTTTCACTAATGTTAATACGGCGGGGGAAGGGGATTGGTTACTCGATTGGAGCTTTGGTCTTAGTTCATTGGTACTTTGCTCACCGGCAATGCGAGCCTAATTCGAGCCCGGTTGAATTGAGGTCAAAGCACGAAGAGCAAAGTACAAAGCACATTTATTCCCACCTCAGCGATTCGATCGGATCGAGTCGCGCTGCCTTCCACGCGGGCCATAATCCGAAGATGATCCCGACGCTGGCAGAGATGCCTATGCCAACGCCAATCGCCCATGCGGGCACGTATGCGGGCAGCGGGGAATACTTGTTGACCAACAGGCTGAACAGTTCACCAACGGCCAGACCAACGAACCCACCGATCGACGTTAACACCACCGCCTCGATCAGGAATTGAGTAAGAATATTGATGCGGGTG
Source organism: Pyrinomonadaceae bacterium (assembly GCA_036001745.1). Classification (GTDB taxonomy): domain Bacteria; phylum Acidobacteriota; class Blastocatellia; order Pyrinomonadales; family Pyrinomonadaceae; genus UBA11740. The sequence goes on from DASYTZ010000002.1 coordinate 6,261, forward strand.
GCGCCGACGGCCTTGCGCAACCCGATTTCTTTGGTGCGCTCAGTCACGGATACGAGCATGATGTTCATCACGCCGATGCCGCCAATCATCAATGCCACGCACGAAATCGCGGTCAACACGAGGAAGGTTGCGCCGGTCAATTGATTGTAAATATCCAGCAGTGCGTCCTGTGAAGAGATGCCGAAGTTATTGGGCGCGCCCCGCGGTACCTGCCGGCGACGGCGGAGAATGTCAGTCATCTCGTCGATAGCGGTATTCACGTAAGCGCGCGAAACGGGGCGCACGATGATGGCGAAAATGATGTCCGGGAAATCCATCTCGGGATAGTATTTGTGAAACGTCGAAATCGGAACGTACACCGAGTTGTCACGCGATTGGCCCAAAAACGATCCCAGCGGTTCCATCACGCCGACGACGCGAAACACTCGCCCCGCAATCTTCATTTCTTTGTCTAAAGGATCTTCATTCGGAAACAGGGCATGAACCACGTCGCGACCAAGAACGCAGACATTCGCTCGCTCTTCCACGTCCAAATCCGTAACGTAACGGCCATAGCCGACGTAACTCGACAGCACGAACTCGTGATACGGCGTGACGCCAATCAGAATTGGCGTGTCACTCTGCTTGTCGCGGTAGCTGACGGTCTCAGCGATTTTTCGATAGAAGGGCGCAACGCCCGCGACTGACGGCGCTTCGTTGCGAATCGCGTCGGCGTCTTCGATCGTGAGTTCTTTGCGATGAAGCTCTTCAGTCGTTGGCTGCCGGCCGAAGCTTGGATCGAATTTCAAGCACCAGATTGTGTTGGAACCTAACGACTCGATCTGCTGGGCGAAGGCTTTATTCAGCCCTTGAATGATCGAGACCATGAACATCACCGTCACGACACCGACGCTGACACCCAGAATCGTGAGCGCCGAACGCAGCTTGTTCGTGCGCACCGTGTCGATGGCCATGTAGGCCGATTCCATTACGTCGGCGATGTTCATGAGAAAATTGCCACAGAGACACAGAGGCACCGAGACAAAGAATGAGAATTAAGACGAAAATAAAGCCTTGTCATATCTCTGTGCCTCCGTGGCTTACTCCGCTCTTAAGGCTTCGATCGGATCGAGTCTGGCGGCGCGCCATGCCGGCCACAAACCACTGATGACGCCTACAACTGAAGAAACACCAACGCCCAGCACTGCTGACCAAAGGCTGATCAGCAAAGGAAAACCGATCAGCAAAGCAATCAACCAGGCGGTGCCGAAGCCGGTCAGCACGCCAATCGCGCCGCCGACCGCGGTTACCATTACCGCCTCGATCAAAAACTGCGTGCGAATATCGTTTTGTCGTGCGCCGACGGCTTTGCGAATTCCAATTTCTTTCGTGCGCTCAGTCACCGAAACCAGCATGATGTTCATCACGACGATGCCGCCGACGACGAGCGAGATCGCCGCCACGCCGATCGTCACCAGATAGATGTTTGAAGTTGCCGCCGAATAAAGATTGAGAAAGACATCCTGCGTTTCCAATGCAAAACCGTCATCTTCGTCGCTGAAGGTCTTGCCACGGCGGTTGCGCATGATTGCGCGGACTTGATCCTCGGCGGCTTCAAGCTGTTGTGCAGACTGCGTCTGAATCAATACCACGAGCGACGCGACACTGAAGGCCCCGCGCTTGATGTTCACGCCAAAATTCTTCTTGTACGTTGCAAACGGGACGTAAATGATGTTGTCGCGTGACGCGCCCAGAATTTTTCCAAGTGGCTGTAGCACTCCAACAATCAGATAAGGCCGCCCGCCCGCCCATAATTGTTGACCCAACACCTGGTCTGCCGATAAACCGGGAAATGAATTCGTCACAATGTCGGCGCCCACCACAGCAACTTCATGTGCGTCGTCGCCTTCAGCCTCGCTCCAGTAACGGCCGGCGTCGAGCGATACGCCATCAATATCAAATGTCGAGGTTGGCTTAATGGCTCGCATTTGGACGTTCTCGTTTTTCTGGTTGCCATGCTTTGTGTTGACCACATCGTTGGCTACGACGCCCATGCGCCAGCAGACCGTGCACAAGCGAAAGATCGCGTCAGCATCTTCCTCAGTAAGGTCCTTGCGCTTGTTGTACTTGATGAAGTCCTCGCGCGAAGTGATCACGCGCGGTCTCTTCGAAATCGTAAACACCGTCGAACCCTGCGAATTGAACGTGTTCGCGACCGTCTGATCGAGGCCTTTGATAATCGTGACGACCGCGATCACCGCCGTCACACCGACGACGATACCGACCAACGTCAGCGCCGTTCGCAGCTTGTTCTGCCGCAGACTGGCGCCCGCGACCAGAAAGGCTTCCCAGACCGCGGCAATTCGCATAGTTGGAAACGAGCGAATGCGCGCAGGCAGAGACAGCCGCTTTCCAAAGATGAGCGGCTCGCCGTGTGTTTCGCTGCTCGGGTGCATCGCAGCGATCCTACCTGACTGTCTCGTCTTTTTCGATCAATCCGTCGCGAATCGAAATGATGCGATGGGCGCGGGCGGCGATGTCGTGTTCGTGCGTGACAAGGATGATGGTATTGCCCTCTTCGTGAAGCTTAGCGAAGAGGTTCATGATGTCGTAACTGGTCGCGGTGTCGAGCGCTCCGGTCGGTTCGTCGGCGAGCAAAATCGACGGGTGATTAACCAGCGCGCGCGCAATCGCCACGCGCTGACGCTGACCACCTGAGAGCTCGTTCGGCCGGTGCGTCATGCGGTCGGTGAGATCAACTGCGCCCAGCGCTTGCTTGGCCATTTCATGACGTTTCGCACCGGGTATGCCGCCGTAAATCAGCGGCAGCTCAACGTTGTGCAGCGCCGTCGCACGCGCCAGCAGGTTGAAAGTCTGGAACACGAAGCCGACTTCCTGATTTCGGATGCGAGCGAGTTCGTCGTCGTCCATCTCAGAAACGTTCTTCCCGTTCAGCCAGTACTGACCTTGCGAAGGCGTGTCGAGACACCCGATCAAATTCATCAGGGTGGACTTGCCGGAACCTGAGGGGCCGGTGATCGCGAGGTATTCGCCGCGACGCACGTCGAACGAGACGCCGTGCAACGCGTGCACTTTTTCCGCGCCCATGTCGTAGGTCTTCCAGATGTCGCGCATCGCGATCATAGTCGTGCCCTTGCCGTCGTCGGACGGCAGTTGTGGCTGGACCATTGTGGCTGCGGATGTCGTTATCGTCGCTTCTGTCATTGTGTTCGTTTTCGCTCCCTCTCCGAGAGAAAGAGGGCACCATTAGCCTCCCGCGTTTGCGTTAGCGTCCGGCTTGCGCGTCTGACGCTTGACGGCGGTTCCGTCTTTCAGCGTCTTCAGGACGCGACTCGGGCCGGTAATTACTTCGGTGCCGGCGGACAGACCCGAAGTAATCTCGATGTCGGATTCGCCGGTGATGCCGGTGGTGACTTCGACGAACTTCACCTTGTTTGCTTTGTCGAGCACGTAAACGCCCTTGATTTCCTTTGCCTTTTCACCAGGAACTGCCGGCGCGCTGCTGGCAATCGTCGGTCCAGGCCCTGGTGTCGGCGGGGCTTTTTCCACGATAGCTTGCAACGGGACCGCGATCACGTTGTTCTTTGTCTTGGTCGTGACCGTCGCCGTGGCACTCATACCGGGACGGAGCTTGCCGCGCTCCAGGTCCGCAAGTTCGCGCAGTTCGAGCGTAACTTTGAATTCTTTCGCTTCCTGCACGTTGACGCGATTCGAAAGACCGCCTTGCGTGTCGGACTTCGCCACGGCCAGGGGATTCTTCTGCGTCACGACCGCTTTGATTTCTTTGTCGCCGAGGGCGTCAACCTTGACCTTCGCTTCCTGGCCGACGTCGACGTTCGCGATTTCGGTTTCGTCGACATTGACCTCGACGTTGATGGTCGACATGTCGGCAATCGTCATCAAGGGCGTCGATGACAGCGCAGACACCGCGTATTCACCGACGCGAGTCGGAATGTCTGCGACGACTCCATTCAGCGGCGAATACTGCGTCGCTTTCTCGCGCTGGCTGGATTGACCGCGCAGGATTGCCTGCTGCTGATTAGCGCGCATCTCGCTCGACTTAATGCCGGTTTGTGCTTCCTTCACTGACACGCGCTGCTGGTTCGCGCGCTCCTGCGCCTCTCTGACGGCGATATTTGCAGCGTCAAGTTTTGCTTTCGCTTGATCGTAGCGATCGCGCGTCGCATCGTACTCCGCCCGCGACATCACGTTTGATTCGACCAGATTGGTGGCGCGCTTTAGTTCGCGTTCGGCGGCTTTGAGATCGATTGCCGCGGACGCGGTGTTTTGTTTGGCCTGCGAAACCGCCGCTTCGGCGACCACCAGGCCCTGCTGTGCCGAACTTACTGCATTGCGCGCATTTTGAACGTCATTCAACGAAGCCTGGGTCGCGGCCCATTGCGCTTCCTGGCTCGCCTGCAACTGTGTCGGGTCAACGCGCACCAGCGCCTGGCCCTTCGTCACTTGATCTCCGGGGTTAACGTAGATTTCGAGGATGCGTCCCGGCACTTCGCTGGTGAGCTTGATGTAGCGAATCGGCCGGACTTCGCCGGACGCCGTGACGGTCGAGCGCAGCTCGGGCCGGACATTCACGTTGACCGTCGTGACTTCCGGCACTTCTTTGCGCGTGGCGACGACGCTGATGATTACGACCAGCGCCAGCAAGACGACGCCGGACACTACGATAATAATTTTCTTTTTTCTGCTGAGGGCCATTTTTTCTTTCCTTAAACTTCAGTTTGTCGTTGCCTAGATGCCGGGCGTCGAGACGCAGTTCCGCGCTAGAGTTGGTTTTACGACGAAATCCGATGGTCGGTTTCAGGAAATCGAGGTAACACGTTGATTATACGCGACGAGTAGGTCGTTCCGAAGGGTAGCAATCCGCAGTGGTATCGAAGGGAATATGCGAAACCTCAGCATTGTCCCGCTTCACGCTTTCGGGATAAGATATGATTGCGCGCGGGCCTTGGTTGTTTCGGCACCAGGCCGGCGCTAGTTTTTGCGATGATTACTTGCGAAAGATGCGGCACACAAAACCTGGAAGGTTCGCGTTATTGCGATGAGTGTGGAGCTGCGCTTTGGCTCGCCGGCCGGCCGGCTGATCGATTGAATCCGCAAGCCAACGGAGGAGACGGCCGGGGCAACAAAGACGTTCCCGTAACTGTAGCGCGTCCCGGATCCTCGTCTATCTCGCCGGTGTTTTCTGAACAGTCGACTGGCGCGGTAGTTGTGACGCCACAGAACGCCACTTTAACGATCGAGCGAGGAAAATCGGCCGGAAAACAATTTCCGCTGGGGAAAAACGGATCGGAGATTGGCCGTTGGGATGCTGACGGCGGCATATTCCCGGATGTTGATTTGGACTCAGACGATCCGGAAGCGAAGGTTTCGCGGCGACACGCCCGGATCTCAATCCAGAACGGACAGTACGAGATCGAAGATCTCGGCTCAACGAACGGAACGTTCGTTAATCGTGGCCCACGGCTGAAACCCGGGGCCCGCCAGGCGCTCAACGATGGCGACGAAATTATTGTCGGTAAGACTTTTTTGCGCTTCCGTCTCAGCAAATAAAGTTCTCGGTTAAGCCCGGCACGAAATAACGGAAGAAGCTTCCTCACGTGGACAAAGTTTAGTAATGCCCGCTTGTAAAGAATGCGGCGCCAATGTGGCGCTGGACGAAAATTTTTGCGGCAGTTGTGGCGCGCGCGTGAAGTCTGAAGAGCCGCTCGAAAGCGCGCCGGCGGATGCCGATCTGTCCCAGAGCCTCGGCATCGGCAGCAGTACCTGGGGCCCGCCGAAAGTAGAAGTCGACGCGACTACCGGAGATGTCGCGGCTGACAGCGCCGAGGTCGGCGCCACCTCCCGTGCGGGAGACGACAAGCGGCGATCAAGCAAACCAAAGACGCTGTCCGGCGGTAAAGTTCTCAACAATCGATACGAGATAGTTCGCCGCATTGGCGGCGGCGGCATGGGCGCGGTTTATCTCGCGAAGGATCGCAATCTCGGCGATGCGCCGCGCGCCGTGAAAGAAATGATCGAGTCCCACCTCGACGACGCCCAACATGAAAAAGCGATTGCCGACTTCAAACGCGAGTCGTTGCTGCTGACGGAGCTCGAACATCCGTCGATTCCCACGGTTTACGATTATTTCTACGACGAGAACTCTGAACGGTTTTATCTGGTGATGAAGTTCATTCCCGGCAGCGACCTCGCCTCGCGTTTGCGCGCCACGCCGCAGGGGCGCATCGATGAGCCGACGGTAACAGAGTGGGGAATTCAGGTCGCCGACGTACTGCATTATCTGCACACTCGGCCGCAGTCAATCATCTATCGCGACTTGAAGCCGGCGAATCTGATGATCGACAGCAACAACAATCGCATCATGCTGATCGATTTCGGCATCGCGCGCTGGGTTAACAAGAAGGAAAAGGGCGTCACCGCCGTCGGCACGATGGGCTACGCGCCGCCGGAATTGTTCAGCGGCCGCGCCGACCCGCGCGTCGATATTTACAGTCTGGGCGCGACGATGTTTCACCTGCTGACTGGATCGGATCCGCAGGACAATCCCCTGCTGATTTTTGATTTCACAAAGAATCCGCGTCCGCGCCAGATCAATCCACAGCTTTCCAGCGAGATGGAGCGCATTCTGATACGCACCGTCGAATACAAACCCGAACATCGTTTCCAAACGGGCGCCGAGTTGCGCGACGCCTTGTCGCAGCATCTGGACAAGCTTCGCTCAGGCCAGGTCAGCTACGGCGTGCCTGCCTACCAATTGGGCGGGGAGACGATGGCCGTCTCCAGCGTGTTCTGTGGTTTCTGTGGCGGCCGCATTGCGGGTGATGACGTCTTCTGTGCGCATTGCGGTTCGCGGCAGCCGCTTGCCGGAACAGATTCGAGTGCGTCGCTCCAGGCGCGCACGACTGCAAAACTGGTGGTCGCCGGCACCACGGAACTGGATGCCTCGTTCCTTTTGCAAAAGGACACCAACCTGGTCGGGCGGACGGATCCTTTGTCGAACATCTTTCCGGAGATCGATTTGTCGCGGTTCGATCCGAACACTAAGGTCTCGCGCCGGCACGCGCGCATCTGGCGCGAAGGCAACTCGTTCATGGTCGAAGACCTCGGCTCAGTCAACGGCACGGTAATCAATGATATGATCCACCTCGAGCCACGACAGCCACGCGCGCTCGATAGCGGCGATCGAATTCGCCTGGGTGAAACCACATTGCACTTCCTGGTTGGGTGATGGGGCCGGTAACCTGGCCGATCAAAACTGATGCAAGCAGCAATGCCGGCCAAACTTGAAACGGGGAAACCCTCGCGCCCAACTTCGAAACGCCTCGAGCACATTCGCGTCCGTTACCGCGCGCCGTTTGCGCTCCGCTGTGGCGCGCTACTGATCGATTACATTGTGCTGGCGCTGATTCTCACGTTCAGTACTTTCGTGGCGCGACTAATGGGCGGCGGCGCACGCCTGGCCGGTGGAACGGCCGAGAATATCGGGATCCTTTTCACGCTCGTAGCAGCCGTTTTGGATTTGGGAGTGCTCGCCGGACTCACGGGTAAGACGCTGGGAAAATGGACGACAGGTTTGCGATTGGAGCAGACCGATGGCAGCCTGCCCGGAATCGGTCGCGCGTTGCTCCGGCATTTCGTCGGCTACCCGATATCTTTCTTGCTGTTCGGACTTGGATTCTTGCTTGCGATTGTCAATCCAACGGGCCGCGCGCTTCATGACTTAATTGCCGGGACTGTGGTAATTCGCGAATATGGCGCCGGTTTATCGGCGACAAAGGCGCGCCGGCCGCGTCCGCAGTTGTAACGCAAATTGGTAATTTGCAGCGTCGCAAGTTAACAACTTGCGGTACTAATTCATGGCTGAGTTAATCGTCAGGTATCCCGATCGCACGGCCGAGCATTTTCCGCTCAGCCGTCTGCGCATCACCATTGGCCGTTCGGCCCGCAACGACCTCTGCATTCCCGATCCATTTGCGTCGCGCGTGCACGCCGAAGTGCGTCACGAAGGCGACGAATACTTCCTTCAGGACCTGGGTTCCGCAAACGGCACGCTTTACAACGGCGCGATTGTCGATGCATCGATTCCGCTCACGCGCGGCGGCCGCATTCAAATCGGCGAAACTGAAATCGTCTTCAACGATGGCCCATTCCCCCTCAGCAGCGGCGCCACCATGATCACGGAACAGAGTTCGTCGATGCCTGAGGCGACGATTGCGCTCTCGTCGGCCGACCGCACGACGTCGGGTCTTTTTCAACAGATTGAAGGCGCGCTCTCACGGTCGCACGAATCCGCCGCGCATGAAAAAGTAGAGCAGAAGACAGACTTGCTGGCGCTGATCAGCAAAGTGGGCGTGGCGCTGCTGGCTTCCGTGACTTTGAACGAGACGCTCGAGCAGATCGTGACGCTCGTGTTCGAAGCCGTGCCTGCCGACCGCTGCATGCTCATGATGCGGGAAAAAAATAACCCCGAACTGAAAGTTGCCGTGGCGCGCCTGCGCGATCGCGCCGGAGACGTAGGCGAAATTCGCATCAGCCGTTCCGTGATAGACGAAGTCGTTAACAACGGCAAATCCGTGCTGACGTCAGACGCGCAAGCCGATCCGCGATTTATGGGTGGCACGGTTGTGCTGCAAGGCGTGCGTTCCGTGTTGGCCGTGCCGCTGGGCGTGGGCGAAAACGTCTTCGGCATCATCTATGCCGACTCCCCAATCGCCGATGGCCGCTTCACTGAAGATCATTTGAAGGTGCTCACGACATTGTCTTCGGTCGCGGCTATTCGGGTTGAGAATGCGCGCCTGGCGGAAGAACAATTGGAGCGGCAACGTCTCGAGCGCGAGCTGGAAGTCGCCAGCGAGATTCAGCAGCGCTTCCAACCGACCTCAGCACCGCAGTTGGAAGGTTATGAACTGCAAGGCATCAGTTTTCCGTGCTACGAAATTGGCGGCGACTACTATGACTTCATTCATCGCGCGAACGGCAACCTCATTGTCGCGCTGGGCGACGTTTCCGGTAAGGGCACTGCTGCCGCGCTGCTGATGTCGTCGCTCCACGCGGCAATCCATGCGCAATTCGATACCCACAGTTCTTTGGTCGAGACGATTAGCGCCGTTAATCGCTATCTCGTCGAAAGCATTCCTGCCAACCGCTTCGTGACTTTGTTTTATGCCGATCTGAATCCGACAACAGGCGATCTGGCGTTTCTTAATGCCGGTCACAACCCGCCACTGGTCGTTCGCACTGGTGGCACGATGGAGCAGCTCGCCGCGGGCGGGTTGCCGCTCGGCATCATGGCCCAGGCCGATTTCCGCGAAGGCCGCACAAAGTTGAATCCCGGCGATGTGCTCGTGATTTATTCCGACGGCGTCTCAGAAGCCGTGAGTCCAACCGGCGAAGAATTCGGCCCGACACGTCTGTACGAAGCGGTCGCGCGAAACATGGACGCATCAGCCGCCGGCATTCGCGATCGGATCGAGTCGGCGCTCACAAAATTCTCTCAGGGAACTCCCGCGGCGGACGATATTACGCTGGTTATTGTGAAGCGTTTGGCGGAGGCATCGGCCGTCGCTGCCACTGCGGAAGCGTGATCCGGGTCAGTAAACACTTCGCTGGCGCGCAGCCGACTTCGTGACCAAACTAAAGCGCGGCTCCAATCCGGCATCTTCATCTTCGATTCGCGCCCTCACGTACTCGCCTACAAACGGCCCATGCTTAAATCCGTGGCCTGAACCACCGCCGACCAGCCAGACATTTTCAAACTCGGGATGACGGTCGATGAGAAAATCGCCATTCGAAGTATTCTCATATTGGCAAACTCGTGACTCGCTCACCGGCGCATCCTTTAATTCCGGCATTCTGCGCGCGAGATAACGACGCACTTCCGCCAGGCTCTCCGTGGTTGCAACTCGATCGCTGGTGTCAGGATCGAATGACGGCCCGTGACGATCGATCGCGACCTTCGCGCCGCGGCCTTCGACGTCAGGCAGACCGTAAGCCTCTTCTTTAAAATCGATCCAAGTTGGCAACGCCGGCGGTTTGAAACGAGTTCCTGCCGGCGCGCCGAAATAGAAAACTTCCTGTCGCGTCGGATGAATTCGATCACCCAGCAAGTTCGGAAAAATCTTCGGCAACCATGCGCCACAAGCGAACACGTAAACGCCGGCTGAAATTTGTTTGCCTCCTAACGTTGTAAGACTTTCGATAGGCTTGCTGACGCGTGGTGGAACAATGGCTTCCTGAAAATAGTCCGCGCCGCACTTGATTGCCTCTGAGACGACTGCTTCGACTGCGCGTCGTGCGACGAGCACGCCGCTTTCGGGCTCGAAGAAAGCTTCGGAGATTCCGTCAGTCGAAATCTGTGGATATCGACTTGAGACTTGCGTTGGCTTCACTCTTTCGATGGGAATGCCCAGCCTCGTCAGCGTCTCGAACGATTTCATCGGATATGGATCGCCTTCATGCGCGAGCCAAAGCACCCCCGTTTGGTGAAACAGCGACTCGCCGGTGCGCGCGAACAGTTCTTTCCAAAGTTGCAACGACCGCCAAGCCGAACGTGTGTAAATCTCATCAGCGCCGTAGCCCATGCGAATGATGCGCGATTCGTCGCTGGAGCTGGAGCGGCTGTTGCCGGCGCCGTAAGCGTCGATCA
>DASYTZ010000003.1:0-4350 GCA_036001745.1 Pyrinomonadaceae bacterium
TCCCACACATAGCTCTTTCAATTTGGCCCCGCGTCCGATCGCGCGATGAATCGGAAACGCATCGAGTAACTCGTTGGAAAAGATGATGGCATTGGGAAACGGCTCGTTAATTTCCGCGATCGAGCGAAACTGCACGTGATCCTTAAACTCGGCAAGCTTTGTGATCGCTTGCGACTGTGCGTCGATGCTGAGTTCATCAATCACGTATTGCGTCGCGGCAAAGATATTGGGGAAGTTCCTCTGCAGGCTGGCGAGAACGTCGTGGGCAAAGTCTCCTGCTCCGCCGCCAACCTCGATGATCGTCCACTCCTTAGGCGCGCCCAAATCGAAATACGCCTTCATGAAATAGTAGGCGAACGCACCGCCAAAGAGCGGACTGATTTCCGGCGCCGTGCGATAGTCGCCCGCTCGCCCTTGCCGAACGCGATTCGCGCAGTAGTAACCCTCGCGCTCGTCGTAGAGCGCGGCCTTCATCCATTCACAAAAGGTTATTGGACCTTCGCGCTGAATGCGCTGGCGCAGACGCTCTTCTAAACTCACTCTTTTCCCGATTCAGATTTGTCGAGCAGCTTGGTTGTGTGATCGGGCACGCTGGTGGGCGGGACAATCTCTGCGGTGTCCTGACGCGGGCGCCATGGTTGCGTGTTCACGGCCGGCGGCGGCAAAGCGGAGATGCGCGCTTGCGTCGGAGGAGGCATAGCCGGCGGCATATACGACGGCGCCGAGATGTAAGGTTGCGGCCTTGCGCCCTCTTCAAAAATCGCCGCGAATAACATTCGCAGCGGCCCGCCAATGAAACAGACTACCGCGGTAAGCGCCGCGAAGAATCCGAAGACATCCGAGATTCGACCGTCTGAGAATCCCGCCATCACGCCAAAAATCGGAACGAGCAGAATGCCCGCGAGCAGCACGATAACGCCTTGCATAACCCCTTTGCGTCGCTTGGAGATTTTTTTCTCGCCGGGTTCGTACTGCGGCAGCATACCGCCGTGCGCTAACAGATGCATCACACCTTCCATCGAGAATCCACAACGCGAACAGAATCGCATCGAATCGGTAACTTGCTGTTGGCCGCATCTGGGACAAAACATAAGGAGAGTTCTCAGTTCTCAGTTTTCAGAGTTTCGAACAGTTCGACAGCGCGCTGCTGATGATGCCTTGCTCTTTCCAGCGTGTCCAGCAAAAAAGAAAGAAGTTGACGCTTGCCCAGAGGAGTCATGATTTCTTTCAACAGATCCTCATAGCTTTTGAAAGCTGCAAAGGCGCGGCGACGCGTCTCTTCAACTTCAGCCAGATACTCCAAAACCTTTGCCGGAGTGTTGAGTGTTTCCGGCAAGGTCCACTCGAACGGGTCGTCCCAGAGATTCGCTGTCAGACCGCCGAAACTTTGCTCGACAACCGCCGCGCTACGCAGAACTCGTTCACCACACGTCTCGTTTGAATCGATCTCGAGTGGCTTTGCGTAGAGCAATTCGGTCGAGAGCCCCGACACCAATTCACATGATCCTTTGTGCAGATCTGAAAATTGATTTTCGAGGCTTTCGATCGACAGTCTCATTTCATTGAACTATTGATTCAATGAACCAGCGAATCAATGTGTTTTGTTACCGTGACTTCGTTTCTCGGTTTTCTTCTTTCAGGCCGAGGCCGTAATTCCGGCCGCCATATTCTAGTCCGGTGTACACGCGGCCAGAAACGCCGATGCGCGCGCCTCTCGACGGTACGCCGCGCGTCGTCACCACCCAGATTCGCCCGGTACCGTCATCGAGTTCATATACGCCGTTGCCCAGAACGCCGTAACTGTCAGTCACGGTTCCGATCAGGCTGACCTCCTTGTTGCGGTATCGCCCCGGGTCCTGATTGATTTTTGAAATCGTCGTCTTGCTGGGACACGCGGTCAGAGCCAGCGCGCCGGCGAGAATTGCGGAGAGAAAGAACGCTTTACGAAGAACGTACATTGCATCTCCTTTCATGTTCGGGAATCACTTCGGGAGAGCAATTTGATGATATCACCGTGACGGAAATGCCTGAAGCTGAGAAGCTGCCAAACGTCTAGGCTTCTGCTTTGTTTTCGAAAGGCAGATCCTGCTGGTCGTCGAACGCTCGATCTCGTCGCGCGACGTACAGCCGAAGTGCCAGCAACAGGATTCCGAAAGCCACCGCGATCCAAAGAATAGCCCAGACGATGGCGGGTACGCCCGTCGCGTTGGCCATGTTGACGGCGTCATTCGGAACGGACGGAGCGAAAGGAGACGAGAGGAAGAAAACTGTTTTCAAATCGAGCAACGCGTTCAGAATACATTGCACGGCGATCATGCTGACGATAAAAAGCGCGACTCGTTCCGTCGTCCAGCGTCCGACTGCGTATAGGCCAAAGGAAAGTGCAACGCCCGCCAGAAATGTAAACGGAATTCCCGTCCAGGAACCCCACGAGCCCGCGATGATCGGCTTCGCAACGCCGAAGATAGTCGTCAGCACGAGGATCAGACCCGCCGAGGCGAACAGTACGATACGTGCGGCCAGGGCTTTGCGAATCAGCACGAGCAGCAGCGCGCCAAATGTCATCGCGCCCAGATAACCCGCGCTCGAGACGAACATTTGTGAAAACGTTCCGCCCTGCGCCGTGTAAGTCTCGCCCGCGCCGTTCATCGAAACGCTGAGGCTTTGAACGGAGTTTCCCGTGAGCAAGGCGGCAATCGCGTGCCCGCCTTCGTGAATGAACGTGACAAAAATCCGAAAGGGATAGCTGAGAATTTCAGCGAAAGGAATAAACCAGAGCGCAACTGAAATCGCCGCGGCAATTAGCAGCGTCTTTGCCTGCGGTCGCGCGTCGTGTGCCAGTCGGTATTTCATCAGTTCAATGAACGTCAATTGCGTTCAGCTTGTTCCGTCCTCTTTTTCTACGCGCCGATAATCGCCTGACTTGCCGCCGGTTTTCAGTTCCAGGCGCACATCCGTAATAGTCATCGATTTATCGAGTGCCTTGCACATGTCGTAAATCGTCAGCGCCGCGACGGAAGCCGCCGTCAGCGCTTCCATTTCAACGCCCGTCTGCGCCCGCGTGCTGACCTCGGCTTCGAGATGCACACCGTCATCGTGAATCTCAGCGCGCACATCGACGTGCGTCAGTGGCAGCGGATGACAGAGCGGAATCAGTTCAGAAGTTCTCTTCGCCGCCATGACACCGGCCAGTCGTGCGGTCTCAAGCGGATCGCCTTTGGGAGTGGTGTTGTTGCGAATGGCGGCGACTGTGGCTGGCGACATCAACACGCGCGCCGAGGCGACGGCACGGCGGACGGTGGATTCCTTCGCGGAAGTATCGACCATCTTCGCGCGGCCGTGCTCGTCGATGTGTGTGAGTTCACTCATGATGTTGAAGCAGGCAATCGAACAACGCGAACGGCCGAGCCGGCGGCGATTATCCTGATGCCGGCAGGCACATTAATCAACGCCGTCGCGCGCGCAAATGAAACAAAATCCGACGAGCCACCCCACTTCAAAGGGTCAGCCAGCAACGTTCCCTGTTCGTCAGTTCGCAACACGGCCGGCAAATAGCTCTCCCGATCTAGTGAGCCTTTCACGTCTCGCGCGAGCACCGCAGTCATCTCCGGCAGCGAAGTCTCGGTCGCACCTTGCATCGCGCGCAGCGCCGCGCGCACGAACAGATTGAAAGTCACGGCCACCGAAACAGGATTTCCAGGGAGGCCAAAAATGAGCGCCTTCCCAACGCGAGCGAACACCGTCGGCTTGCCGGGCCGCAAAGCGACCCGTTCGAAAAAGATTTCAGCGCCGAGTTCTTTGAATGCCGCTTTCGTGAAATCGTAAGCGCCCATCGAAACGCCGCCAGACGTGATCAGCACGTCGCATCTTTCAACCGCCGCGGCGATTTGCCGTTTCAACTCCCCAGTGTCGTCACCTGCCAATGGCAAGCGCTCAACTGTTGCGCCTGACAGCGCCGCATAGGCGGCAATCGTGTAGTTATTCGAATCGCGAATTTGGTCGCGGGCGGGCTTTTGATCGACGTCAACGAGTTCGCTGCCAGTCGCCATCACCGCCACACGCGGGCGCCGGCCGACGTTGACGGTCGCGTAGCCGAACGAAGCGAGCGTGGCGATCATCTGCGCATTGATTTCTTCACCGGCACGTAGCACAGGTTCACCACGTTTGATTTCGGCAGCCCGCTTAACGATTGAACGGCCGGCCTCGACGCGTTCCAGGATTTCAACTTCGCCACCGCCGTTCAGTTCGCGTGTCAGTTCAACCTGCTGCACGGCATCGGCGCCAGCGGGCACCGGCGCGCCCGTCATGATGCGCACCGCTTCACCGGGTTTCATCTCGCGATGCCAACCT
>DASYTZ010000004.1:0-15409 GCA_036001745.1 Pyrinomonadaceae bacterium
CTCCGAGTTTGTGCCGAAGTCGTGAACGCGATGTCCGAGTTCGATGAGAAACTTCTTCAACTCTTCTTTCATCGAGTAGCCGCCGTGGTCGGATCCAACTGCAATTGTCTTTTTCTGTTTTAGGCCGCTGCGCGGGATGCGGCGAACCACTTCAATGCCGCGATCGTTGACGATGTCTGCCGCCAAGGGTGTCAGGCGCGCGTTTTCAGAGATGCGCAAGACCGCCCCGTGCTCGAGCCCCCGCACGTCGTCTTCAGTGATGACAAGCTTGGCAGATTCGTCGCGCGTGATGGCGGGACCTGATGAGACACCGCTCGGATTGTTTAGAGACGGGCGACCACCCGCCGCACTGCCCGTTGACGAGGACGAAGACGCAGGTGATTCCGGCAACGCCTTGCTAAGCACGTCGCGCACCAACGCGCGCACTCGATCTCTGGTTGCGTCGTCAGCCATTACGCCAGCGATTCGTCTCTTAAATCCAACAACCTGCCCACGGACGCGGTGACTTTCCCGTCCTTCAAAGTGAAATCGACACGGCCGACGTAAATGCCGCTGCGGCCAACCTGAAAAATGATCGTGTTGCCGCCATTAGGCGTCTTTTGCAGCACGGGCTTTTCCATGAACGTATGGGTGTGGGCGCTGGCGATAAAATCGATGCCGTCCACCTGCGAAGCTACTTGTGTATCGCCAATCTCATCGGGGTCTTTCGGCTTCGGGTAGTAACCAAGGTGCGACATGCCAAGCACCAGCCCGCACTTCTCCTGTTCGCGCAAAAGCTTTACGACGCCGCGCGACATGCGTACCGGATCGAGATACTTCAGCGGCTGAAAATTCTCTGGCGTAATCAAGCCTATCGGGCTGATGCCTAAACCAAACAGGCCGACCCGCACGCCGCCGACTTCTTTCACGACATGAGTCTTGACCTTCTTCTCAAGCGCGCTGCCGCGCACGTCGTAGTTCGTCGAGACGATGTCAAAATTCGCAAACTGCAAAGCTCTCGCGAGCGATTCGACGCCGTTATCGAATTCATGATTGCCAATTGTGCCGGCGTCGTAACCAATCAGGGACATCGCTTTGTACTCGACTTCGCCTTTGTAGAAATTGAAGTACGGCGTGCCCTGCAACACGTCGCCGGCATCAATCAAAAGCGTGTTCGGGTTCTCTTTGCGAATCCGTTTCACCAGGGTTGCGCGACGCGCGACGCCGCCTTTGTCCGGATAGGTCTTGTCATTCGACAGGATTGGATCGATTTGCGAGTGCGTGTCGTTCGTGTGCAGCACCGTGATGACTGTCTCGCCTTTAGCAGGTTCGAGCAAAGGCTCCCACAACGCGCGCCTTGAATTGCTCGCATGAAAGAGCGAAGAAGACCGAACAAGCGGCAGGGAAATGCCGGCGATGGCTGCGGTCTTCAGAAAATCGCGTCGTGTGGTCATGCTCGGGTTTACTGTGGCCGCGACTCCTGCGTCGGCGCCGACTTCGTGCGATCGATCGAGAAACGGCCATCGAGGTTCGGCTTGATGGCGCGTCCCGCCGCCGTCTCGGATTTTACGTATGCGATCATCGCGTCGCGGAGCGTGATTCCCAACGGCCGCAGATTCTTTCCTTCGCGCAGGACCGCATAGCGGTCACCGCCTACGTTCACCAGATAATCGATCGTCACAATGCGATAGGTTGCTTTCGGATCGATCTCTTTCTCGCCGGCGGGCGTGCGCAGCTTCGCACTCTCGACTTCAGAAGTCTTGTCCGGTTTCGTGAAATAAACGATGCGCGCGCCGGATTGTGCTTCGCGGCTGGAAAGAATCAAGCCCAGCAACCTGGTTAACTGCTCACCGGTCAATTCAATCGTCACCAGGGCGTTTTCGAAAGGCAGCAACTCAAAAATATCCCGCGCGCGCAACTCGCCCGCGCTGATGGCGCTGCGCCGCAGGCCGCCGCCATTCATCAGCGCGAGATCGACGGGCTGACCGAGCTTGAGACTCGCTTGCGACCGCATGCCGTCGGTGACGAAGTTACCCATCGAGCCGGCGCCCATGCCGCCTTTGCGTAACTCGCCGGTCAAGCTTCCGAGCACGGCGTCGAGTTCGCGTACTTTAGGACTGTAGGCTGCGAGCATCTTGTCGACGGCCGGATCGTCCGGGATCGAGTTATCTACGGGCAGCTCGGAAGCGCTCGCATGAAGATCGGCGGGTGTTGGTTGGGGCGCGGGCTTCGGCGCGGCCTGAGCAAATACGCCGCAGCAGCTCGCGCCGATCAGCACCAGCAGGAGCGCCAGCCGGCGCGTGCTGTTCGAGATGTTCTTCGTCATCGAGCCTTCGTGATGCAAATATAACAGGTCAATAACGTTCCGAAAATTGACCCGAAAAAGGGAGGCGCAATAGTATCTCGCACAATTCGATGCGCGCAAACCTTGAGAGTTCCGACTTCAGTAGGCAAGTTGATTGCTCGCGACGAAATTTGTTTCAAAAGCAGAACCAAACTCAGATTTGAACTTTGAACTTCGCTATCGCTAACATACAGGAGGAAATCTTGGCGACAACACAGGCAAGTCTAATGTCGGAATTTACGAACCCGAATCTGGAAGTTCTCATCACCACGGATCAAATTCAAAACCGAATCCGCGAATTGGGCGCGGAAGTAACGCGCGATTACGCGGGAAAGAATCCGCTGCTGATCGGCGTGCTGAAGGGCGCGTGCACGTTTCTCAGCGACTTGATGCGCGCGACGGACATTCCCCTGGGAATCGAATTTATGGCCATCTCGAGTTACGGTTCGGCGATGCGAACTTCCGGGGAAGTGCGCATCCTGAAGGATCTCGACGTGGCGATCGAAGGGCGTCACATCCTGGTCGTCGAAGATATCGTCGATACAGGGCTGACGTTGAATTATCTTTTGGCAAATCTGAAGTCGCGAGGTGCGGCCAGCGTAAAACTGGCAGCGCTGCTGGATAAGTACGAGCGCCGCGAAAAAGACGTGCCGATCGATTATCTTGGGTTTCAGATTCCCGACAAGTTCGTCGTCGGTTATGGGTTGGATTACGCGGAGCGCTATCGCAACCTGCCGTATATCGCGGTTGTCAAGAATCCAGAAGGTTAGTTAGATGTCAATCGCGACGGTGGATGAGGCTCGACGGATTCGTTTCGCGATTGGTGTTCTCTCATCGAATTCAATTTCAAGTTAAAAACAATTTGTATTAATCCCATCGGTATAATCAGGGCTGTGAAAATCCACAACACATCGATTTGGGGAAACACCCGACGGGTCACCAGGTAGTATCCAACGCCACCTAGCGTGCAATCCAATAGGCCCGTTGCAAGAGACTTGAGAGTCCGCAATCGAAGTTCCGAAACCTTCCACGCGTTGTGAAGGGCTGCTTGCTTCTTCGCCGCTCGATTGGTACTCACCGACGACAAGATTCCCAGCGGCGACAAACACATCATCGTAAGGAAAACGACCGTAACAACTCTTTCCATGAAGGATTGATCGCGAGGCAGGAAACCTAAGCGCCATAATACAAATCCCCCCGCAATGTAGAGCAATAGAAACGCGAAGGAAGATAGAAGGACGACGAACAATACCCTTCGGTTTTTCATCGCTTAAAACTGCTGTCCGAAATACAGGAACAACGCGTTGTTTTGATGGCCTTTGTTCGCGATTGCGTAGCCGCCGGAAAGCGAACCGTTACGCGGCAGAGTTACGTTCAAGGCGGGACTGAGATATCCGAGTCGATTGTATCCACTCTGCCAATCAACAATGAACCCAACCTTTTTTGACAGCGGTTGCTCCCAAGCTACGATCGCGCCTGTCTTCGTTCCCCGATCTTTGCCTGCGCCGACCAGTCTGTAAGCGCCGCCGGTGAAGCGCGGACCGTAATTTCCCTGAAACTTTTTGCTCGCGACTGAGTAGCACTGGCCGAAAGTGTCTGTGCCGGATCGATGCGTAAGCGGAACGAACCAGATGCATCCGGCAGAAGCGGCCAACCCTTTTTCTTCATTGCCGTAGAATTGCCACTTTGCGTTTGGTTGAATTTCGACGGGCGCGCCGCCGCCCGGCACACGCGTGTACGAAACGTTCGCGCCGACTTCAACGTTGCGGCCGATGCCGACGACCACGCGCGGCAGATAATTTTGAAACTTCGCGCCATCGCGCTGCCACGCGTAATTCGTGATGAAGTCCATCTCGAAGTAAATCTTCTTCGTCGCGACGACGCCGGTTGAGGGAGCATTCACGATGGACGATTGCGCGGTGGCAGAACCGCAGAAAAGCATTAGCGAGCCGCAGAGCAACAGGAGCGTTCGAGGTTTGATTCTGGCCATAGAGGGTGATCGCAAACGTCGTCGAGCGAAATAGAATCAGATGATATCTGAAAAAAAGCTGGTACCGGCATTGAGTCTTAAGCCAAAGTTCTCGGCGATAGTGCTGCCGATGTCCGACAGTGACGCGCGCGTGCCGAGATCGACACCAGCTTTCGCTTTCTTTCCATAAACGACTAATGGCGCGTATTCCCGAGTATGATCCGTTCCCGGATACGTCGGATCGTTTCCGTGATCCGCTGTCAGCATAATCAAGTCGTCGTGGCTCATTGCCGTTTCAATCTCGGGCCAGCGAGAATCGAATTGCTCAAGCGCGCGGGCGTATCCTTCCGTGTCGCGGCGATGACCGTAGAGCATGTCGAAATCCACGAAATTGGAAAAAATCAGCCCGCGCGTGTCATCGCGCAGGGCGGCGATCGTCTGATCCATCGACTGCTGGTTGTTCTTCGCGGTTAGCTCTTGAGTCACTCCGGTTGAATCGTAAATCGAAGCGATCTTGCCAATCGACACGACGTCCAGTCGGTGATTGCTCAACAGTGGCAGAAGATTTTCTCGCGGCGGCGGCACGGCGTAGTCATGGCGATTCTCTGTGCGATAAAACGAGCCGGGCTCGCCGAGAAAGGGACGAGCGATCACACGGCCGACTTCGTGCTCACCGCGCAACATGTCGCGCGCTGTCTCGCAAATCTCGTAAAGCCGATCGAGCGAAATCACTTCCTCATGTGCGGCGATCTGAAAGACTGAGTCAGCCGAGGTGTAAACGATTGGCTTGCCGGTCTTCACATGCTCCTCGCCAAGCTGCTTGATGATTTCTGTGCCGCTGGCAGGAAAATTTCCAAGCACGCCGGGTACTTTTGTTTTCGCAATGAATTCATCAATCAGCGACTGGGGAAAACCGTTGGGATAAGTTGGGAACGCGCGCTCGAGAATGATGCCGGCCATTTCCCAATGACCTGTGGTTGTGTCTTTGCCGTTTGATCTGAGCGCGCACTTGCCATAATCGCCGCGCGGATTCGCGATGGCCGGAACGCCGTTCAGCGGTCGAATGTTGCCAAGCCCAAGGCTTTGCAAATTCGGCAAATTCAGTTGGCGCGACTCGCAGATGTGGCCGAGAGTGTCTGAACCGGCATCGCCCCATTCGGGCGCATCCGGCATCGCGCCAATGCCCGCGCCGTCGAGGACAATTAGAGTTATTCGGTTGAAACGAAGTTGCTGTTTGCTCATTCTGGCACTGAAACGATGGTCCCCGGCCGAACATTCTCCAGTTCTTCCAGCACCATCGGCATGAGTGGCTGCGTGTCGGTAAGACGGTTCGAGAGCGCGCGTAGGACAACCACCATGACCCTGTACTCGGTGATATTTTGTTGCTGAACTAAGCCGGCATCCATTGTGACAATGACATCGAACTGCTTCTGTGCGCGGTTGAGCAAATCGCCATTTGTTATTCCCGCCCAACCAATCCGCGGAACGGACGACACGTGATGACCCGTGAGGTCGCGTGCCAAACGCCAGTCCAGGTTTTCATCGAGTAGGATTCTCAAACTAGGCGGGTTGGAGAATACGTTCCTGCGACATTTCCAGCAACGCGATTACTTGATCGCGCCGGACGCTCGGGAAGCCCTCGAGAAAATCGTCGATCGAATCACCAGCTTCCAAATGATCGAACAAGCTTCGAATGGGTACACGCGTGCCGGCGAATACAGGGGTCCCGCCCAGAATATCCGGATCACAATTGACAATTTGCTCTTGATTCATGCTGACAGTGTAGCTTTGCCACCATGGGCGTTCAAGCTAACCGCGCTTACTGCTTGGGCGCGTAATATCCTTCACGCGCCCTGACGTTAGCGTCTTTCACTCCGCGAAGCTGCACTGTGATCTTGCGAAATTGGCCGTTGCGCGTCTTGTTCGCAGGATAGTAGCCCAGGCTGTATTGCGTGCCGATCTCGTTCGCCACCTGCGCGAATGCCGCGCGCGCATCCTGCAAAGTTGCCGCGGAAAAATTCCGGCCGCCTGAGCCGCGCGCGAGTTCATTCATCTCTTCCCGCGCCAAATTGTAAAGGCGGCGACTGATGTCCATCCGCTCGAACTGTCCCAGCCGGCAGAAGTCCTGATAATCCTCTTTCTGCAATTGCGGGACGAACAGCCTACGAAAACGCTCGAGCTGTTTTTCGGAAAGTGTCAGGCGGCCATCGTCTTCGCAATCCTTCAGCAGGCGATCCTCGACATAATCTTCGGTGCTTACCTGAATGAAATAGGATGCGAGGCCGGCGCGAGACAGACTGGCGCGCGCATCTTCAAAAGTTGAGTCACTGCTTGAGTCCACACCGTCGGTCAACGCCACAATCGCGCGGCGCCCACGAACTCCTTCACGGGGAGGATTGCCAAAAATCTGCTTGCCGATCTGTCCGATCGCATCGTAGAAAGGCGTGCCGTTGCTGGTGCCAACGTCTTCGATCGCTTCGTGTAGCGTGTGGCGGTTGTCGGTAAGCTGGCAGAGCACGTCAACGACTGCCTTCGGCATTCCGTTTTCGGTAGTATTCTTGAACGCCACGATGGCCACGCGATCCCCCGGCCGCAGCGCGCGGACGAATGCCTTCGCGGCGTCGCGAATCAATCCAAGGTCATCACGCGTCGAGCCGGAAGTATCCAGCAGCAAAGCAATCTCGAATGGAGTTTCCGTGGTGGCGAAGTTCGTCAAACGTTGCGGCTTCCCATCTTCGAACACTTCGAAGTTGTCCAGGCGCAGGCCCGTAATGGGGTGGTCGTTGCGATCAGTTACGACGGCCGGCACTGAGACGAGCTGCGTCTCGACGCGCACGATGTCGCCTTCGTCAACTTCTTCGCCCGGCGAGTTCGTCTGTGGTGAAGTGTTTGAGTTTGAATTGCCCTGGCCGACCGTTCGCGGTCGCTGTTGATTTGTTTGCGGATCTTGTTTCGCGGCAGTAGCGACCAAGACTAAGGAAAGTGACAACGCGGCGAAAATGTAACGAAAAACGAATCGCATTTGCTTCCGATTGGGCTGGGGCGATGCTGGGGCTACCGCAAATATAGTCGCAAACCGGGCAGCAGCAAAAGCGACGTGACGCCTGGACAGTGTCCTAATTTCAGTTTCCGCTGTGTCTCTCAGCGAAAACCTCTGCGATCCTCTGCGGTTAAGGGACGTTCAAAAGCATTTACCGCAGAGAAAGAGCCGAGGTGGCGCAGAGACCGCAGAGGATGAGTCAAGATTTTGAAATTACGACACTACTCCCGCCTGACGCTGCGCGGGAGCGCTTCTTGACACCTTTCTACGCTTTTCCTTACGATGACAGTTCGTCGTGACGCAGTAAGTTGATTTTTGAAAATGGGGCACGTATGTCAATGGTAGACGGCTTCCCTTACAAGGAAGAGGTTGGGGGTTCGAGTCCCTCCGCGCCCACCAAAAACATTGCCAATTGCCAATTTCCATTTGCCGATTTTGAGTGTTAAATCAATCGGCAATCGGCAATCGAAAATCGGCAATGTCTTATGCGGAGTCGTAGTTCAGTTGGTTAGAACGCCGGCCTGTCACGTCGGAGGTCGCGGGTTCGAGTCCCGTCGGCTCCGCCATTAATCGAAGCGGCTGCATTTCATTCGAAAGGCAGCCGCTTTGTTATATGCGGTCACCGCTTTGCACAAACCAGTGGCCCACGAAGCCAGCGCTGTTTTTGTCCGCCAGGAACCCGAGGTAAGGCTTTCAACTGGTGCACGAACCCTGGACGGCGGCTCAAGCGGTTCGTATCTGCAGGCAGAATCTTCGCGAGATGCAAACGACTCCGAAGGAAAGGAGTCCGCGAAAGCAGCGGTCTGGTTGGGAAGGGCTAGATCTGACGCCAGTCCGCCGTCGTGAACAATGTAGCGCGTAGCTTCTCGTGCCGCTCAAGCAACCAGCGCAAATGCCCCAGGGTGCGGCGGTTTAGATCGCCAGCTTCGTCAAACAATTCGGGGCTCGGATGAACGTGATCAAGGCTAAAACAGATCGCGCCACGTTTGCCGTTCGGCAGCCAATCCGGCACTGAAGGCAAGCGGATTCTTTCGGGAGATAATGGCAAAAGGAATCTCTCTCGGGTCGATGGCGGCTTCCTTTTCACCCATAAGCCTTAGTTCGAGTTCGCTGAAATGATTTCCAGGTATTGAGCACTCACTGCTGCAGTCGTATCGTCTGCGAGCAGTTGGCCTGACTCAATCAGCAGCGCGCGACTGCAAAGCTGCTGAACAGACATCAAATCGTGGCTCACGAAAAATACAGTTCTCCCTTCACGACTAACCTGTTTCATTTTATCGAGGCACTTTTTCCGAAACGCAGAGTCCCCGACGGCCAGCACTTCGTCAAGAATTAGAATCTCAGGCTCGAAATGTGCCGCTACCGCGAAGGCCAATCGCAAATACATGCCGGAGGAATAGTATTTCACAGCGGTATCGAGGAACCTTTCAACTTCGGCAAAGGCCACGATCGCGTCGAACTTGCGGCGCACCTCCTCGCGCCTCATGCCGATGATTGCGCCGTTAAGAAATATATTTTCGCGACCGGTTAGATCGGGATGAAAACCGGTCCCAATTTCAAGCAACGAGCCAACGCGTCCATACAGACGCGCTTCGCCAGTGGTCGGCTTTATTACCCGCGAGAGAATTTTGAGCAGCGTCGATTTGCCGGCGCCGTTACGTCCGACGATTCCAATCACTTCGCCTGGCTCTACGTCGAAATTGATGTCCCTCAGGGCCCACAACAAATCTCCGTGGGCGCGATGGCCGTTTTGGCGGTTGAAAGAAACCTTCAGCTTCGAGATGAGGGCTTCACGCAAAGTTGGCGCGACAGTCGCAGATCTGCCGACCTCGTATTGCTTGCTGATGTTTCTGGCTTGAATGATCGGTTGCATTTTGATTAGTCAGAGCTTATCCACCAGACGATCTTGCCAACGGCAGAAAACCCACATTAAGTAACCAAGCAAAACCAAAGTGATCGCCAGGGAAACGATTAGCGCATTCCAATTGAATGGCAAACCAAACAATGACGCGCGAAAAGCCTCAACGACGCCCACCATCGGATTCAGCGAATAAAGCGATTGCCATTGCTTCGGCACCATGCTCGAGGGATAAATAATCGGCGACGCAAACATCCACACTTGAATCAACACCGGTAAGAGCGTGCCAACGTCACGATACTTAATATTCAATACTGAGAACCAGGAACTTACGGCCAGACTCAGCAGCGTTAACTCTGCGATCACCAAAGGGAGCATAAACATCCGTGGTCCGACGCCAAGCCCGTACACAAACATCAACAAAATCAGCACCGCGGACGCGATGAGAAAATCAACTAATCGCACCCCAACTATAGCGGCCGGAATCAAGAGCCTGGGAAAGTAAACCTTCGTAATAATGTAGCTGTTGCTGAGCAAGCTTGAGCTGCCGGTCGCAACGGAGTTCGAGAAGAATATCCAGGGCAGAAGTCCGGCATACGCAAAGATTGGATACGGAACATTATCGGAACGAAAGTGCCCGAGTTTGCTCAGAAAGATCGTAAACACCAGCGCCATCAAGAGTGGTTGCAGAATTACCCAGGCCACGCCCAAAAGAGTCTGACGATAACGCACTTTTAGATCGCGCCAGACCAGGAAAAACAAAAGTTCACGATGGCCCCAGGCATCTTTCAGATCGAGCCAAATGGTGGATGAATTTGGATTGATCGTGAACAGGGGTTCGCGCTCCGCTTCTACGACAAAACCGGTGACGGATGCGCTAACCGAATTAGTTTGTGCTGATGGCGTAATCTTTTTCCTCGCAGTGGCCGATTGAAGCTTCATTCTTTCCCAAGCTCATCCAACTCTGATGGCGTTAGCAACGACGTCTTATTCGGTCTAATCGATTTCCACGCGCGAACCGCAATCGTCAGCGCATAATAAAAGACTCGGACGGGCAGATAGCAAGCGCGAATCAGAAGTCCGCGCGTCACAGCCAAATAGTCCGGCAGATAGATCGGCACAAAAATGTCGATCACGAAGAAGCGAAAAGCGACATAAGCAAACACAGGCGCGGCCAGGACCAGTCGGCACCCAAATACAAGTGGGCTGTAAAACCTTCGCCGACCGTTTTCTCTGGTGAGTAGCCGCTCATAAAGCTCAGCCAATTGTGACGCGGTATGAGCGAGCGTAAATCGTTCGAGCATTAACTTGCGACCTGCTACACCCGACGCGCTCGCTCTTTGGGGATCGCCAAGAAGTTGAATAACTGCTCGCGCCAAATCATCCGGATCGGAAGGATTAACCAACAAGCCGGTCTCTCCGTCCTTTACCGTGTCAACCATCCCGCCCACGCGTGTGGCCACGAGTGGACGTTCCATCAATAATGCCTCGACAGTCCCGCCGAGATTTTCACTGATAGAGGCCTGCACGGCGATGTCGAGTTCGCGCAAAACTCCGTTCACGTTTTCATGAAAACCGGTGAAGATAACACTGTCCTCGAGGCCTAACTTCCTAACCATCGTCTTCATTTCTTCCTGATACTGATCACCTGCGGCGGTCCATCCGGAACCGACCAGCAGAAATTTGGCGTTGGGAAAACGCTTGAGCACGATGACCGCGGCGTTAATTAGATCCTCATGGCCTTTCACGCCACGATTCTGCGCATAATCCGGAATCCAGCCGCTTTTCAGCAAACGAGGGTAGAAGTACGCTATCATGCCGATGACAGGTGTGTCCGGCGCCCATCCGAACTGCTCCCTAATCTTTGCCCTTCTAGTTTTGGCGGGATCAAATTTCTGCTCATCCGGCGTGTAGTAGATTAGACACAAACGGTCTTTCCGAACACCAATCTCTCTGCAGAGTTCCACCGACTTTTCGCACGCCGCGATCAGGGTCGTCTCCATCCACCACGTGGCGCGATCGATCCAGCGACATGTGGGGGCCTCCAGTTGAAACGGCCCGGCAATCATTGCGAGTCGCACCGGTACGTCGGCCAGCCATGCAGCGGGACGACCAAGCATCATCGTGGCGAAGATGTGGGTCTGGACGACGTCAAAGCGCTCGCGTCGCAGCAGACGCGCGAGCCGCAACACTGCAAGCGGAAGTTCGAACAGCGCCCGCGGCGAACCAAAGCCAGGGCGAAAATCAAATACATGAAAGGGAATATTTTCCGATCGAAGTTTATCGATTAGTCTGCCGCGGTCGCCTGAGACGATTGCGGCAACTTCGAATCCATGCTTATTCCGCAACTCTCGCAACTGCTCAAACATCCAGGTTCCGCCCTCGGTCGTAGCCACCATGTGGCATACTCGCCGGCGAGTATTCTCTCGATTCGCTGAGCGCAGGCTTGAGTTCACACAATTATTTTCCTGGGATCGTATTAACGCGGTATCAACGATCTAGTCGTTCTGCATTGACTTGAACTTCGCGTGACGGGACAATCGCTGTCCTGAAACCTCTATCATATTCCAACGTTACGCTAACGTGCTTTCTTTACGAGCAATGGATTTGGTAGTCTAGCAGAGTTCGCCCTTAACAATGATGCGAAGGTCGCTTTTAGCTTGCCGATGAAACGCGTGGTGATCGTTGGGGCAGGCGCTCATGGTCGGGAAGTGGCTGAGATTCTGCGACAGCGGTCGCAGACAGATGGCAGTGTTCTCATCGCCGGATTTATTGACGACGATCGAAGCTTGTGGCGCAGCACGATTGACGAGCTGCCAGTGCTCGGGGATTGGACCTGGTTTGAGGGTGTCAATCGAGACGAAATTGCGGTTGTTTGCAGCTCGGGATTTTCGGAGACCAGGAAACAGATAGCCTCGCGAGCGGAGTCTTACGCGCTCACGTTCGCCAACGCTATTTCGCCTCTGGCTTATCTTTCTCCGCGTGCGGCCATCGGCGAAGGCGTCGTGATATATCCAAACGCAACCGTCTGCCGTGGTTCCTCGATTGGCAATCACGTCCTCATCAATGCAGGCTCGGTTGTCAGTCATGACGATAAACTTGGTGCTTACGTTACTCTGAATCCAGGCGTTCACCTGGCTGGCAATGTATCAGTGGGAGAAGGCTCTTACCTCGGCATGGGGTCGAACGTTATTCAGGGAGTAAGCATCGGCGCCTGGACAACTGTGGGCGCCGGCGCAGCCGTGATTAGCGATTTGCCGGCACACGTAACTGCCGTCGGCGTACCAGCCAGAATACTTGGAGCAAAAGA
Organism: Pyrinomonadaceae bacterium; assembly: GCA_036001745.1. Lineage (GTDB taxonomy): Bacteria > Acidobacteriota > Blastocatellia > Pyrinomonadales > Pyrinomonadaceae > UBA11740. The sequence continues at coordinate 12,501 of DASYTZ010000004.1, forward strand.
CTCAGTAGCATGACAACTAAACCAGCGCTCCTGGGTGGTTTCCCCATCTTCAGCAGCAAACTTCAATTCGCGAGACCGGCTCTGCCGTCATACGCAGAGATTGGTGAAGACATCCGTGAACTGCTCGAGAGCGGCATCGTCACCAAGGGACGATACGTCGCCCTGTTGGAAGAAGCCTCCGCGAGCTACCTCGGAATAAGACACGTCATTGCTGTTTCGAGCTGTACGTTGGGTTTGATGTTGACGTATCAGTCACTGGGGCTGAAGGACGAAGCGGTCGTGCCCAGCTTCACGTTCATGGCCACTGTAAGCGCGCTCGTGTGGGCTGGAATACGGCCGCTGTTCGTGGATGTCGAGCCGCAAACAATGAATCTTGATCCGGATTTGGTCGAAGCGGCAATAACTCGCGATACGACCGCGATTGTCGCGGTACACAATTTCGGTAATCCCGTGAACATCGATGCTTTGCAATCAATCGCGGATCGAAAAGGCGTGCGGTTAATTTTTGACGCTGCGCAAGGCATTGGTTCGATGTTCGAGGGCCAGGTGGTTGGCGCGCAGGGCGACGCGCAAGTATTTAGTTTGACACCCAGCAAGCTCTTAGTCGCAGGCGAGGGAGGTTTGGTAGCGACGAACAACGACGAACTCGCCGAGAAAATTCGGATTGGCCGCGAATACGGCAACGACGGCAACTACAATGGAATTGTCGCGGGCCTTAACGCGCGCCTTCCTGAGATGAGCGCGCTGCTGGCACTTTACAACCTGTCTCGACTTGAAGATGCGGCGCGCCGGCGCAATTCAATCGCAGCGACTTATCGCGATCGATTAAGCGCATTGCCTGGCTTGGCTTTTCAGGAAGTTCTACGCGATAGTCGCAGTTCTTATACCTACTTTGCAATCACGGTTGATCCCGACCTGTTCGGTCTGGATCGCGAGGAGTTGGCTTGCGCGTTGGCTGCTGAGAACATTGAAACGCGCAATTATTATGATCCACCCGTTCATCTCCAAACCGCTTATCGCCAATATGCAAGCACCTCATTGAGGCATACGGAGCGTTTGGCTGCGCGCGTTCTTTGTTTGCCTATCTGGTCAGACATGGATGACTCAACCGTGTGGCGAATTTGCCAGGCAATCGAAGAAGCGCATTCCTATCAAGACCAAATCAGAGGAAAACTTGGCGCCTCCCTTAGTGCGGTTAGTTAATTCGACGACGCTGGTTGAAATAAATGATTAGTGGGCGCGACATTATTTTTATTTCCAGCATCGAGTGGGACTTTCTCTGGCAGATTCATCAGGAGATCGCGTTGCAATTTGCGCTAGCCGGTAACCGCGTCCTCTATATTGAAAACACAGGAATACGATCCCCGCGGCTGAAAGATTCGGGTCGAATTATTCGCCGATTGAGACGATGGATCAGATCTCTGTTTTCGCACGGCGTTCGCGAAGTTCTTCCCAGCATTTTTGTTACCTCGCCTTTGGTAATGCCACCGTTTAGTGCTTCCGCTTCGCGATTCCTCAATCGGCACTTGCTGATACCCCGGTTAAGGCGCATCAGCCAGAAGCTCGGCTTCAATGATCCGCTGCTGTGGGCCTATCTTCCAACCGACACCGTTGTCGATCTTGTTCGCCTGCTGTCAAAGCCGCACTCTGTGGTTGTTTACTACTGTGGGGCCGACTTCACGCTCCTGGCGTCGAATGCACAGCAATGCCGCGACCACGAAACTGAATTGCTTAAGCTCAGCGATCTCGTGTTGACAACATGTTCACGACTCGCGGAGCGCTGCCGGCGTTACAATGGCAAGGTGCATATCATTCCAGCTGTCGTGAACCTGGATGAATTTTCGTTGATTGAAAATCACGAGGCCGCGACGAACCCGGGCACTAATCTCTTCTCAGGGTTGCCGCGGCCAATTATTGGTTATGTAGGTGGCTTGCATCGCTTCATCGACCACGAATTGTTATTTGAGGTCATGCGCAGACGGCCCGACTGGTCTTGGATCTTTGTCGGTGCGATTACCAGCGACATGAACAAGCTGGCAGCAATGCCCAACGCTCATTTCATTGGACAACGTCCGCATGCAAGTCTGGCCCAATACATAAAAGAATTCGACGTCTGTCTGGTTCCTTATGTTAATAACGCCTCGACCGCGACAGTTGTGCCAATGAAAGTCAACGAATACCTGGCAATGGGCAAGCCTGTCGTTTCGACGATGCTGCCAACGGTTTGCGACTTCAACGATCGTCATCGAGTGTTGATTACTGCTCCTAATCAAGCCGAAGAATTTCTAAAGGCAATCGAGGATGCACTGTCTTTGCCCAACGATGCGGAAATGTCCCGCCGCCGCCGCGAGGTTGCGGAACTGGGTAATTGCAAAATAGTCCTGAAGACGATCAGTCAATGGCTTGAATTAGCGCTGCACGAGAAATCGTCGCCACCGGCAACTATCGAATCCGTCGTCGTGCCATCGACGTGACTAAGATTATTTGTTTGCAGTTAGATTTGAACTCCGCAGCTATGAAGTTAGGCTTTCAGTCATGATCAGCGTCAGTCAGGCAGTCAAGATCGTACTGAGCAGCGTCACGCCGTTGCCGGAAGAAAAGATTGCGCTCGAGGATTCTTTAGGTCGCATTCTTCAGCAAGACATCATCGCCGATACCGATCTGCCGCCGTTCGATCGCGCACAGATGGACGGCTACGCGTTGCGCGCGGCGGACGTCGCGAACACGCCGGCACGCCTTCGAATTGTGGGTGAGTCAGCAGCGGGCGCAGGTTGGCATCGCGAGATGAAACCCGGTGAAGCGGTGCGCATCATGACGGGCGCGCCGGTGCCCGCTGGCGCCGATGCCGTGCAGCAGGTTGAACTGACACGCGAACTGAACGGCGGTGGCGAAGTTGAAATCCTGGAACG
>DASYTZ010000005.1:0-3461 GCA_036001745.1 Pyrinomonadaceae bacterium
GGCGACATGGGCGCGCCGCCCTGCGCTGCTTCTTTCACACTTTCGACCAGCCGCGACGGCTGCGTCTTTTTCAAAAGATAGCCCGAGGCGCCCGCGCACAACGCGTCAAAGATTCGCTCGTCATCGTCGTGCACCGTCAGCGTCAGAAACAGAATTTCGGGAAAGCGCTCTTTGAATAGTCGAATGCCTTCGATGCCGTTCATGCCGGGAAGGCCAATGTCGATGAGCATCACGTCGGGTACTTGCGATGTCAATTTTGGCAGAGCGTCCTCGACCGAACGAAAACTGCCGAGACACTTGAATCCGTCTGTGCCGCTGATCAGGGCGGACAGATATTCGCGAAACTCAGTATGATCCTCGACGATGGCCACATTGAGTGGCCGGGATTCAGACGAAACCTCAATTGAGGGCGCTTCGCGCGGCATGATTTATTTCAATCGTGAACTGCAGATGCGAGCCAGCTTACAACGCCAACCCGAAGGCGTCACTGTGAATTCTCACAGTTACTCACTTCGATAATTCAATGGAATTCGCAATTCTAAAGTCGTGCCTTTGCCGTCGGTCGAATCGATTTTCAGTTCGCCGCCCAATCTGTGCGCGCGGCCCCGCATGCTCTCCAATCCATGACCCGGATCGCCATTGCTCGCTTTGAATCCGCGGCCATCGTCATGCAGCGTCAAAATAATCGCACCTCGTTCAATCCGCAGATGAGCCTTCGCCGTCTGGCAAGCCGCATGACGCGCGACGTTGTTGATGGCTTCCTTGAAAATCAGAAAGACCTCGCGCCGAATCTCGGCATTAACCCGCGTGTTCCGATCCACGTTGGGCGCATCGAGATGAAACTCAATATTGCGCGCGGCCAGGGTGTCGCTCGCGAACCGTCGCATTCTCTGCGACAGGTCAAGAGCGTTATCGCGTTTTGGATTGACGGCCCAAACGATATCGCTCATGGCATCCACGGACCGGCGCGAAACCGATGCGATGATGGAGAGCCGTTCAGCAATTTGTCCGTTGCTGCCACGCACCTGCGTATTCAGCATCTCGCTCAATCCGGCAATCAGCGAAAGATTCGATCCGATGTCATCGTGCAGATCGGAAGCAATGCGCGTGCGGACCCGTTCCAGCTCCAGCAGTCGCGCGACACGATAACGATAAAGCGCGTATACCGCGAGTGCGACCGCGGCCAGTGTCAACATCAGAAACCACCAGCGTTGCCAAATCGGCGGCAGGATGGTGAACGAAACAATGGCGGGTTGCGCGCTGACCAGACCGTCGGAATTCACCGCGCGCACGACGAAGCGGTATCGTCCAGGTGATAATCGCGCGAGATTGACTGTGCGTTGTTCGCTGGGCGCGCTCCAGTCAGCGTCGGCTCCCTCAAAACGATATTGGTAACGAAGCACATCGCCGGTCGTGAAGCTCAGTCCTACGAAATTAATCCTTATTTCGTTTTGATTGGACGCAAACTCGGGCAGCGCGACCTCGCCCTCGCCAAGCGCGGACAGTGGCTGTGGTAATCCGGCGACGCGAATGCCACTGATGAGTATGGGCAGTGGCGCTGCCAGCTGGTGGGGGCTGGGTACGAAACGCGACAGACCGGTGTGAGTGCCGAACCAAAGGTTGCCCTTGCGATCGCGAAGGGCGGCAAGGAACGAGCCACTCGCGAGGCCGTCCGCGGCGGTGTAGTGCCGGATGCGGCCCGTAGCTGGATCCAGCCGGTCGAGCCCGCGCCCGGTCCCAGCATAGATGTCGCCGTTCAGGTCTTCAGTGATAACCTCGACGCTGTTACTCGACAACCCTTCGGCGGTTGTGTAACTCGTGAAGGCCGGTCGCTCGGTGGCGGGGTCGTCAACGCGGAGTAGACCACTGCGCGAAAGCGCAAGCCAGAGCCGGCCCGCATGGTCTGTGTAGATGTAGTTAATCGGGCCCGGCGGCAGCCCGTCTTTCGTGGCGAAGAAAGTAAACGTTCCGTCGCGGTAACGCGCCAGCCCGGTGTTGAATCCGATCCAGATGTTGCCCGCGGGGTCTTCGGCGAAAGAGCGCGCGATATCATCTTTCAACGAAGGAAGGCTTGCCGCCCCGGTCAGTTCGTTTAAGGTTTGTTTGGCAGGCTCCCAGAAGGCGAGGCGGTTGCCGCCGGCATCGAAGGACGAGATCCATATCCTGCCCAGTGAGTCTTCAAAAATGCGGAAGATTTGCGGCACGGCCTTCGTGCTCTCTTCTCCATAGACTGCGAGCGGTCGCGCTTTGACGAGCTGGGTAAGGTTGTCAGCGGCCGGAAAGTGGTACAGCTGTCCGTGCATCGCCACCCACCATTCGCCGTTGCGTGTTTGCAGAGTCAAGCCCTCGCGGACCCAACCGAAGTCTTTTCGCTTGAGTGCGTCAGGCACAAACCATGTGAACCGCTGCCCGTCATAACGCCCCAGGGTTTGCCAATAGGTGAGCTCGCCCGAATGCAGCAGGTCAACCTTGCTGCCGTCGAAGATGCTCGCGCGTTTATCGCCAAGGACGTTGCCTCTGAAACACACGCCGCCGGCGCGGTCGGCCAAAATCCCGCCAACCGAGTTGACGCCGTCCTGCTCGCCATAAGTGACAAAGCCGTCGCGCACCAGCTTCATCGCTCCGGCGGTATTCGTGCCCAGCCAGAGATTTCCGCCCGAGTCTTCGTTAAGCGCCGTGACTTCCTGAAAGCTTAACCCGTGTCTTTTCGTGTAGACGCGGAATCGCTGGTCCCGTTCATTTCCTTCCGGGAAGTAAGCGACCAAACCGACATTAGTGGCAATCCAAAACCTGTGATCGGATGTCTCGAAGAGTTGGAAGACCCAATCGGTCGGTAAACCTTTCCGTTTGTCGTAGACTTCGGCAACTAACGGAGACCCAGAAATGTCGTCGGCGACGAAACGAAAAAAGCCGCCCAGCCTGGTCGCCGCCCACAGCCGCCCCTGATGATCTTCCAGCAGGTCATGGATGACGTCGTCCGGCAAGCCGTCGCGTTTGGTGTAGTGCCCAATGCGGCCGTCACGTCGGCGGCGAAAGAGTCCGTTGGCGGCCGCGACCCACAAAGTACCCTCGCGGTCTTCCAGTAGGTCGTATACGTAAACCTCCGTCGAATGCTCGCCCGCCGTTCCCATGTCAACCGCCAGGAGTTTGAAATGATCGTCGTGTCGTTCCAGCCGGTAAAGGTGTTTCATCGTTCCACACCAGATCGTGCCGGCCCGGTCTTCGTAGATCACCGTGAACGCCCGCGCCTGACGGTCGTCGTCTTCGGGAACGACGACGGTGAACATCGGCACGGGCTGCGCTTTGTCGTTCGCGTAAACAACTCGCGCCGCCGGTTCGCCTCGTGGATTGAACAGCACGAGTCCGCCATTCGTGGCGATCCACATTTCGCCGTTTCGGGTTTCGAGAAAATCGTTGACGGTCGAATGCGGCAGGCCCTGGCCGATTCCGAAATCCGTGAA
>DASYTZ010000006.1:0-11229 GCA_036001745.1 Pyrinomonadaceae bacterium
GGCGCCGCGGATTGTCCCCGTGCCAGGTTTGCCCTTTTCCTGCGAAGCGGAGAGGGAAGTGACCGAGGTTGTCGATGAAGCAGCCGCTAACCTATTACTAGCCGGCTGGGCGACGGCGTTATGAAAGCCATTGGTAATCGCGAAAACGAAAAGCAGCAAGATCGATTTATTGCGCATGATTGGGTCGGCCCATTAAAGCCGCATGTTCCTTCTTGAAAACCTGAGCCTGCCACGAAAGCTACGCAGGAAATTGAAAACCGTTTTCATTTTCAATACGCTGGTGGGGTTTGTCAAGACGTAAATCACCTGCAATGGGAATTCCTGGGCTAGTTGGGTGATCCATGTCACATCGATGCTAAGATTTCATCAATGGCCGGGCGCCAAACTAAAAACCGAAAGCACAGTAAGGCGGGCAGCGTTAAGCTCACGCGGCAGAAGGAAGGCCCCGGGGTTTCTGTCGAAGAGTTTCTTGCGAAAAAGAAACCAAAGGGCCATTTGATTCTCGACGTGGAGGGCGAACGCGTATCGCTCACCAGCCTCGATCGGGTGTATTGGCCGGATGAGAAGCTGACCAAGTTCGATTTGCTCTGCTACTACCTGGGCATTGGTTCAAACATTCTGCCGTTCCTGAAAGATCGCCCCGCAATTCTGCAACGGTATCCGCGCGGAATTAAGGCGCCGATGTTCTTCCAGCAGGACCTTGAAAGCGCGCCCGCGTTCATCAAGACGATTCGGCTAACGAATCAGGAAGGGCGCGAGATTCATTACGCGGTGTTCACGACGATTGGGTCATTGCTGCACTTCGTGAACCAGGGAAACATCGAGCAGCATCCGTGGCACTCGACGGTGAAGCATCTCGACAAGCCTGATTACCTGATGCTCGATCTCGATCCCAAGCAGGCGCCCTGGGAGAACGTGCTGCAAGTGGCGCTCGTTTGCAAAGAAGTTCTTGATGAACTCGGGTTGCCGGCATTTCCCAAGACGTCGGGCTCATCCGGCATTCACGTCTATCTGCCGCTGAAACCCAAACATGAGTTTGGAAAGGTGGCTGCGTTGGCGGAGGCTCTCGCCAGCGAAGTCGCGCAGCGCGCACCAAAGATTGCCACGATTCAGCGTGCGCTTGCCAAGCGTCAGAAGCAGCAGGTCTACGTTGATGCGATGCAAAACGCGCGCGGGAAGACGATCGCCGCGCCATACAGCGTACGCGCGAAACCCGGCGCAACCGTGTCGATGCCTTTGACGTGGAAACAAATCGAGAAGGGCGTAAAGATTTCCGACTTCACGATCGAGAATGTGCCAGCGCTGGTGAAGAAGAATGGCGATGCGTGGAAGGATTTCTTTGGGAGTGCGCAGACGCTGAAACTCGGCCGTTAATCTCGTTTGCCCTCCCTGACGGTCGGGCTTCTGACGCCTAAGGCTGCGCCAGTTTTCGTTTTCCCTCAATGGCGTCCTTGTAAGCCCCGCCCGCGACGTCACCAATCTTAATCGCCGCGTCGAACTCATTCATCGCTTCGTCTTTGCGATCGAGAAACGCGAGGATGCGGCCCATGGCTTCGTGCGCGCGCGAAAGCAGCACGCGATCGGTTTCGGGCGAAGCGGCCTGCACCGCGAAACCATAATTCGCCAGCGCCAAATTCAAACGCTGTTCCTGCAAGTCGTCATCCGTCGTGTCGCGCGCCCACAGGCTGGCCGTCTGACCGAGCGCGAACAAAAGTCGCGCGTCGCCCGGATTTTCCTGTAACAGGGCCTTCAGTTTGGTTTCGGCGGCAGCATAGTTCTTCGTCTGGAGTAACGTCTCGACTTCCCGCAGAGATTTCGTCAACGCGATGCTGCGAGTAGACTCCGTTGACTCGCGCGATTCAGCGGAAGGATCAATCAACCAGAGCGAATACCTCGGATGCGCTTTGCGCGCCGCCAGGGCACGATTGCGTACAGTTGCCACTTCTGCAAGCCGCTTTGTTTCCTGTGCCGGATCAAAACCTGCAATCATGTCACCGAGAAAATTCGCAAGGTCGAAACCCGTCGCGGATATATCGCGCAGGTGATCGGCAAAATAGAAATCCAACACGGCCCCATTCTCGTACTCTTCAGCCAAACGCGCGATCGCCTCTTCGACAATTGCGGCGCGCGCGCCCTGGGCCTCTCCGCCGATCGCGGCGCGTGTAGCGTCATCCCTGGCTTGCGCCAAACGCGCGCGCTGTAAAGCATCGACCTGCGCCAGCCGATTCGCCTCTTCGAATCGTGCGTCGGCGGCGGCGACCAGAGACTTGGTCACGACGACAAACACGTCTGGCGAAATCGTCGCGCCTACTTTTGTGCGTTCGTCGATCAGTTGCTTGATTTGCTCCCGACGCGCGGCAATCTCTTTGTTGTTGTGCAGCACGAGCGCGTCCATTACATATTGAATGTACGCACGGCGTAATTCGGAAGACGTTGGCTCGGTGCCTTCGGGAACGATCGCGTAGTAGTCGTCTGCGATCACGCGAAAGTTAATCGCGCCAGGGGCTGCCAACAGATCGGGCACGATAAAGAATCGTCGTTCATGCTCAATCGTGGTCACCGCCGTCTTGGCATTCTTCTTTTTGTCTGGACTCTTGACCCGAATGCGTTCAGTGGTAACGGTGATAGGTCGCGTGTGAAGGTAAGACAGAATCGCGCGCACAAGGTCGCCCGCGGGCTTCCGCATCCGATCGCCTTCGGATTGGTACGCGCGGACATACGAAGTCATCTGCTCGTCGATTCCGGATTTTTTGTAATACTCGCGAATGAGCGGAGCAAAATCGAGTACTTCGAGCACGCCGCTTGGCAAGTCATCCGATCTTTCGGGCGCTTCGAGTCCTGGCACCGCACCCAGCGCGTAAGCGAGTGACACATAACGCGCGGCCTGATCGGCAGCAGTCGCCGGCGCCGGCAATTTGTTTCGCTGAAAAAACATCTTTAGTCGCTCGCGCAGGTCCGCGTCGAGTGAAGCGTTGTCCTTGCGGACGAGCGCGCGAAATGGCGATGGCTCTTTGCCCGCCGGCGTCGGATCGAATCCGGCCGCATCAAGCGCCGCCATCACAACGATCAAACGCTGATCGGGTTCGATGCGGACACCGAACTCGGTCAGGTCAAATGTCGTTTGGGTTTGTGCGGTCTGTGGCTTGGTGCGCGGCGATGATGACGACGACGCAGGCTGACTGTGGGCGAGGTTCGCCGAGCACGCCGCCAGAAACAAAATAAGCAATAATCGCAGAAACATGATTTCGATTGATTTTCGAGTGGATGATCTTAGCGGATGCCGCTGGCCGTTCCAAATTCGCAACGTGACTGAACGGTCAGATGTCTATTGCGGCTGGCCGGATGCCATGGCTAGTCTACATCGGGGATCCAAAATTTCTGGCTGGCGACCTCCACAGGTTTTAGGCCTCTTGGCGGCAGCTCGTTCTCGCGCAGGCCGAGGAAAGTGAAATGCGGCAGGTCGCTCAAAACCGTCTGGAACCAGCCATGGCTCGCCAGAAGCTCGCGCACCCGCGCGTCACAAAATTCGTTTACATCAAAAGCCAGCATCGCGATGTGTTGCGAAGTGCCCGGCGCTGCGATTGAATAAAGCACTGATTTGGACAGGTCTTTGCTAAAAAAGATTCCGTCTTTCTCCAACTCAAGAACTTCGGCAACCTGCTGTGTCACGGGTAGACCGCGCAACCGATCCGTTTCGTCTGCGCTTAATCTTCCCAGCGCCTGCCAGTGGTCCAGCGCCGGCAGGAACCGTGAATTCCATAAACGCACAGTGTCATCATAGTTGCGGCGCGCGCCCTCGGCGCCATCGCGCGGTGAAATGTCCAGGCCTTCAGCTCGCGCGGCCGCGCGGGCTTTCAGCAGCGCCATCATAGCGGCGGGTTGCAGTTCGATCATTTCGTCGCCGATTCTTGCGGCCGCCCGCCCCGCCGCGCGCTGAAATTGGGCGACCGCTTCTTCCGACGTAAACACACAAACCGGCGGTGGCAGAGTGTCCTTGCCGCCGACGAACATTGCGCCATAGTCGTGCAGCACACGGCGCGCAACTGAATCTTCGGAGGGACAAATGGCGTCGATGGTTTGGCCGCGTCCGGCGAGCGCGGCTTCGAGGGCACGATAGAATGGTGATTTCAGGTTCGGCACTTGGTCGGGCAGTAATGATAATCGCGTCGGTCGCATCCTCCAACCGCGCGTTATACTTGTTCGGTGAACACATCAGAGCTCATCCGCGAAATTGTTGCGACCTATGAACGCCATGGCTGGACTCTGCGGCAGGTGCTGCTGCGGCCGGAAGCCAAAGCAACAATCGAGTCAGCCTCCGATCTATTTCGCGACGCGGAACTTCGCGATGCGGAATTCGACGCGCTATGGTTCTCGCGGCCGTCGCACGCGAAGCGAGAAGGGTGGGAATTGCGGCTCATCTCACCGCAAGCTTATGCGCTGTTCGAAGCTTTTGAAGCTGACGAAGCGGAAGAAGATCGGGAGCAAGCGCGGTGTGAGATGGAAAACCGAATGCGTCAACAGGCAGCGGGAGAGTAACAGAGAGATCGCTACGCGCGGCCCATCGTAACGGGAATTTTCATCGCTTGTCCGGCGCGAATGATGGTAATGACGATTGTGCTCCGCGGGACGGCGCGGCGGACTCTGGAAAGCAGTTCATCGCTCGTGCGAATCGGCACATCATCCCAGGCGGTAATGATATCGCCTGCTTTGAGGCCAAACACGTCTGCGGGCCGGTTAGGCTCTACATAATCCAACCGCACGCCATAAGTCTTTGTTTGCGGATCTGAAATTTTCGTCGTTCGGTTGTCATCGAATCCAAAATAGCCTCGGCCTTCCGGACGACTGCGAAAAGCGCGCTGAAGATCATTGAATTCAGCTTCTGAGACTGTCGTCAATTGCGTCTTCTTTGTTTCGCCGTCGCGAATGTAAATTACTTCAACCGTTTTTCCGACGGGAGTTTCCCGCAGCAGATCCCTGAAGTCGTCTTCGTTGGAGATGGCGTGTCCGTCGAAACTCGTAATGATATCGCCGCCCACAAGCCCGGCTTTGTCTGCTGGGCCACCCGGCGGTTCGACATTGTCGAACGTTACGCCACCATCGACGCTGTCAAAGTCATTCACACCGAAGTAAGTGCGATTCAGGTTGATGCTGATGCGCGGAGCGTTTCTGACACGCTTGCGCAGCGCACTGTATCCACCACCGAGTACGAAGAAAATCGCGATGATGATCAGAACCCAGGTCATGCCGCTTAGTTTGCGTCGTCGCTTATAGGGATATCCGGCGCTATCCTGGTGAGCGATTGGCGCCGCTTGTGGCGGGATGTAAGGACTCGTCACCCGCGCGCCGGTGGCAGCCGCGTTCGGAAACCGCACCGTTTCGGTATATTCCGCCGGACCTTCCCCGAGACGATTTCCGCACGCGCGACAAAAGCGCATGCCCCGTGGCATCGGCGCGCCGCATTGCGAGCAAACAATCCCGCCGCTATCACCCGGGGCGCCTGACGGGTTGTTGAGATTATCCGGAGGCTGCATCGATTTCCTATTATTATGTGAACCGGGAAATTATACGACTTTGAAAGGCGAATGGTTGCGGGGAATTGTTGTGTCAGAACCCCCCGAATGTCAGCGGGGGCAACTCACAGCCAGCCCTTCCGCGATTAATAGCCGTCCTCCCAGGCGGGCAGGCTTCTGAGACTCGCGGTTTACGAATCCGACTGCGACCGAGTACTATCGGAGAACTCGTCCAGGAAACGCCATGGAAATCACCAGAGCTCTCGCTGCGCTCCGGCCGCTTTACGGCAAAGGGAACGTCGAAATTGTCACTCGCGATGGGGTGCGGGTGCGCGGCATTGTCCGCAGCATGAAAACGACGCAGGCGCTGACGACGCCCAGCGTTAAAGTGGAACGCGCCGACGGTCAAATTGTGAAAGTCCCGTTTTCCTCAATCGTGGAAATCATCGATCATAACCGCGGAGCGTGAGCGCCAGTTGCTGCCGACTGCCTCCTGCGATCGGCCGCCTGCTATTCCCATGTCTCTTGAATTCGCAGTCCAGCATCCATGTACGCTGCGCGCGCGCTATTCGGAAAAGCACCTGCGCAAGTGGGGACGACTGAGCAGCCTGCACGCGGCGATTACCACCGGCGACACTTCAGCGCCGACGGCAGACAAGTTGAAGTGGATTGAAGACGCAGCCCACGAGATCGATCGGCTCCAAAGTGAGTCTGTGATCTGTGCAGATTGTCCCGCGTGTTTGCCGGTCGAAACTGCCGGCCAGGGCGAAGCTCTGGGTTGTCTCGGCAGAATTAATTATCCGATCGACGCCGAGTTCGAGAAGTTCATTGCGAATCGCGTTCAGCTTGTGCTCGACACGGTTGACTCTGAAGATTGGCCGCGCCTGGTAAGCATTCTGGTTGATCCGGAATCGCCTTTCGACGGTGAAGCCACGAAAGAGTTGCGGCGCGTGACGACAACTGATGGGCTGCGCTTTTTCGAACTGCGCGTGCCGATTAAGTTCGCGAGGGCGGGCGCGAACTTGACGACAGACAATGTGTTTGATGTGCTCGCCGGATTCCGCTCCGCGGATGGCGACACCACCACATATACTCGCGAGTTTCCGTTTTCCGCGACGGCCGACTACTACGACTTCCTCGATTTAGTTTTGCGAAACGATCTCAGTGAACTTGAACGCGAGCGTCTGCACGCCCGCAGCCGCAGTTACGCGCAGTTCCTCCGAATGCTGGCGGCATTCGAACGCGCTGAGGCGCTTGAGACTCGCGTGCTGGTGGATTAGCTGAAGGAAAAAGTAAAAAGTAAAAAGGAAAAAGCTAACTAAGCAGTTCCGTCAGAAGCGTCCTCAGACGCATGCCTTTCCTTTTTGCCTTTTAACTTTTTACTTTTTCCTTCTCTCACGCATTCTCCTCGTCAACTTGCCTGAGGCTATCCAAAATCAAATTCGTATTACTCGCCGCTTCAATTGTCACCGGAGAGGGCTTAAGTGATTTTTCGAAATCGAACGAGCCGCCGGTGATTTCCACGATCTGACGAAAAGCTTCGTAGGCAACCAGCTTACCGCACTCCGCGCCGACGATTTGCCCGTCGTTGAAAAAAACCTTTCCCCTCTGTGTGCTGTTCGCGAGCGCCAGTATGCCCGTCTGGCGTGAGTTTTCAACCGCCTGGATCGCATCGAAAATGCTGATCACTGACAGATCGCCGGCAAAGGTCAGTGCTGTCTTGCGTGCGACAGGCTTTGTTTTCAGTTGTGGCGGCTCGGCCTTGATTTCCGGATGACGCGCGCGACGAATTGCTTCCAGGCCCGACGCAATTGAAATGCGGCTGTCGAGTTGTTTCGCTTCGAGCAGCCGATCGTGCGCGGCGTCGAAGTTGTCACGCTCAATGTAGAGACTGGCCAGCGCAAGACAATGGCGCGCAGCTTCTTCCGGGTGCTTGTGCGACGCCGCGACCTCCCGCATTTTTTCGCGGAGGGTAATCGACCGCGGGCTGCGCTCTAATGCGGACTTGAGCCGCTTCATGGCGCGATCAGGCGCGCCGTACTTCAAAAATAAATCGGCGTCGAGCAGCGCCGTCTCAACTTCGCCAATGGCCTCTTTGTGATCGTTGCTCATCGAGGGATCCGGCCGAAGTTTAGCATAGTGAAGTGACGGCCGCGTGCTGCTATATTGGCGCGAGTTCGCGCCTGCTGTTGATATCCATGTCAACCATTGAAAAAGACTTCGATCGACTGGCCCGGCTCGACAGCCAGGGCTGGAGTGCGAACAATCACTACCACAATTTTCTCCTTCGATACGTTCCGAAAAAATGTGGCCGCGCACTGGAAGTTGGCTGTGGCACCGGCGCATTTTCGCGACGTCTCGCGGCGCGCGCAAATCACGTCACCGCCATAGACCTCTCAGCAGAGATGATCCGCGTGGCGCGGTCGCGCTCTGATCAGTTTCCGAATATTGAGTTCAAAGTGGCCGAAGCGATGTCATGCGATTTTCCTGCTGGCCATTTTGATTGCATTGCGACCATCGCGACTTTGCATCATATCCCGACAGAGCAAGCGCTCGTGAAACTGAAAGAGGCGCTTAAACCTGGCGGCACCCTGCTAGTCCTTGATTTGGTCGAGCTGAAAAGAAACTTTTTCACTGCTCAAGGTTTACGCGATACCTTTCTCAACGTTCTGGCCATCGGCGCCAGTCTTGGATTGCGGTTAATCCATAACGGCAGGTTAAGGCCGCCGCCGGAAGTACGCGCCGCGTGGGAAGAACACGGCAAGACAGATTCATACTTAACGATTCGCGAGGCCCGCGAGTTATACGAACGGCTGTTTCCCGGAGCGACCGTTCGCAGACGTCTTTTGTGGCGTTACTCAGTTGTTTGGCAGAAACCCGCCGCAGATTGGCGGGGCTAGAGACTTAGTATTTCTCGTGCAACGCGCTGGCCGCTTTGAATCGCGCCATGGACCGTTCCAATGTGGCCGATGCTTGTCGCCTCGCCCGCGAAGAATAGTTTGTTGTCGATAGGTCGCGCCAGAATCTGCTGAAGTTCCAAACTATCTACCGGAACGTATGCATAGGCGCCGCGCGAGAACGGATCGTCGCGCCAGTTGTGCGCATACGAAGCTTGCATTTGCGCTTCGATTTCACCGCGAGACAAATTGAAGATGCGAGCCAGCGACCCGATCGCTTGGTCAAGCAGTGTCGAATCGATTGCGTAATCGCTAGCTCCTGCCGTCTGCTGACTGCCTCCTGCCGCCTCGAGTAGCCCGCTCGCATTCGGTCCGCCCGTCCATCCAACCAGCAAAGGCGCGCGAACCGGTAATTGCGTCCACCACGTCGGCAAAGGCGCGCCGGGACAATGAAAAAATCCGGCGTCGTGAAAATCCACGAGGTTTCCATCTTCATCCCACATCTTCGCTGTTTCCCAAAAGCGTCCGTGGAATCGCAGATTAATTTTCACGACATTTCCCATTGGAAGATTTTCAATCGCCGATTGTTTGTCGGGCGGCAAGTGAGGACTAAACCGAACAGCGCCACTGTCTTCCACGCTGGATTTGAGCACGCCAAGCGGAAGTGTGACGATCACATGCGCCGCTGAAAGATTACTCGACGAAGAAGCGCCTCGCAGCGTCGCGCACGAAATCTCAATTTGCTCGCCAGACCAGCGCACCTCGTTGACGACTGTGCTTAGACGAAATTCAGCTCCATAACTCTCCGCCTCGGCTTTCATCACTTCCATGAGCGAATCGTAACCATCGATGAAACGAAAAGCCTTGTTGCCTTCAATCTCATCGGCAGCTTCGTTTTCTTTGACAAGCCCTTGTATTCCGACTCGTTCGATATTCGCGGCATCAAAGCCTTCGACGTATCGCACGAGCATGGCCTTCGCGCGATGCGTCTTTTCATCGTCAGGTAATGAAGCGAGAAAGTCCTTGAGCGATTGATCACGCTCGGAGGATTTCATCTTGTCCGTCAGGCTTTCGATCTTTCGCCAGAACTCGCCTGCCTTGCTGACTTTGCCGTTTTCAAAATACCAGCGCCGTTGGCTGACTTCGTAAAGCTTGAGGTTCGCGGCGGTGGTCATTTGCCAGAGTTCCGGCGCTTTTCCATGAACGAATTCAGCACCAAGTTCGATCGGCACAGGCGAGTCTGCGTCTTTGTGCGTGAACACTCGGCCGCCGACGCGGTCGCGCGCTTCAAGCACAATTACTTCACGGCGGGCACGACTCAATTCGCGTGCTGCCGCGAGTCCGGCCGCGCCGGCGCCGATGATTACAATCGATTCATTCATGAGCGCGTAGTCTACTGCGTTTTGGATGGCATACTGATCTATTTGGAGTGCGCCGGCAGAGCGAAGCGGCGACGGCGCTTTGGTTGGCAAAGATTAGAAATCAAATCTCACGCCGATCCGCACCTGCCGCGGACGGAGCGTGCGGGTGGGGACGAGGAAAGAATCGAGGAATGCTTGTCTCTGTGCCGGCGTGGCAGTGGGAGCGAACGCATTGAAGTCGATGAACTCACTGCCAAAGCTGAAGACGGTCGCATTCAAAACATTATCGAATTCCACCGTCCACCGCATGCGCATCTTCTCGTTGAGCCTGAATTCGCGCGATACATTCAAGTCGAAAATAAATTGACCCGGCCCCGTGCCGGCATTGCGCGGCAGATGTCCTGACTGGCCAATCGTCGGCAGACTGAATTGGTTGAGTATGTTTGGGTCGATTGGCTGGCCTTCTTCGCGCCAATGCAACACGCTGGTATCGCCGGTGAAGGTCGGCCGATCGTTGCCCACATCGTCGAGATTTCGATCCGCGCCGCCGAGCCCAATATTGAACGGCGCGCTCGATGCTATGCGCAGAATCGGTGAGAACCGCAAATGCCCAAGTGATCGCGGCGTGTCGAATGTTCCGGAGAAAGCGAAGCGATGCCGGCGATCAAGCAAACTGCGCGAGAATTCGCGACTAAAGTCGCCGGGTATCAGCGCGTCAGAAGTGTTCACGATGCCGTCGTCTTTCAGAAAGGACAGCGTGTAAACCGCGCGGAACGAGACGCCTGCGCCACTCGATTTCTGTCGCCAGCGATTGCGCACTTCCAGAGTCAGTCCATGATAGAGGCTGTTGCCGACGGAAATCAGTTGCTCGACTTCGGTCCGTGAAGGATCGGGACGCAACGAAGTCAAGGCGGCGAGCGCAGCATTCACCGCGGTCGTTGACGTGAACGCGTTGAGATTCACGAGCGACACGGGAACGCCGAGTTCAAGAATACGCACGACTGAATTCGGATTCGCAGGGTCAGGTGGATTCAAAACAAAACGCACCAAATCGCCGGCAGTGGACGTGTTGACGATCGGTCGCGTGCCGCCGGGGCCGCTCAGAAAATTCGCGAAGTCGCGCGTCGATAAATACTGCGTGAAGCTCGAGAACCCGGCCGGCAGTCGCGGCGCATTCACGTTGAATTCGCGCCAGAGATGCAGTCCGCGGTTGTAAGTGTAGTTCGCCTCGAACACCCACGAATGCGCCAACTCGCGCTCAAGGCCGACGTTCGCCTGATAACTTTCCGGAATTCGCAACGTCGGATCGAGACGTCGCGAGAATCCCGCGTTCAGCGTCCCGAACTGTCTGACGAGCGACGAGTCAGCCGTGAGCGGCTGGGGAAAATGAAGCTGATTCAGCACCGTTGTCCGGGTCGGTTCAGGAATGTCGTTCGTGTCGAGAAACAGTTGCTGCGCGCC
>DASYTZ010000007.1:0-6940 GCA_036001745.1 Pyrinomonadaceae bacterium
GCTTATGCGGGTGATCTGCTCGACAAAGACGGCCATCCAAAGAATCTGCGACAAGGATTGATTGTCGATTCGCTCGCGACGCTCGGCGCCGGATTAGCAGGCACTTCATCTGGAACAGCTTACATTGAAAGCGTTGCGGGAATTCGCATGGGCGGACGGACCGGATTGACCTCGGTTTTCACTGCGCTCTGTTTCCTGCCGTGTTTCTTCATCGCGCCGATCGCGGGCATGGTGCCGCCGTTTGCGACGGCTGCCGTACTGATTCTCGTCGGGGCGGCGATGTTTACCAGCGTCGGGAAGATCGACTTTCATAAAATCGAAGAGGGCGTGCCCGCATTTCTCACGCTAATTCTTATTCCGCTGACGTTCTCGATCACGCAGGGCATCTTGTGGGGCTTCATCTCGCACGTCGGGTTGTACTTGATGGTTGGTCGCCGTCGCGACATTCATCCCGTGATGTACGCGCTGGCGTTGGTGTCGATAGGCTTGCTGGTGCTGGAACGGGTAAAGTTCTCGTAAGGTCTCCTTGATATCTGAATCTGAAACGCCTATCTTCAAGCCGATGCCAGAGTTGATGGATCGAATTACAATTAACCCCGACCAGTGCGGCGGCCGTCCATGCATTCGTGGCTTGCGTATTCGCGTCATTGACGTGCTGGACTTGTTTGCGGCGGGCCTCTCGGCTGATCAAATCCTCGAAGAAATGCCGGATTTGGAAGCTGAGGATCTAAAGGCTGCGCTTCAATATGCCGCTCGAAAACTCGATCATCCTGTAATCGCAGTGTGACGATTTGGATCGACGCTCAATTATCTCCTGCACTCGCGTATTGGATTACGCTTACATTTGAAGTGTCCGCTGTTGCGTTGCGTGATATTGGGTTAAGAGACGCAACCGATCGTCAGATCTTTCTCGCCGCGAAAGAAGAAAACGTAATCGTTATGTCCAAGGACGCGGACTTTGTCAGATTACTGGAAGACTTTGGTCCACCACCCCAGATAATCTGGATTACCTGCGGAAATACTTCGGACGCGCATCTCAGAACGCTTCTTAGTTCGGCTCTTCCGCGTGCACTGGAGATGATTGCGTCTGGTGAGTCGTTGGTAGAGATTAGCGATCTTCGCACCTTGTAGGTGATGCAATGAAGAGATCAACTCGCGGATGCGGATGTGCGATTGCCGTGCTGGTGCTGTTGCTCGGCGCGGGAACGTTTGCGGTCATTAAATGGGGACTGCCGTGGCTGCGCACGCGACCGCCGAAGCCGACGGGCGAGTTGCAGATTCATGTGCTCGACGTCGGACCAATCGAAGGCGACTCGATCTTGATCATTGCGCCGGGGGGCAAGTCTGTGCTGATCGACGCAGGAGATGCGGCAAAAGGCAAAGTAGTGCTCGACGCCTTGAAGCGGTACAAAGTTGAGCGCCTGGATTATTTCATCGCGACGCATCCGCATCCGGATCACATCGGGGGCGCTGACGAAGTGCTCAACGGAATCAAAGTCGGAACCGTGATCGATAACGGAGTCGATCTTTCGACGCCCGTGCCATCGCCGACGCCAGCAAAGAAAGGATCGAAACCTCCTCCGCTCCCTGCGGCAACGCCCGCGAAAAAGCGCGCCAAGACGATCACGAGTTTCTTCGACGAGTATAAAGACGCGCTGCAAAAGTCCGGCGCGCAATACCAGAAGGCTAAGTTTGGACAGAAAATTGATCTCGGTGGCGGCGCGATTCTCACTGTGCTCGCACCGAGCGAGCCACTGTTCACCAAAGAGCAGATGAAGACCGGTGGCAACGAGCCGAACGCCAATTCAATTGTGCTGCGATTGGATTATGGAGACTTCTCGATGCTTTTCATGGGCGATGCGGAAGCACAGACTGAACAAAGACTGCTTGGTAAGGACGTTGAGTTGAAGGCCTATGTGATCAAGATCGCGCATCATGGTTCGAAGTACGCGACGTCACAGGATTTTCTGAACAGAGTTAAGCCCGAAAGTGCGATCATCTCGACCGGAGCGTGGAATCGTTATGGGCATCCCGCGCAAGCCGTGCTCGATCGTTTGAAGACCGCCGGTACGAAAGTTTATCGGACAGATTTGCAAGGCGAGATCACGATCACGACCAAAGGCAAAGCTGACTCAGCCAAGTTCTATGAGATAAAGTCGGCTAAAGAAACGACGGAGGACGTTTGGCTCGGTCGTGAAGGCCAGAAGGATGATTCGTCGCGATCAGGATTTATCGCATACGGAGATTTTGGGCCACCGCCGAAACCGAAGAAGACTGGTAAATAGTAAATCGTGAATCGTAAATAGATTGGTGAACTAGAGCTCAATTCCGCGCTGAAATCGATTACTATCGGCGACCCGTCTATTCACGATTTACGATTCACTAGTTATGAAACCCGCAACCTACGCTGACGCCGGAGTCGATATCGACGCTGCGAATCGCGCGACCGAGAAAATCAAACAGCTCGCGCGAACGACCTTCAACTCGCGGACGCTTTCGGATATAGGCAGCTTCGGCGGCATGTTCGCCGGCGCATTTCCCGAAATGCGCGAGCCGGTTTTGGTTGCGTCCGCCGACGGAGTTGGCACAAAGCTCAAGCTCGCTTTCCAGACGGGAGTGCACAACACCGTCGGGCGCGATCTCGTCAACCACTGCGTCAACGACATCCTGGTGCAAGGCGCGCGTCCGCTTTTCTTCCTCGATTATTTCGCGACGGGCAAAACAAATCCGGAGGTGACGGCCGGCGTCGTCGAAGGCATCGCGACCGGCTGCCGCGAAAACGGGTGTGTCTTACTTGGTGGAGAGACTGCTGAGATGCCCGGCTTCTATGCCGAAGATGAATACGACGTGGCTGGCTTCATCGTCGGTGTTGTGGATCGTGAAAAGGTCATCGATGGCCATGCAATTCAAGCTGGCGATGTAGTGCTCGGCTTGCCATCGGTTGGCTTGCACACGAATGGTTATTCGCTGGCGCGGAAGCTCTTTTTTGAGAATGGTCGTTATTCACCGGATACATACATCGACGAACTTGGCGAAACTATTGGCGCGGCGCTTTTGAAGCCGCACGTCAGTTATCTGAAGGCTCTCAACGATCTGCTTGATTCTGGGATCATCAAAGGCCTGGCGCACATCACGGGCGGCGGACTGCTGGAAAACATTCCGCGGATCCTGCCGGCGGGAACTTCGGTCGAAATCAGGCGCGGTTCATGGCCGGTGCTGCCGATCTTTCCGTTGATGCGGCGGCTCGGAAACATCGATGAGCCGGAGATGTATCGTACGTTCAACATGGGAGTGGGGATGGCGATCGTGTGTGCGCCGTCAAACACCAACGCGATCACGGACGGTATTAACGCATCGGGTTTTGAATGCTTCGAGATTGGTCGCGTCACGCGCGGCGAGCGAACCGTGGTTTTAACTTAACAGGAAAAAGAAAATGCGCGAGTGGATTGATGATTTCAAGTCAACAGTCGCCGAAGCGACTGGGCGTCTGCAACAAATTGACGAAGCGAAGAGCGCCGAGTCACCGGCGCCGGGCAAGTGGTCGGCTAAAGAGATTCTCGGGCATTTGATTGATTCAGCAGCGAACAATCACTCGCGTTTCGTGCTGGCGCAAATGCGAGACGATCTGGTTTTCCCCGGCTACGAACAGAACAAATGGGTCGACATTCAAAAGTACCGCGACGAACCGTGGCCGGCGCTGATCGATTTGTGGCAGGCGTACAATGTTCATATCGCGCACGTTATGGAAGTGACTCCCGATGACAAGTTGAAGCACATGTGCATCCAGCACACGATGCACGACATTGCATGGCGCAGTGTAAGTGAGAACACTCCGGTATCGCTCGAACATCTGATGCGCGATTACGTCGAGCATTTGAAGCACCACCTCGATCAGATCTTTTCCGATGATTGAAGATGTTACTAGATGGAACTAATGGCTTTCTGAAGTCTCTTATCAGCACCACGTCACTCGTGACGGAACAATCCGAGCGGCTTGTTCTTTCCATTTAATCCAAAGCTGAGATGCCAACAATAGAACGGAAATACGGACGCTGCTTCATACCCGGTCGAAAGAAGCGCTTGTGCGGATGCACAGGCGCTTCCTTTTTTTCTAGGCGTCCCGTTTCCATCAAGCTAATATGCGGATGCGGCGAAGTACGCCTGTTCGGCTCATGGGACGCCATCGTCTTGCAATTCTGATTTCCGGCCGTGGCTCGAACATGGTCGCGCTCGTCGACGCCGCCCAATCAGGCAAGATCCCGAATGCGGAAGTTTCGGTTGTCATCAGCGATCAAGCGACTGCTGCCGGGCTTCAGAAGGCAAAAGCCCGTGGCGTTGAAACTCTTGTCGTCGAACGTCGCGGCCGAACGCGTGAAGAACACGACCGCGAAACGATCGCAGCTTTGCGAGCGCGAAGTATCGATCTCGTTTGCCTCGCGGGTTACATGCGCATTCTTTCTCGCGAATTCATCGACGCTTATCGAGGGCGAATCCTGAACATTCATCCGAGTTTGTTACCCTCTTTTCCCGGGCTTGAAGCGCAGAGGCAGGCGCTCGATCATGGCGCGAAGACGAGCGGCTGCACCGTGCATTTTGTTGACGAGACGCTCGATGGCGGTCCCATCATCGCGCAGCGTGTTGTGCCGGTGCTCGAAGGTGATACCGTCGAAACATTGTCAGCGCGCATTCTCGAGCAGGAACATCAGCTTTATCCGGAAGCGGTCACCCGAGTGCTCGCACGTAAGCAATCAACTCAGACCGGCAATACTTAAACCATGTCAGCGGTTATAACCACAGATGAAACTCTAGTAATCGAAACGCCTGAGCGTGTGCCGCTGCACTTTGCGTTGGCATCGATCGGTAATCGGTTTATCGCGTGCGCAATCGATCACACGATCCAAATACTCGCATTACTAGGATTGGTAATTCTTTTTCTAATCATCGAAGGGTTTGCCGATTTTGGGAATCGCGTGTCGAGCGCGCCGAAATGGGTGATTGCACTGCTGGTGATCTTTGTCTTTCTCTTGATGTCGGGATACTTCGCTTTGTTCGAGTGGATTTGGAATGGGCAAACGCCGGGGAAACGCTGGCTGAAGCTGCGCGTGATTCGCGAAGACGGGCGGCCGATTGGTTTCTTTGAAGCCATGGTGCGAAATCTTCTGCGCAACTTCGACGTCATGCCGTCGCCGTTTTACTCGATTGGATTGATTTCCGTGTTTGCGACGGAACGCGATCAGCGCGTCGGAGACCTGGTCGCCGGTACCGTGGTCGTGCGCGAACGCGAGGCTGAAGCGCCGGCTTTCACGGAAGTTTTCGCGTCGCCCGTTTCCGATCCAGCCTTGCGCCGCTCGTGGAAGCCCGTTCCGTTCACAGCCGATGTGAATCTGCTCACGGAAGCTGAGATTCAGGTCGTTGAGAATTTCCTGCGCCGTCGTTGGGACTTGAAGGATTACCCGCGGCAATGGATGGCATGGCGAGTAGCAATGCCGATTCTGTTCAAGCTGCGGCCGCAGTATGACCTGGCCACTTTCACTTACGAGGGTTTCTTGGAAGAGCTGCTACATCGCTATCGCGAGAAGCATCGATTTGTGGATTGACGCTTCTTTGATTTCTCCCGAGCCGTTTGCTAATTTCGTCGGTTTACTGCTTCTGCAAAATTCACATCTGTAAGAGGTTTAATCGAAAACTAATGTCTCAAGATGTTTTTATTCTCGGTGGCAAGCGCACGCCGATGGGCGAATATGTCGGCGCGCTGAAAGACATTTCCGCAATTGATCTTGGAGCGATCGCAGCAAAAGCGGCGCTGGAAACAACTGGGGTGGCGGCGGAGGAGATCGATCACGCAATTTTTGGTAACGCACTGCAAACTTCGGGTGACGCGATTTACGGCGCGCGGCACGTAGCTTTGAAAGCGGGCGTGCCGTTCGATCGCCCAGCACTGACTGTCAATCGCCTTTGCGGCAGTGGCATTCAATCAATCGTCTCAGGTGCGCAAATGATTCAGCTCGGCGAAGCGCAAACCTGTCTGGTCGGCGGCATGGAGTCGATGTCGCAAGCGCCGCACGTGATTCGCGGCGCGCGCTCGGGCTTTGCGCTCGGCCAGGGCAAGCTCGAAGACAGTCTAATGGTCGCGTTGCTTGATACTTACTGCAACACGCCCATGGCCGGCACGGCTGAGAACCTCGCGCGCAGGTTTGAGATCTCGCGTGAAGAACAGGACAAGTACGCGCTGCGTTCACAGCAAGCGGCGAAGCGCGCGCTCGACGAAGGCTTTTTCGCCGACGAAATCGTTCCGGTGGAAGTGAAGAATCGGAAAGGGTCGATGCTATTCGATCGCGACGATCACATGCGGCCCGACACCACGCTGGAAGGTCTTGCGAAGCTGAAGCCCGCGTTCAGCAAAGATGGATTCGTCACGGCCGGCAACGCATCGGGAATTGTCGATGGCGCGGCAGCGGTGGTGATTGCCAGTGAGAATTACGTCAAGGCGCACGACGCGAAGCCGCTCGGTCGAATCGTGAGTTGGGCTTACGCCGGAGTCGAGCCCGAAATCATGGGCATCGGCCCGGTGCCGGCGTCGCTTCAGGCGCTGGAGAAAGCGGGATTGAAACTTGAGGACATGGATGTCGTCGAAGTCAACGAAGCTTTTGCGGCACAATACCTCGCGGTTGAACAGGAGCTGGGTCTCGATCGCGCAAGGACTAACGTAAACGGCGGCGCCATCGCTTTGGGACATCCGCTCGGCGCAACCGGCACGCGTTTGGTGTTGACGCTGTTGCGCGAATTGCAACGTCAAAGTGGTCGCTACGGGCTGGCGACGGCATGCATCGGCGGCGGCCAAGGCATCGCAATGATCGTCGAGCGCCTCTAGATTTTCATAAAAAATCCAAATTCTTGGTTGGGATTTTCATTCAGCGGCGCGCGCGCGCGAAGACAAGCG
>DASYTZ010000008.1:0-5157 GCA_036001745.1 Pyrinomonadaceae bacterium
CGTCTGTCTCGCTTCGCCGAACCTACCGCCCAACTGACCGATCATGTCTGCGAGCGAAGCGTTGTGCGGAATCGTTAAGAGTCCAATCGCCAACAGAAACGATCCCAATGCCATCAACATTAGCCACGGCGCGGTGATCGAGGCGCGGCCGATCTTCTTTCCGATCTCGCTCTTTGAATAGCTGTAAGAGAGATAGACCGCGAATCCCAGCAACAGCCAGGCCACGAATCGCCACCACGAGGTCGGCGGCAGATAGTACATCAGGAAGATACACGAGACGGCGCCGAGAGTCGGCAACGGCCACGCACCAAACGGCACTTTGAATGGTCTATGCCGATCCGGCTCTTTGTATCGCAGAATTATAATGCCGACACATACGAGCACGAATGCGAAGAGCGTTCCGATGTTTGTGAGGTCAACCATTTCATCAATGCTCATGAATGCTGCGAAGCCGGCGACGATTACACCCGTAAGAATCGTCGTGACGTGTGGAGTCTTGAATCTGGGATGAACTTTTGCGAAGACGGGCGGCAGCAAACCATCGCGCGCCATGGAAAAGAAAATGCGCGGCTGCCCCAACTGAAAGACAAGCAGCACCGCCGTGTGCGCGACCACTGAACCGAAGGCGACGATCGCACTAGCCCACTTCGCGTTCGGCGCCACGTGGTTAAGGGCCATCGTCAGCGGTTCAGCTTGTTCGGTTGATAATCTGCGAACCAACTCCTGATATGGAATCAATCCGGTGAACACCGCCGCCACGACTACATAAAAGATTGTGCAGATAACCAGGCTGGCGATGATGCCGATGGGCAGATCTCTGGCCGGATTCTTTGTCTCTTCCGCCACGGTTGAGACCGCATCAAAGCCAATATAGGCAAAAAAGACCACGGCAGCTCCGGCAAGTGTGCCGCCCCACCCCAGGGGCTGGAAGGGATGCCAGTTAGCGGTCATCTTTGCAGGCGACACAAAATACAGCGCGATCGCGATGAAGAAAAGCAGCACGAGCACTTTGACCAACACCATTCCCGCGTTGAACTGAGCGGATTCCTTGATTCCCCAGACCAGCACGATCGTGATCAGCGCCACAATGCCGAACGCCAGCAGGTTGAAAACTATCGGCACGCCCAGGATGTGCGGCGCGCTTTCAATTAAGCCAGGAATCTTTCGGGCGGTGCGAAAGTCGGTTGAGAGCCACTGCGGAATACTGACGCCGAAAGCGTCTTCGATGAACGAGCGAAAATAGTTTGCCCAGCTAATCGCGACCGCAACGTTGCCGATCGCGTATTCCAGCATCAGGTCCCAGCCAATAATCCAGGCCACCAACTCACCGAGCGTCGCATAGGAATAGGTATACGCCGATCCGGAAATTGGAACCATCGCCGCCATCTCGGCATAGCACAGCGCGGTGAACGCACAAACGATAGCGGTAATAACAAACGAAAACGTCAGCGAGGGGCCTGCGCCCGGGCGCGCCGCATCGCCGGCAGCCGCCGTTCCTACAGTTGCGAAAATGCCGGCGCCAATGATCGCGCCGATGCCCAGCAGCGTGACGTTGATTGGCCCAAGCGTACGCTTTAGTTTGTGGCCCTCTTCCTGGGCAGCCGCCAGAATGTCGTCGAGTTTTTTCGTGCGAAAGAGTCCGCGAAGCAAAGTGTTTGTCTCCTTCAGTCGGATTCCGTCAGCCGATCGCGTTTCGGAATTGCCGCGGAGAATAACAAAGAACGAGCGAAGGGCAAAGAGCAAAGAGGGAAGGGGGAAGAGCGCGGGCGCTTCGCGCTTTGCCCTTTGCGCTTCGCCGCTTGTGCTTGTTAGACTCGCGTCGATTACCATCTCGCGAAAAATGACTTCAGAAGCCAGGCCCGCGCGCGTTCTCTACGACAATCTGGATACCAGCTTCGTCAACCTTTGGGGATTGCTGCGATACCTTTCCCAGCGTTCGTTCGTCGGTCGAATCCACGTGGAGTTGGACGATTACGCCGCCGACGTTTTTCTCAAAGGCAGCGACACGCCTCTGGTCCACGAAATTGATCGCGCTGCGGGAACTGACGTAATCGAAGAGTCTGCGCTGCACCGGCTGGTGCTGCGCGTGCGCGAATCGCCGGGCAAGATAAGTGTCTACGAAGGCGCTGATGAGGCAGCCATGCCGTGCGGCGATGCTGTCGACACTGCGCCCGCCGAGACGTCGGCCGCGACGCCCGAGTCCGTTGCGTCGTCCGCCGGCAAGGACGCTGATGAATCTGTCGCTGAGACGACATTCGTGCGCGAACCGCCGCTGACCGCAACGGCGGACGCGAACGAGACAACTAGATTGGCCGGTGAGCTAATCGCTGCCATGGAGCGTGCGGCAACGTCGCTGGGAGTCGACTTCCCGGCGATATTTCAGCAGTCGCGCATTGCGCTCGGCGACGACTACCCGTTTTTGGATCCGTTGAGTGGATCGCTGCGGTACGAGAACTCGTCGGTTACAATCAGCGGTGAAGAGGTTCCCGAAGGTTTCGTCGCCGGCGTGAGTGAAGCATTGCGGCGCGTAGTCGATCAACTTGCGACGGGCGAGCGTGCGCGCCGCACGCGTGAACGCATCGCGCTTGAGTTGGCTCGCGTCGCGCGCAAGAATCCTGAAGCAATGGCGACTTCCGGGTTCAAGGAACAACTCGATCGCATCGCGGGAACGAAAGTTCTCTAGAAAAAACGTCTTTCGCACTTTGTTCTTTGTATTTGTTTTTTCAAAGCACAAAGTACAAAGCACAAAGATCATGTCTTTCAGAAACATTCTCTTTCCAACCGATTTCACGCCGCATGCGCGTTCGGCACTGAAGTATGCAGCAGGATTCGCGCGCGAAGGCCACGGCCGCGTCGTGTTATTCAGCGTGCAGGACGCACAAGTTCCGGCGAACCTTCTGACGTTGCCGGAACGAGTCCTCGCGGATCAAGAGAACCATTGGCTTTTGCAACTGCGCAACGAAGTGAAAGCGCTCCTGGTCGATCCGCTGTTTGCCGGACTTGAAGTCGAGCCAGTGCTCGTGGAAGGCGAACCGGCTGCGGAAATAGCCAAGGCCGTGTGCGATTACGACATCGATTTGGTGACGGTCGTGACCCATGGCCGTCGCGGACTTGCGCGCGCCCTGTTCGGATCGACCGCGGAAGAGATCATTGCGGAAGCGCCGTGTCCGGTGTTGACCATTCGGCCGCCGCAACACGACTTTGTCGAGCATCACGGCGGCTCAACCGAAATCCGTTTGCATCGCATTCTGCTGGCGACAAATTTTCGTCCCTCGTCGATTGCCGCGACCAGCGCCGCGCGCGAGATGGCCGACGCTTACGGCGCCGAACTTCACGCCGCTTATGTCATTGGGGATTACTTCGAACAGATCTCTACGATGTTTCCGGACGGCGGCATCTCAGCGTTGAAGCGCATGCGCGATGAAGTTAGCCAGCGGATGCAGACGTTTGCGCGCGAAGGCGATGGCCGCGTCAAGACACACGTTGCCGAAGGGCGGCCGTACGCGGAGATCGTGAGGATGGCTGCGGAAATTGACGCGGACTTGATCGTCATCGGCAGAACCGTGCACGCGTCGCTATTTGGTGGCGCACCGGCGTTGGGTTCAGAGATCGAACGCGTGGTGCGAAATGCGCCTTGTCCGGTTTTGTGCGTGCCTGCGGGGAAGGTTGTGACCCCGCTGCCGTCGTTCGCCCGCACTCAGCCGGTGCCACAACCGCAGATGTAAAGTCTTTGCTCGATGAACTGGCGCTCTCCTAATTTGAAAATCTCGACCCATCCTCTGCAGTCTCTGCGCTTGCCTCGGCTTTTTCTCTGCGGTAAATGTTTTTAGACGTCGCCTAACCGCAGAGAGGAGCGCAGAGGTTTTTCGCAGACGGACACTAAGGAAGTAGACACAACCTCACCGTCAGCGAGCTTTGCATCACGCGGCCAAAGTTGTAGATTAGTTGGCGAGTTCAAGATACTTTCGGGAGTTTATCCAATGCGCAATCTTCTTATTTCTCTGTCAGCTTCAATAGTAGGCGCGGCACTGCTCGTCGCCTGTAATTCACGCGAAGGGTCACTAACACGAATGCCGAATCTCACGCAGTCGCAATCGCCGGCGCCGCCGCAACAAGTGCACGACCCCCTGGACAGCGCGCGCCGGATCACCGCCGATGAACTTCATAAGATGTGGGAAGAGAACAAGGTCTTCATCGTCGATACCCGCAATGACGCGGCCTACAAACAGGGTCACATCAGGGGAGCGGTTCTGATTCCAGCGGGCGAATTCGCGACCCGCGTCAACGAGGTGCCGAAAGGCAAATTCATCGCGACCTACTGTACTTGACCGGCCGAACACACGAGCGCCCGTGCGGTGCTCACACTCAACGAAAAAGGAATTACGGACGCGGCGGCTTTGTTGGGCGGACTGGACGCCTGGAAGAAAGCAGGATATCCAGTCGAAGGAACAACTCCGTAGCGGCAAAGAGCAAAGAGCCAAGCGCAACGATCTTTCTTTCCCTTGCCCTCTCCCCTTTGCGCTTTGCAACTAAAGTACTATCCTCCGATCTCCCTCGCGCCTCGTAATCCGCTCTCGATCCAAATATTCCAGCAGCGGAATGGCGTACTTCCGCGAAATCCCGGTCATCTCTTTGAAGGCAGGCACATCGAGCGCCCGGTCCGGCGTCTTTGCGGCAAGCGTGCGCAGCCTTCCAATCATTTCGTCCAGCGCGTCGCGATGAAAGAACATGTCGCCATCGACGCGAATGAGTTTGCCTGAGTCGATCAGCACTTGCAGAACTTTCCGGCCGTGCTGTTGCTCGGGCGCGGCAACGCCCGCACGCGTCAAAGCCTCGCCGATACTGGGCGACGCGAGTTTGGCCTCGCGATAAACTGCCTCGAGCCGGTCGCGCAGGGCGGCGTCAGCTTTCGACATCGCGCGCCCATGTTCCGGCAACCGGGCAATGTCCTTCTCGATAACTACCGACTGAGCTTTCTCCAAATCATTGACGACCGTGCGAAACAAATCGACCGACGCGTGCGCAAAGTGACGCCGGCGCAAAATCTCCAACCCAAGTCCGCGCGACAAAGGCTCGGCCGCGTGATGCGCGCCGATGTCTTTCACGATGTTCTCTTTCAGTGCCTCGAGAGTGGCAGGCGCCAACAACTGGCCGCCG
>DASYTZ010000009.1:0-9947 GCA_036001745.1 Pyrinomonadaceae bacterium
CCAGCCGCCCCGTCCAGCAAAGCACCCACCGAGCGATTAGCTTTTTGCAGCCGACGCTTTCTCAGCTTTTGCTTCAATCGTCTTCGGCTCTTCGCCGCTCTCGCCCTTGACCTCAATGCGGCGCGCTTTCGTCTCCTCGCGTTTCGGTATCGTCACGCGGAGCACGCCGTTGCGGTAGTCGGCCGTTGCGCCTTCCGCCGTTACCGTGTTGGGCAAGGTGAATGAGCGCGTAAAGCTGCCGTACGCACGCTCAACCCGGTGATAATTGTCAGTGTCGTCCTTCTTTTCGAAGCGCCGCTCACCGCGAAGCGTGACCACGTTGTTCTCGATCGAAAGATCAAAGTCCTCGCGGTTCATACCTGGCAACTCTGCCTCGAGCACGATCTGCTCCTTGTTTTCGTAAATGTCTACGCTCGGATTCCACGAGCCCCGCGCGATGCCTTCATCGTCGAAGGTGCGTGCCACATTGCCAGTAAAAAGGCGGTTTACTTCGTCCTGAAGACTTCGCAAATCCCGAAACGGATCGTAACGAGTGATAGTCATGGTCTAACAACCTCCTGAACTTAGAAAGATTATCTTTTCCCTCGGCGGATGTTCCGCCCTGAGTACGTGCGCATAATAATATCTGAGCGTAATGTTGTCAAATCGACAGCCGGTCGAAACGGTCCCGAAAAAGAGCCGCAAAAAAGGACGTTCTGCCACCTCTCTAACCTAAACCGAAGAACCGCTTGATGGAGGAAAGGAGGCCGGCGGATTCGACTTCCGCGGCTTTGACGGGCTGTTGCGAGGAGGCCTGGAGCCCGGCGCGGCGTTCGGCGATGGTCCAGCTTATGGCCTCGGCCAAATCGGGGTTGGTGTCGAAGAGGTGCTTCATGGCCGCATGTCCAATCTCCAGCACTTCGGTTTCTTCGAGCGCGACCACGTTGGCGGTCCTCGGCTCGCCGGTGAAGAGCGCCATCTCGCCGAAGAAAGCGCCTTCACTTAGAACGGCAACCGCGCGAGGCTTGCCGCCGTCGGAGACTTGAACCTGCACGCGGCCGTTATGAACAACAAACATAGACGAGCCCTGATCGCCGGCGCGAATGACTAGTTCGCCGGGAGCGAAGATATGTCTGACAGCGCCGGTCGCAAGCTTCTCGGTTTCTTCGACCGAAAGCGGGGCGAAAATGTCGACCGCCGAAAGCCGTTCGATGATCTCCTTCTGCGGGCCAGTAACCAGGGATTCCGGCGTCCTTCGTTCCAGGTGCAGTGTGCGGGTGGGAAATGCGAACGTGATATTCGCACGGCGCAGCGCGTACCAAATCAACTGGCGGACCAGCGCGTCGGTGTCGTTGTATTTGGCATAGTCCTGGAGCCAGTATTTGACCTCCCATTCAATGGAAGAGTCGCCAAGGCTTTGAATCCGCACAATCGGCGTTATCTTCTGCGAGACGTTATCGGCTTCGCGGATGGCCTCTCGCACGACGTGAATTGTTTTGGCTGGTGAATCTGAATATAGCGTGCTGAAGAAAACCAGCCGCGCGTTCACATTCTCTCGCGGGCATACTTCGATGGCCTCCTTTGCGGCCATGCTGTTGCTGACCAGCACTATGTGATTCTGAAAAGTCCTGATCTTTACCGCCCGCCAGGTGATTCCTTCAACTACGCCCGTATGTTTCTGTGGGCCAACAACGATCACGTCGCCGACCTGAAACGGTCGATCCGCATGCAGTGAAATGCCGGAAAAGAAATTTCCCAGCGTATCCTGAAGGGCGAGACCGATGATGACGCCGAAGATTGCAGAGGTGGTGAAGAGCGCGCCGAGGTTAACTTCCTGGTAGACCCGATTGAAGATCAGTACAAAGAAAATTGCCAACGCAACCAGAGTGAAGATGTTGCGCACGAGAGTTGGCGCCTCATAGCCTCGTCGGACGCGAAACGCAAAATCAAACAGTAGGGCGTTAAGAACGCGGATGCTGGTGTATGCCAGCAGTGTCAGAAGCACCAGCCAGGGAATTCTCCACAGGCCTTCGAAGTAGTGGACGCCGGTTTGACTTCCAAAGAACCTAAGAAACAGAAAAGTCGCCACGCCCACCACTACGGTGGCGACGAGATAGAGAAGGATGTTGCTCTTTTGTCGCGAAGTGACCGTCACGCGAAGCTCTCAAAACCGAATGAGACTGCGATGAAGCGAGTGTACTTTTATCATCAAATCCCTGCGTTTGCGAGCAGGAAGTTTGATGTGTTCGCGTGCGTGGCTATCTGAAGATTGTGACGCCAATCAGGAGAAGCGACGACGCCGAGACGATCACCGCGGTCGTCCAGGCGGCGATGTTGTAAAGCGGGCCATTGACGTAACGGCCCATCAACTCGCGATTGTTCACCAGACGAAGTACGGCGATCAGAATTACGGGCAGCAGAACGCCGTTGATGACCTGCGTGACCAGCAGCACTCGAATAATCGGCAGCCCCGGCATCATTGCGACTAAGGCGCCGAGCGCCACCAGGAAAGTGAAAATGCCAAGAAACGTCGGGGCCTCGCGAAAGGTGTTCGAGACCCCTTTCTCGAAACCAAGGGCCTCGCTGATTGAATAAGCGGTTGCCAGCGGCACCACTCCCGCAGCCATCATCGAAGCACCGAACAAGCCGACACCGAATAGCAGTTGCGCGTAAACGCCGGCCAATGGCCCCAGAGCGCGTGCCGCTTGCGCGGCTGAATCGACGTGTTCGCCGCGGATGTTCAAGGTTGCGGCAGTCGAAATGACGATAAAGAAGACGATTGCGACTGCGAAAATTGTCCCGACCCAAACATCCGCCCTCGTCAGGTAATAGTTTTCCGGCCGCACGCCCTTTTCGACCACTGATGATTGGATGAACACCTGCATGTAAGGCGAAATAGTCGTGCCGATAATCGCGACGAAGGTGAAGAGATACATTGGCGTGAACTCGAACGATGGATGCACGGTCGCGCGCGCGACTGTCCCCCAGGACGGATGCGCGAGAAACGCCGAGACAACATAACCAAGAAACACGAGCGACATCACGAGAAACACCCGCTCGACTCTTTGATAACTGCCTTTGACGACCAGCCACCAAATTGCGAAGGCTGCGATGGGAACTGAGATGTAGCGTGCTATGCCGAACAGCTCCATGGCCGCGGCAATGCCGACAAACTCGGAAACCGTGACGCCGCCGTTTGCAATCAGCAGGGCAAACATGACCAGCGCCGTCCAACGCACACCAAAGCGTTCGCGGATCAAATCCGCGAGACCCTTGCCGGTCACCGCGCCCATGCGCGCGCACATCTCCTGCACGATTCCCAGACTGATAATCAGCGGAATCAGAAGCCAGAGAAGTTTGTATCCGTGTTCGGCGCCAACTGAAGAAAACGTGGCGATGCCGCCTGCGTCGTTGCCGGCGTTAGCGGTGATGACGCCAGGCCCGAGGATTGAGAGATAGAGGAAAACGCGCGGTCGTCGCGCGACAGTGCGGCGCACACCCTGAGCGCCACGCCGCAGGATGCGGCGTCCAGCCGTTCCGACGTTGCTGCGCGGTTCTGACACTCGGAGGGTCCTCTGACATTTTCGATTTGCTGCTGGTAGAGTGGATGCAAAAGATCAACCACCCGCTACCGCAGGCGGTTCTGACTCAGGCCAACAGTCTCGGCAAACGCTGCCGCCAGTCTTTCGGCAACAGAATCTCAATGGCGTCATCTACGGTGACGATTCCTAAAATATCACCAACTTCATCAACGACCGGCAGAGCGAGCAGGTTGTACTCGGCAATCTTTTGCGCGACGTCGCCAGCGTTATCGTCTGGATGCGCAACTTGCAACTCCGTCCGCATCGCCTGTGCGAGCGGCACCGAAGGATCCGAAAGAATCAAGCTGCGCAGCGCGATGACGCCGACAAGTTTCCAGGACGCTTCCGTCTCGACGACGTATAAGTAATAAATCATGTTCGGCGTTTCAGCCATTTCGCGAAGACGCGCCAGGGCTTCGCCGACCGTCAAGTCGCGCGGCAGGGTGACGAACTCTGTCGTCATCAAGCCCCCGGCAGTGTCATCTTCGTACGGCAGCAGCTCCGCGACTTCAGACTGCTCGTCATCCTCCATGCGGTTGAGCAAGTCTTCCGCCTTTTCTTCCGGAAGATCGCCCAGCACATCGGCGGCTTCATCCGGCGACATGTGTTCAAGGATGTCCGCGGCGCGCTCTTCATCCATGTCGCCGAGAATCTGCGCCTGGCGCGCGGCGGCCATTTCTTCGAGCGTTTCGGCGGCGGTTTCGTCATCAAGCGACTCGACGATTTCCGCGCCTTGTTGATAGGAAAACGCTTCCGCAAGTCGCGCGATTTCCACCGGATGCAGACGGGCGAGTTTGCCCCGTGACGATTTCAGTTGGACAGTGGCCGCGTCGGTGGCGAGATAGCCGACGTCGGCCCAATCGATGACCTCGACCGGCCGTCCGCGGCGCATGAAAGCCGGCGCCAGCCGCCGCCACAGTCCGGCAAGGCTCACGTCGGCGCCGGTGACGCGCCATTCGTTGGCGGCCTCGATTATCTGCACGTCGTTCACGCGGACAACCCGTTTGCCATCGACGTCGATCAGTTGCTTGTCGAGTACGTCGCGCGCCAGCAAAACTTCGCCATCACGCCGGGTGAATGGTCGCAGATCGAGAATGTCTGAATTCAAACGCACACCCTGCACGTCAAAATCCGAAATACGCCAACGCGACAGGAAAAAGTCACGCCGCCGATAACGCGCGACAAACCCCGCCACCGGCGGATGATCGCCCTCGCCCAGACGCACGATTACATCCTTGAGCGTGGCGACACGCTCACCTTCGAGATCGACAATCGGTCGACCTAAGACCTGCGACAAATAAAGCATTGATGATTCGCTGCTGCGTTGAAGAGCGATGATAACACGTTGAGCGGCGTGCTCGACTAAGGCGGTGTAGGCTTGCGAAAGTTGTAGCGCAGTAGCACGCGCATCGGGATCGCGCGGCCATTACGCATTGCCGGAAAGAAATGCAGTTGCTTGACTGTAGCGAGTACCGATTCATCTAATCCGTAGCCGGCCCAGCGAGCGATCTCGACGCGCCCCACTTCGCCTTTCTCATCAACATCCACGAGCGCGTCTACGACCGCTTCAACCTTCGCCTGGGCGGCAGCTTCCGGATAAGCAGGCTTTAGTCTACGAAACGGCCGCGGCGGCCGCGCCCCGTTATCCGCTTCGTACATCTCGTCCGACATCGCTTCGATTACGGGTGTGGCTTGCTCAACGGCGTGCGCGCGCTCGGCTCTTTCGTCTTCGATCGCGCGGAACATAGCAGCGGTGTAACGGTTCACCGTTTGCGCGGCCGTTAACTCCTGAATCAAATCTTTCTCGGCATCGTGCGCAGCGGGACGCCTGCCGGCGGACCTCTCCCACAGAATCAATCGGCCGGTGCGCGCGCTGATGATGAAAATGGAAGCGTACGAATCGAAATATGCGGGACCGCTCGAGGGCGATCGGCGCACAGTGTCAGCCTCGCCGGCAAAAAAGAAGTCACAGCCAATCGCCGCGCCCAGGTCGCGCGCTTCTGCTAACGAAAGATTTAGCGAGCCCGCGTAGCTGATGCCGGCAGCGGCAGCCCTTGCCTGATCACGATCGACAAAAGCGACATTCGCATTATTCGAGATTTGTTGTGAGATTGCTTCGACGGCGGCGCGGCCGGTCGCAGTCTTGCCAAAATCAAGAACCGCAATTCGAAGTGACGGTGTTTGTGCGAGTGAGTCCGCGACCAATATCCCAGTCAGCAGCACTAACACGTAAGCGGTTACAAGCTTCCGAAGGAGTGACAACGAGGGGCACAAAATGAGTCGACCGGTCTAGTTGGAAATTTTTGGCGGCACCATGCGCAGCAGCACTTGGCTGCCCGCCTCCAGTCTCAGCCTTTTGCCTCTGGTCGCGAAGATTGTCAGTGGTGGCGGAATTGTCAGGTGCCAGGAGATCGCCACGTCTTCATAACCGATCGCGCCTTGAGAGTCGTCATTCAGCAAGAAAGGCTGATCCTGCGCGCTTTTGAGTTGCGCCGTGGCGACGGTGGCGGTTGAGCTGGCCTTGCTACTTGCCGGCAAAGTTCCCGACGAGGTGACGCCGGAGGTCGTTGAGCCGCTCATCTTTGGCTCGTTGGAGTGCATCATGCCGTACGTCGGGCCGTCGGTGAGCGATTTTTGCGGCGCGGCGATCGCCACGATGATCGCTTGCAGGGGAATATCACTGCCGTTACCAATCGCCCTGTCGATCGCGATGGCGAGAACTGACTTCGGTTCGTCCTTTCCCTTGCTTAAAACTCCAGCAACATGACCAACAATTTTCGCGCCTTTGGGAATAATAACTTTGCTATTTACGACCACGTCGTTGATTGTTGTCAGCGTGACTTCTTCGTCACGAACACTGGTCCTGGTATCGATAGGAGTTACCAATGCGGCGAAAACCTTCGTTACCTGCGGAGCTTTGTCTGCTTGCGCTCGCAGGTTGCAAACCGACAGTAGGACGATGATGAAAGCGACTGTGCATGATCCAACCTTGTTCATTTCACAAAAAATTCAGGGCGGCTAATCCCTCCGCCGCCTTTAGAGTACCGCAAGCGCAGACTTAGTTAGAAGCTGAAGCCCTACTGCCCGCACTCGTCGCTGAAGAGCCGTGGTAAAGGCGATAGACCTCTTCTTTCACTTCGGCCGGGAAACAGACGCGATGCAACTCGTAACCGCGGCGCAGTCCGCGCACGGCGTCGCTGATTTCACTGATCTCACGAATCTTCGGATGGGAGTATCCATCTTCTACGTAGATCCGCGCACGTTCTTCCGCGCCTTCGCCGGTGTAGTAGCCGTAGTAAGGCACGTCGGTCGCGCGATCTTCAATGAAATAATAATCGGCGTCGAATCCGCCGCGTTCTACTACCTCGCGTGCGGCGGCGATGAAAGCGACGCGCTCATCTTCCGGCATGTCGAGGTCGATGGCCTTGAATAATTTTCGTTCGACGAACCTGTGGCTCAGATCGCTGAGGATTGCGTCACTCGCAGCTTGCCATTGTTTCAAATGAAAGATGACGTCTGAATCATCGATCTGGAGGTGCTCAATAATAGTCAGCGGCTCGCGACGAAGGACTTTGGCGAACGGCGCTCCGGGCGCGTCCCAGACATCGGCGGCACTTGCCGTCAGCTCCAACGCGCGGCGCAAAGCAGAACGCAGCACGGCTTCGGCAGATCGCAACGTGCGATGAAAGTAAACCTGACGAAACATGTAGTAACGCGCCTGCAAATATTCTTCGACTGCATACACGCCGCGCGCCGCGACGTATACGCGATCGTTTTCCTCGTCAATTTGCAGCGCGTTGATAATCCATTCGAGGTCGTAAAGGCCATACTTCGCGCCGGTCATCAACGAATCGCGCAAAAGGTAGTCCATTCGATCGACATCGAGCTGGGACGAAACTAGTTGGGCCAGCGCGGCCGGCTGGAAATCTCCGGCGATGATTGAAGCGACACGATGCGGCAAATCGCCACTGAAGGTCGAGAGTGTTTTATGCAGGGTCGTTTCTTCCGAAGTAATTGCCGCGATCGTTAGTTGCTCGTGATGGACGCCGAGCGTCTTTTCCATCGCATGCGAGAATGGCGCATGCCCGACGTCGTGAAGCAAAGCCGCTGCGCGTACAGCGATTCGATCGTCAAACGCGATCTCATAGTTCTCGCTTAACCGATCCAAAATGCGTGTCATCAAGTGCAGCGCGCCGAGGCTGTGCGTGAAGCGCGAATGCTCCGCGCCCTGATACGTATAAAGGCCGAGTCCGAGTTGCTTGATGCGACGCAGCCGCTGAAACTCGGGCGCATCGATCAAGCGAATCATGAGTTGGCCCTCAGCGTCGTCACGCAGAGGAATGATGTTGTGAACCGGATCGCGATAGATACGTTGAGACAAGTCTGCGAACCTAAAAGGAAATCGGGATGGCGCAGTCTATCACACGGGCTGAATGGGTATAGGGGAAAACCTGATTCTAACGGCACGGAGACATCGCTGCGACTTGTTTCCGGAATTTCGGACTAAAACCGAAATTTCGGATTTTCAACACGTGCAGAACACGCCAAAGTCGCGCGTTTCCGCAGTCAGATAGCCAGCGCTGTTTTGGCATCGTCATTGCTTAAAGAGCTGCGGAATTTACTCTTTTGCGGACGATCCGGATGAGACTTAACGAATTGCCAACGACAAAGGCACGCCGCGACGCCGCAGACATATCGGAATTATTAGGCTGGCCGCTTCGGCCAAGGGTCGGCCAGTGAATTGAATTCAATTAACTCGAAGCTTCAATTTTTTGAGCTTCAATGAAAGGAAACATAAAGATGAGAAAAGTTTTGATGTTCGTTTTTGCAATGTGCCTGGCGCTGTTCGCAGTGAGCGCTATGGCACAAACCGCAACAACGGGTTCAATCGAAGGCAGCGTGCTGGATCCGCAAGGTAAGGCAGTTCCAAATGCGGGCATCACGGTGTCGGGAGGGACGCTCCTTTCGCCGCTGACAGCGACGACTAATGACCAAGGCCGCTACATTGTCTCGCAGGTTCCGCCGGGCAAGTACACCGTGACGGTGGCGGCAACTGCCGGGTTTGCGGAAGGCAAGAAAGACAATGTGGAGGTAAATCTCTCCAAGACCTCGACGGCTGACATCTCGGTTCAGATTGCCGGCGCGACAGCTTCAGTCACAATCACCGACACGTCCGGTGCGGCGATCGATCCAACATCGACCACGCGCGGCACGAACGTTTCGACGGATCAGTTTTCGAACTTCCCGACTGCGCGCACAGTCCAGGGGCTTTACACCATTGCGCCGAGCGTCGTTCGTTCGGGCTTGCGTGACGCATCTGGCCGCGAACGCGATCCCTCGGTTAGCGGTTCGTCGGGTCCGGAAAACAACTACATCCTCGATGGCGTAAACACGACCGACCCCGCATTCGGCGGATCGGGCGCGAACCTGCCGTTTGAGTTTGTGCAGGAAGTTGAGATCAAGACCGGTGCGTACGGCGCAGAATACGGCCGTGCCACAGGCGGCATCTTCAACGTTCTGACCAAGAGCGGTGGTAATGAGTTTCACGGCGACCTCTTTGGCTACGTCACCACGAAGGGCTTGGTGCGCGAAACGAAGAACTTCCCGTTCACCGGTTCAGCCCAGAATGGCTTCTCTGAAGCCGACGTCGGCGGTGACATCGGTGGTCCGATCATCAAGAACAAGCTGAGCTTCTTCGGCGCGTTCAACCCGCAAACTCGCAAGAACTTCTACCTGACGCAAACACTCCGGACGGCGGCGGAAAACAAAGTCCGCACCCCGTTCTACGCAGGCAAGCTGACGTGGCAGGTTACTCAGAATCACGTCTTCAACTTCTCGACGTTTGGTGACTTCACCAAAATCGAAGGCTTCCTGGCGACCGGCGCCTTGACCAACGTTTCGGGTTATGGCTCGGACATCAATGCGTTCCTCGGAAAACAGGAGACGGGCGGCCACAACTACGCATTCCGTCTGAACTCAACCTTCCGACCCACTTGGGTTGGTGAGTTCATGGCCGGTTTCCACTTCCAGCGCGCTAATACGATTCCGCTGTCGACAACCGATCCGCTCATCACCGACAACTTTGCGGTGCTTCGCGGTGGT
This sequence comes from Pyrinomonadaceae bacterium, assembly GCA_036001745.1. GTDB lineage: Bacteria > Acidobacteriota > Blastocatellia > Pyrinomonadales > Pyrinomonadaceae > UBA11740. The sequence continues at coordinate 9,663 of DASYTZ010000009.1, forward strand.
GCGGTGCTTCCGGTTGTCCAGACTGGTGTCGTTGCAAGTGGCTTTTCGACCGCCACGAATACGGGTTTTGTTGACTTCGTAGACGGTCGCGGCGGCACGCTGACGCGCAACTTCTTCCGCGGCCCGGGCTTTGGTCTGTTCTCGACCCAGGACCGCAACCGCTATGAGGGGTCAGCCAAGCTCCAGAACATCTATGGAAGACATACCATTAAGTATGGCTTCGAGTGGTTCCGGAACATTTACAACATCAACACCCTATCTACGGGCCCGTCGTTGACTTACGCG
>DASYTZ010000010.1:0-20114 GCA_036001745.1 Pyrinomonadaceae bacterium
TACGAGACCCCAGGCGACCCGCCGAATTACTGGATTCGTGTGTTGGGAGGGATGACCACGCTCGGCCGCAAGGTAACTGACTTCAAGGATCCCCAGCCGCAACTGCGCGGCGTGACTCATCAGCTCGTCACCTACACGCGCAAAGACGGCGTGAAGCTCTCCGCGACGCTGTACCTGCCGCCGGGTTACAAAAAGGGAACGCGCGTCCCGGTGATCATGTGGGCTTACCCGCGCGAGTTCGGCGATCCGGATGCGGCCAGCCAAATCACCGGCTCGCCGAATCGCTTCACGATTGTGAGCGGCTATTCGCATCTGTTTCTGCTGTTGTCGGGTTACGCGATTTTCGACAATCCGACCATGCCCATCGTCGGCGCTGGCGAAACCGCGAACGACAAGTACGTCGAGCAACTTGTCTCCAGCGCCGAAGCGGCCATCGACAAAGTCGTTGATATGGGCGTGGGCGATCGCGATCGCATTGGCGTCGGCGGTCACAGCTACGGCGCGTTCATGACGGCGAATCTGCTCGCGCATTCGCGGCTGTTCCGCGCAGGCTTCGCGGAAAGCGGCGCCTACAATCGGTCGCTGACGCCGTTTGGTTTTCAGAACGAGCGCCGCACTTTCTGGGAAGTTCCGGACCTGTACGCGAAGATGTCGCCGTTCTGGTACGTGCATCACATCAAGGATCCAATCCTGCTAATGCACGGCGAAGCCGACGATAACTCCGGAACTTTTCCGATTCAGTCAGAACGATTCTACATGGCCTTGAAAGGTCAGGGCGCAACCGTTCGTTACGTGACGCTGCCGTTCGAAGCGCACGGTTATGCCGCGCGCGAGACTCTGCTGCACGTGTTGGCGGAACGGCTGAATTGGTTTGACAAGTACGTGAAGAACGCGCCGCCGCGCGGATCGGAGAAAACAGCGGAGAATCAGTAAGTTGGTGTCCGGCTTTGTGGCGTGACGGTCAAACGCGTGCGCATGCGCTGCTGCCACTTGCTTTTCGCGCCTTCAAAGTCTTCGAGCTGCGTCATCACATCGTTCAGCGTTTCGCCGCCGAACTGTCGCATCTTCAGGTAAAGCAGCGCCGGCACGATCGCCAACAGCGGCAAGACGAAGATATTGATCAGCGATGAAAGTTGACCCGTGACTCTGACGCGCCAGGCGTGCTGTGCATGCGCGGTCGTGTTGAGCCCCAGCAGCCCTCCGATAATTCCTCCCACAATCGCCGGCACGCAAAACTGAATCAGCATCGCCAGAATGATCGTGCGCCACGAACGCGAGGCCAGCGCGCGGGCCCGCTTCAGGGCTGCCTTTCCTTCCAAACCTTCCATGAGCACGACCGGTCCCCACAGCAGATAACGCACCTGCACCACAATCATGGGAATTATCAAGAGCACGAAGCCGATCGCCATGCGAATGATTACGTTGAGCGCGGTCTTGAGAAATGGCTTCCAGCGGCGCCGCATGATGTCGAAAGCAGCACGCAACTGCACCGGTTTCATCGGCGCGACCGCTAACTGCGTCACGATCACAGCCGTGACGCCGGAGATAATCGAACCAGACACGAAACCCGAGACGATTTGAAACAGAGCGAGAGGTATGCCGAGCCCGAGCTTCATTCCAAGACCAAATCGCGGTTCAGCGAATCGATAAGCGATGGCCAGACCCGTCACGATGATCACGGGAATATGCGCCAAGAGTGACAGCTTTAGAAATTTGGGAAAGTACTCGCTGTAAAGTGCAAACGCGCGCCGATACAGAGCGCCGAGTCCATCGGCGTTTGCACGCATGGCAAGCGCGAAGGCAATGGCAGTTTGCGGCCGGCTGTCGCGATCTTTTTCCAGCGCCGACATCACCATGCGAGAGACGCGCTTCGGCAACTTTTTATTCATCTCGCGCACTGGCGTTGGTTGGTTTTCGTTGTGCGCGCGAATGACTTTCGCGGTGTCACCCGTGAACGGCGGCGCGCCCGTCAACATCTGGTAAGCGATTACGCCGATGCTGTAGATGTCTGATCGAGCATCCGACTTTTCGCCGCGGCATTGCTCCGGCGACATGTAAAGCGGCGTTCCAAGAATCGACCCGACGCGCGTCAGCCCTGCCGCCGCGGTATGTGCCGGCGCCGCAGTCGCGATGGCGAGCCCAGCAGTCTGTCGAGCATCCAGCAGACGAGTTTGCTGTTTGGCATCTGTGGAATTCTGCGTTGCTTGCCCGTCGCCTTCGGCTGCCGGATAAATCAGTGTGGCAGCTTCCAGCGCAGGTTGCGCCGCTGCCGCGGAATCAATTGATTCAGCCCCGGCAGCGACGTGAGCAGGTGTTGCGCCCGTTTCGGCGAGCTTCGCGATGCCAAAGTCGAGCACCTTCACGCGATAACCGCCGAGGCCATTCGGCTCGAGCCAAATGTTGTCGGGTTTCAAGTCGCGGTGAACGATGCCCTGTTGATGCGCTTCGTGAACGGCAGCGCAAACCTGTTCGAGAATATCCACGACCCAATCGAGCGGCAGGCGGTTTTCTTCGGCGAGCACGTCGCTTAGCGTGCAGCCATCGAGATACTCCATCACCAGATACGCGACACGATCGTGGTCGTCACCGGAGAATCCGAAGTCAGTGACATCGACGACATTCGGATGACGAAGGCGTCCGGCGGCGCGCGCTTCGCGCTTGAAGCGTTCGACGAACTCTTCGTTGCGCATGAACTGCGGCGCAATCAGCTTCAAGGCGACGTAACGATCCGTTCCGAGGTGCGTCGCCAGATAGACCGCGCCCATGCCGCCCTGTCCCAGCAAGCGCTCAAGCCGATATTTATCGTCGAGAATTTGACCGACGTATTGTTCGAGATCAGTCATTAGTAGCTGATACCGTTTTCTCTAGCCCAGGCGTTCACGCCTGGGGCGTTGGTTATAGAGGAAGAATACAACAGCCTCCTTCGAGGAGGCTTTCAAACTCTCCTCACCGAAAAGAAAGCCCATAAATGGGCTTACAAAACCTTTGCCTGTACTCCTTCCCAGGCGTGAACGCCTGGGCTAGAGAAAACGGACGACTTTCGATCAATCCCAATAGTTTTCCTGCCACTTGCGCTTCCTTAATTGCGCGTCTGACCAGAAACCTTTCAGCAGCTCTATACGCGGTTCCGTCCCGTCAGGTTTGGCCACGACCGTCACCACGTCGTACCGATACGTCGCATTGGTCAAGCCCAGCATTCGCCGATACGCGAGCGCGGCGCGCACAATTTGCCGTCGCTTGCGCAAATCAACATTTGCCTGCGGCGGCGCGAAATCGTCCGAAGCCCGCGTCTTGACTTCAACAAAACAGAGAGTCATCTCATCGTATGCGACAATGTCGATCTCAGCATTCACGATTACGTCGCGCAGATTGCGACCGATGGGAACTGAAAAGTTAGACGCGACGATTCGGTAACCGGCTTGTTCGAGATGCTCAATCGCGAGCGACTCGCCGCGGCGGCCAAGCTCGAAATGAGCCGGTGGCGGCGCGGCTTCCGCTGCGGCTGTTTTGTTCTTCCAGAAACCCAGGCGCATGGGGAGTTTGAAATGTTTCGAATTCTGCGCTTTCGCGGCGGCATTCGGAAACCGCATCGCGAAAGCCCGAAGTGTCCTATCCCTTCGGCTGCTTCTTAACTATTTTCGGTTCTTTCTTTTCTTTCGTCGCGGGCGCGGCTTCCGGACTTTCAGCCGAAGCATCGGTCGCAATCATCGGCTTGTGCTTCTTCGGTTTGGGACGCCGCCTGCCGAAAGTTCCTCGATGAATTTTTCCACGCCGTGAACGTTGATCGCCTTTACCCATTAGCAATGATCCCCCAAAAAGTTTTCTACTTCTTCATCAACTCCAGCACCGCCGCGGTCATGGCTTTCACACCGGTTCTCAACGTTGGCTCAGGCTGGGGCGCGAACAGGCTCGAGTGCAACGAAGGCAGCGGCTTACCGGACTGTCTGCTCGCTTCGACCTTGGCGGGCTCGACTGCGCCGAGCCAGAACATCACGCTGGGAACTTGCTGGCTCAGACCGTAACGGCCAAAGTCTTCACTGGCCATGATCGGCGGAGCCTTTACCACATTGTCTGCGCCTAAAGTTTTTTCGAGAGTCCGTGCCACTCGCTCGGTCAGGTCCGGGTCATTGTAAAGCGCCGGCGTCACCTCAGTGTCGCTGACTCTGACTATGGGCGCGCGATCTTCCGGAATGCCGGCGGCCGCCGCGATATTTTTCGTGATGCGCGAGATCGAAGCGAGAATGTGTTGCCGTACTTCTTCTTTGTATGAACGCACGGTCAGAAGAAGTTTCACTTCGTCCGGAATAATGTTCGACTTCGCGCCGCCATGAATTGAACCGATAGTGACCACAGCCGGATCGAGCGGCGAGTTCTCACGGCTGACGATTGTTTGCAGAGCGAGAATTACTTGCGCCGCGACCACAATCGGATCTTTCGTTGCCTCGGGTTTTGATCCGTGACCGCCAAGTCCGCGGATAGTAATTTCCACGGAGGTCGAATTGGCCATCGCCCAGCCGGGCGTGTAACTGATTTTGCCGGCTTCCAAATCAGCGCTGTCATGCAAAGCGATTATGTAATTTGGTTTTGGAATCTTGGAATAAAGGCCGTCGGCCAACATCGCTTTCGCGCCGTCGATCGTTTCTTCCGCCGGCTGTCCGATCAAGATCAACGTCCCGTGCCACTGGTCTTTCAACCGCGCGAGCATCGTGGCGGTTCCAATCAGAGACGTGATGTGAATGTCGTGACCGCAGGCATGCATCACGCTGACTTCCTGACCCGCGTCGTTCTTAATTTTTACTGTGCTCGCGTAGGGCAGGTCCGTTTTTTCTTCGACCGGCAGTGCATCCATGTCGCTCCGCACGAGTACGGTTGGTCCCGCTCCGTTCTTCATGACCGCGATCACGCCGTGGCCCTTCCATTCCGGACGATCGTACTTGCCGACGTTCTCCGTGACTTCGTAACCCAGCGCGCGAAGTTGTTGCGCGAGGAACGCTGACGTCTTGATTTCGTAATGCGACAGCTCCGGCGCGGCATGCAACATCTTGTAAGTGTTCACGAGTTGCGGCAGCTCGCGATCGACCAGCGCGTCGAGCGACTGTTGCGCGAGTGCCGGCGCCGCGAGCAGCGTAATAATGACTGTGATTTTCGCGATGGATGTTCTCATTCGGGTTAGTGGCTGCGAAATTGCGCGGCCAAGATACCTCAGCGGGTGCGGCACCGACAAGGCACGTGATACCCCGTCGATCAAACCGCGGGATAATCCGGCGCAAACGCCGAGACGCCGATGCGCGGAGCCGCTAAGAGCAATCCGATGATTGTCTTCGCGTCTTCGATTTCGCCGTCAGTGATCATCTGAAGTGCGCGGTCGAGTGGCAGCCGAACGATCTCGATTGCTTCGTCGTCTTCCAAACGCTGCTCGGTCTCACGCAAATCGGTGGCGAGATAAAGCCACATCTTCTCTTCGCAAAAACCTGGCGAGACAAAGAACTCGCAAAGCTTCTCGAGTTTTCCGGCCTTCACGCCCAGTTCTTCTTCAAGTTCGCGCGCCGCGCCGTCTTCCGGTCGTTCTTTGTCGTTCAATGTGCCGGCGGGTAATTCCAAGAGATATTTGACGGCCGGATGACGATACTGTTTCACCAGCGCGATTGTGCCGTCATCGAACACAGGAAGAATCACGGCGCTGCCCGAGTGATGGACGACCTCGCGCACGTACGTCTGGTCGCCTTCACGAACCGTATCGACGCTGACATTGAAGACGCGGCCTTCGAAGACCGTCTTTGAATCGATGAACTCGGGCGTTTCCATATCGACAGGTCTGACGTTCCGGTCAGCGAGAAGTTTAGTTTGCTAAATCTTCGAGGGCAAACGAGTCCACTTGGACGTCTTATTCACACCTCGCTTCCAGCGAGGTGTCTCCAGCACGCTCCAGGTTTGCCGAACTGTTTCAACAGTTTCGGTTGAAGCCGTTGAAACAGCTGAATCAATTATGCGGAACCGTCGTCACCTCGCTGAAGCGAGGTGTTAATGAGACTTCGCGTCGATAGCTGCGCGCGAGCGTTTACGTAATTGCTGTTGAGCAGCCCCGACCAAATACAGCGAGCCGGTGACAAGAATCAGAGAATCCGCATTGCTAATCTGTCGCGCAACACGCACTGCATCAGTGACTGATTTCGCCTCATGAACTCTTGTTCGGTCGAAGTCACGCGGTACAGCAGCTTTCAAATCTTCAATCGTCGCACCTCGCGGGTTGTCCAGCTCGGAAAGAATGACTGCGCGGGCAGCAGGGAAGAGAATCGCCTCCATTTCCGAAAGCGCCTTGTCGCGCATCGCGCCGAAGATCATTGTCACCGGTTGATGGACGAATTCATCAAGGTAGTCGCGCAGCGCCCGCGCCGCCGCCGGATTATGCGCGCCATCGAAAAGAATTGACGGCGCGCCTTCCCACAATTCAAGCCGACCGGGATGTCTCGCGTTCTCAAGTCCGCTGACGATGGACTCGTGATGAATCTGGAAACCGTGGTCGCGTAATGCTTCAGCGAGCGGAATCGCTGTTGCCGCGTTCATGACTTGATGCCGCCCGCGCAAACCGAGTGTCGGTACAGAACCGCTTGCGGTAGCAAGCGGGTAATTTTCTACGAGATGGGCTGTCACGCCAACGCTCTCGCAGCGCCGCTGAATCACAGCAAGGACATCCGGCTGCTGCGGCGCCACAACCGCCGTGACGCCCGGTCGAATAATCGCGGCCTTCTCAGACGCAATCTCCGCCAGCGTGTGCCCAAGATACTCCCCGTGATCCATCGCAATGGGCGTGATGGCGACAATCTGTGCTTCGGCAGCGGTCGTTGAGTCAAGGCGTCCGCCGAGCCCTGTTTCTAAAATTGCCAACTCAACCTTGGCTTCCCTGAACGCGAGCAACGCGATGGCGGTGACGTGTTCGAAAAAAGTCGGCAGCGTGTCCAGCCGGCCGCGCTTCACAAGTTCGTCCGCCGCCTGCTTCACTTGTGCTGTCAGCCGCGCGAAGTCCAACTCGGAAATGTCTTTACCCTCAATCCGAATTCGTTCAGTTATCGAAATCAGATGAGGTGAAGTGAACAGCCCGACCCGAATGCCCGCAGCACGACAAACCGATTCGAGCATTACCGCCGTCGAGCCTTTGCCGTTTGTGCCGGCGATTTGAACTGAGGGAAAACCCTTGTGCGGATTACCGAGCGCGGCGAGCAGCTGCTCAGTATTAGTCAGGCCAAGCTTTATCGTGAGCGTCTCGTGACCGAGAGAGAGAAGATAAGATTGAGCTTCGCTAAAAAGCATGATCCGCAGATTACGCAGATTACGCAGAAAACAAAAACCAAAGAAATGGACAGGCGAACTCAAGTTCAAACTGTCTGAGGTCTCTTAATCTGTGGAATCTGCGTAATCTGCGGATTTATCCGGGCTGACTTGAAACCTGAAACTTTAGGCCTGAAACTTGAGACTTTTCCGAAAGGTCAGGATTCATCATGAAATCGAGCGACTTAATGATGAAGTCGCGTATCTCGCGACGATCCACAATGGCGTCGAGCATGCCATGACTGAGCAGGAACTCCGAGCGCTGAAAATCCTTCGGCAGCTTCTGTCTGATCGTTTGTTCGATCACGCGCGGGCCCGCGAAACCAATCAAAGCCTTCGGTTCCGCGATAATAACGTCGCCGAGCATCGCGAAGCTGGCGGTCACGCCACCAGTGGTTGGATCCGTCAGCACCGAAATGAATGGGAGATGTCTTTCTTCCAACGCGGCGAGTGCGGCAGAGATTTTCGCCATCTGCATCAAAGACAGCGCGCCTTCCTGCATGCGCGCGCCGCCCGACGCAGAAAAAATGATCACAGCCCCACGTTCGCCGATCGCGCGCTCGATCAGCCGCGTGATCTTTTCACCAACGGCAGAGCCCATCGAGCCGCCGATGAAATTCATATCCATCGCGGCCGAGAACACTCGATGGCCACCGACTTTTCCGCGCGCGTTGATGACCGCTTCCGGCAAACCCGTCGCGTGCCGGGCCTGCGCCAGACGTTTGGTGTAAGGCTTGCTGTCGACAAAATCCAGCGGGTCGGTCGAGATTACTTCCGCGTCCAGCTCTTCGCAGTACCCGTCGTCGAAAAGTTTCTCCAGCCGCTCGTACGCGCCGATACGAAAGTGAAAATTGCAGTGGTGACAGACCTGTAGGTTCTCTTCCAACTCGCGCTTGTAGAGGTGCTCGCCGCATTCTTCGCAGCGGACAAAGACATTCTCGGTGCGGACGACGCGTTCGGACTCGCGCACCGGCTCGATCTTGCCTTTTTTCTTACGAAACCAGGGCATAAGAAAGCAGAGGTCAGAGATCAGATGTCAGAAATCAGCACTTTCGTTCTCATTTGTCGAAATTTGGTTAGGCAAGGTTAGCACAAAGGAATCGGTTACAGAACCGTCGTGGTTCAGATGGCCTGGAAGTAGACCGTTCAGAACTCAATGCCTCTTTGGGCGCGAATGCCGACCTGGAAAGGATGTTTGATTTCAGTCATTTCCGTCACGAGGTCCGCAGCTTCGACTAATTCTTTTGGTGCGTCGCGACCCGTGACGACGACGTGAAGCGCGGGTTGAGTTTCACGCGCGGCGCGGATTTCGTCGAGCACTTCATCGACTGGGAGCATGCCGTAGCTCAGAACATAAACCAATTCGTCAAAGACCAGCAGGTCGTAGACGCCGCTCTTGAGTTTCTCAACGCACAGGTTCCATGTCTCGCGTGCGGTCTGTCGATCCTGTTCAGGATTCTTTGTGTCCCAGGTGAAGCCGTCGCCCATCGTGTGGACTTCTAGCCCCAGCTTCTCAGCCGACACGTGTTCGCCGTAGCGATCGTTGCGCGACTTCATGAACTGAATCATGCAGCAACGCAGGCCCTGTCCCGCAGCTCGCATCATCAAACCCAGTGCGCACGTCGTCTTGCCTTTGCCGTTTCCGGTGTTGACGATGAGCAGACCGCGCGTCTGTTCCTGATAGTCGACCCGACGCCATTTGTATTTCTTTTCTTTGGTGGGCATTGGCTGGTTCGTGAGCCTCCCTATCGACCACCCCATGCGGGCTGTCCGCATGGGGACCCCGGTTGGTCGGGCTACTGCCCCGCGCCATTCACGCGCGTCACGGCATCCTGCAACAGGGGCACGATCTGATTCTCGATCTCGTCCCAAGTGCCTTTCAAAGTGCAGCCGGCCGCATTGCGGTGGCCGCCGCCGCCGAAATGTTCGGCGACTTTGGCGACGTTGACTTCACCTTTTGAACGCAGGCTGGTGCGATAGACGCCGGGCGAGCATTCTTTGAAAAGCGCGACGGCGTGAACCTCGCCGACGGCGAGCGGAAGATTGACGAAACCGTCGGCGTCTTCTTCCGTGGCTTTCGTCTGCTGCTGCATCGCCAACGTGTGCCGCATCCAGGCGACGCGGCCGGTTTCATCGCGCTTCGCGGTCGAAAGGACCTGGCTCAACAATTCGATCTTCGGCCACTGATAGTTGCCGAAAATTGCTTCGGCAGTTTTCGCGGGCCGCACGCCCGTGCGCACAAGTTCGGAAGCAATCTTGAATGTGCGCTCAGTGGTGTTCGAGTAATGAAACGATCCAGTATCAGTTAGGAGCGCCGTGTACACGCCCTCAGCGATTTCCTTGGTGACGCGCACGCCGGTAGCTTTGCACAGGTTGTAAATCATCTCGCCGACCGCCGATGCTGTTGAATCGATCCAGTTGATTGTGCCGAACAGAACTGTGCTCGTATGGTGGTCGATGTTGACGACGAATTGCTTTTCGAGGTCGATCAAGCCCGGACGATCGATATCAGAGCATTCGATAACGAACACGGCGTCGTATTCGCGATCGATGGCGGGAGTGACGCGGATCAAATCGGCGCCGGGAAGCTTTTGGTAAGCGTGTGGCGCAGGGTCGCGCATGATGACTTCGACGTCTTTGTCGAGGGCGCGCAGCAGCCAATAAAGTCCGAGGGAAGATCCGAGACTGTCACCATCCGGTCGAACGTGGGACGTAATCGCGAACCGGTTCTTGTGTTCGATAAGTTCAACTACCTGGCTTAACATCAACAGCAAGGATGAAGGCGGAAGGATGAAGGATGAAGCGTCTGAACAACGTCAACTCCTTACTTTCATCCTTTATCCTTCATCCTTCATCCTTTCCAAAAGCGCGTCCACGCGTTCGGCTTTTTCTTCGACGGTGTCCCGCACGAAATGAAGCACGGGAGTATGCCGCAAGTTCAAAGAAAAACCTAACTGCCGCCGCACGTAAGGCGCCGCGTGCTGCAGCGCGCGCAGAGCGAGCTGGTGTTCGTGCTCATCGCCCTGCACTATGACATAAACACTGGCATCGCGAAGATCGTCAGCCACCCGAACTTCCGTCACCGTAACCATCGTCAGGCGAGGATCTTCAAGTTCGTACCCGACAATCTGCGCGATCTCTTCGCGCAGCGTTTCCGCAATCCGCTCTGTCCGATGCATGGCTTCGCCAGTTTCGAGTTTCGTGTTCCGAGTTTCGAGTTCGCTTTGACTCGAAACCCGAAACTCGAAACCCGAAACTTCTTCAGAGTTCAGTGGCGGCCACCCGTTCAATCACATACGCTTCGATCTGGTCGCCGACCTTGATGTCGTTGAAGTTCTCCAGGCCGATGCCGCATTCGAAGCCCTCGCGAACTTCGGCAACGTCGTCCTTGAATCGTCGCAGCGAGCCGATGTTGCCTTCCCAGCTCACGACGCCGTCGCGGATCAGGCGCGCCCGCGCCTTGCGACTGATGAGGCCGTCGATGACCATGCAGCCGGCAACGGATCCAATCTTCGGCACGCGGAAAACTTCGCGCACGTCGGCCTTGCCGAGAATCTTCTCCTTCTCGATCTTCTCGAGCATGCCGATCATCGCGGCCTTAATTTCTTCTTCGACCTTGTAGATGATCGAGTGAAGCCGAATATCGACGCTTTCCTGCTTCGCAAGGTCTCCGGCGCGCGATTCCGGCCGCACGTTGAAGCCGATGATTACGACCGCACTGGATGCCGATCCCGCCTGCGTCGCTGAAGCGAGCAGCACGTCGGATTCGGTAATCGCGCCGACGCCGGAGCGAATGACTTTCACTTTTACGCGTTCGGTCGACATTTTCTGCAACGTCGATTTCAAAACTTCCACTGAGCCCTGCACGTCGGCTTTGATGATGACGAGCAGTTCCTTGACTTCAGTTTCACCAAGGGCTTCGATCCCGCGCTTCGTCGATTTGATCAGCGTCCGCTGACGCTCGACGTACTGGCGGTGATGCGAAATCTGCTGCGCACGCGAAACGTCGGCGACAACCTGGAAGCTTTCGCCGGCTTCTGGCACGCCTTGCAGCCCGAGCACTTCAACCGGAGTTGCTGGTCCGGCTTCATCAACCGGTTCGCCTCGATCATTGAACATCGCGCGCACCTTACCGAAGATTTGTCCGATGATGAACGGATCTCCCGAGCGTAGAGTGCCTTGCTGCACAAGTACCGTCGCGACTGCGCCGCGCCCACGATCGAGCTTCGCTTCGAGCACCACACCGGATGCCAAACGCGTGGTACTTGCGCGCAGATTCAGAATGTCCGCAGTCAGCAAAATCGTTTCGAGCAGCGTCTCGAGGTTCTCGCGTTTCTTAGCCGAAACTTCGACCATTTCCGTCTCACCGCCCCACGCGACGGCATTCAGGCCTTGCTGAGACAACTCTTGTCGCACGCGATCTGGATTCGCGTCCGGCTTGTCGATCTTGTTAATCGCGACGACGATCGGAACACCGGCCGCGCGCGAGTGCTCGATGGCCTCGATCGTCTGCGGCATGACGCCGTCATCAGCGGCAACCACCAGCACGACGACGTCGGTGGCCTTTGCGCCGCGCGCGCGCATCAACGTAAAGGCTTCGTGACCCGGCGTGTCGAGAAACACTACGCGTCGCTTCTCGTCGTGATTGTCGGGGTTCGGAACTTCGACGCTGTACGCGCCAATGTGCTGCGTGATTCCCCCTGCTTCGCCCGCGACGACATTGGTCGCGCGAATGGCGTCCAGCAGCGAAGTCTTTCCGTGATCGACGTGGCCCATCACGGTGACAACTGGTGCGCGTGGAACTTCAATATCATCGGCGTCGGTCGCGATCAGCTCTTCAAACTCCTCTTCCGCGACCATCTCTTCGAACGGCACGAACGTCACTTCGTAACCGAAACGCTTGCCGAGTTCGGCGGCGACATCGTCATTCAGAGCCTGATTGATTGTCGCGAACACGCCGCGTTGCAGCAACAGCCCGACGATTTCTTTAGGTTTAATGCCCAACTTTTCCGCAAGCTCCTTGACGGTCGATCCTTCGACCAGCCGCACCGGCTTCAATTCGCCGGGTACTGATGGCATCTGGAGACGGCCGGCGATGCGCTCTTCCAACGTGCGCACTTCCGGCGGTGGAATGAAATCCCGATCCAGTTTGCTTTTGCCATCGCCTGCGCGCTTGCCGCCGCGTGGCGTGCTGCGGCGTGAGCGGCGCCGGCCCGCGTCAGGTGGCGGAATGTACGTCGTCTGTGGTGTTGCGGTCTCGCCCGGTGTGCCGGCGTACTCGACGCGAGGACGCACCGTACGTTCGCGCGTATGCGTCGTCGTCGCCGAGGGCGGCGGCGCGGGAGCACGCTCACCGGGCCGAATGCCCTGACTGAGTGCGGCGGCGGTTGGTCGCAACACGCGCACCTGCCGTCCTGGAGGCGGTGCAGGTTGTGGCGCTGGCTCGCTTGGCTGCGCCGCGACAACTTCGGGCGATTCCTGAAGCGGCGTTGGCGGTGCGACTTCGGGCTTCTCAGCACGTGCCGCCGGCGCGAGCTTTTTGATCACGCGCGTGACTTTTAGCTTCGCGGGTTCCTCGACTTCGGGGACTGGGGCCTCGGGAATTTGCGCAGGTTCAGCTTCAACAGGGGCAGCGGGCGTTTCTTCGACCGGCGCTTCCTCGACCGCACGGGCCGCTTTCTTTACAACCTTGATGGCCCGCTTCTGGGCGGTCGGCTGCTTCGGAAAGTACTTCTCGCGAATTTTTTCAGCGAGCTCTTTCGAGACGGAATTCGAGGGCACACTGACATCGACACCTTCGCGCCGCACCTCTTCGATCAGGCGCTTGGTATCGATCTTCAACTCTTTGGCGAGATCGTAAAGACGAACTTTGGAAGTGGCTACTGACATGCGCTCCTTCTTTGAAAGTGGCCGGTCGCCACCTTACGCAAGCGCATGGCAGGATCGGCCTGCTACGGCAAGCGTCTTGAGGCGAGCAGCCTTGCGCCCTTGCGCAAACTGCAACTAGTTGGCCGCATAATTTGACATCGCTTTCAGATTAAACATCTGAGACCTCATTTGAGATCATGCTGTGTGTCACTCTCGCTCGCGGCACTTTCGTCAGATGACGACGCGAGAGGGGATTCAGTTTCTGTTTCAGTCCCAACCGGTCGGGACTCTTCGGCTTCTGCTCGGGCCAGTTCAGCCTGCTCATCGCGAATGTTCTCTTCCAAATCCGCAACGGCAGTCGAAGTCACGTCGGGAGATGGCGTGATGACGTCCGGCCGCAGATCGCGCCCGGCTTCCTGCAATTGCAGTTCATCAACAGTCATCGGGTCAGCTTCAGTCAAAGCGACGGGATCGGCGGAATACTCAGCCCGAATTTTTTCTTCAGCGTGGTACGGCACGCCTTCTTCAACCGCTTCGTCGTAACCTTCGGCTGTCATCTCGTCGTTCGGTTCCACTTCGGCGGCCGGCGCGGTTTCGTCAAGCTCAGCAGAGACGGCGTGCTGCTCACCAGCAGCCTCGCCAGCCTGTTCGACTAGTCTCTGCTCACGCACGGCAATCACCGCGCGGGCAGCTTCAAGCATGTGCTCGGCTTCGTCGAGACTGACATCGAGAAACTCGACCAAGTCGTCAACCGAGGTGTTCGCGAGGCCGTCAATGTCCGTGATGCCGTGTTCAGCCAAAGCGTCTGCCTGCTGCGCGGTCACGCCTTCAATCGCGGACAGCGGCACGGGCTCGCCGGAAGCAATCATTGCGCCCATGGCCTCCGCAACTTCCTTCTTCAGCTCTTCTTCGCTGCGGATGTCGATGTTCCAGCCAACAAGTTTCGTCGCCAACCGCACGTTCTGTCCGCGCTTGCCAATCGCCAGGCTGAGTTGATCTTCGTTGACGATCACTTCCATCTGACGATTTTCAATGTCGGTGATGCGGACCTGATTGACCTTTGCCGGCGACAGAGCGTTCGCCGCGAACACCGATGGCTCTTCAGACCATTCGATGATGTCGATCTTCTCGCCGCGCAGCTCGCGAATGATCGCCTGAACGCGCGAGCCTTTCATGCCGACGCACGCGCCCACCGGATCGACGTCGCGCTCGTTTGAGACGACAGCGATCTTGGCGCGCTCGCCGGGCTCACGGACGCACGACTTGATCACGACCGTGCCGTCGTAGATTTCCGGCACTTCCATTTCGAACAAGCGCTCGAGCAATTCGGGCGACGTACGCGAGACTTCGATCTGCGGCCCTTTGGATTCTTTCGAAACATTCGTGATGACGACGCGGATGCGCTCGCCCTGGTTCCACTGCTCGCCGCGCGATTGCTGCGAACGCGGCAGGATGGCTTCGAGATTTCCGAGATCGACAATCATGTTGCCGCGTTCGAAACGCTTCACGAAGCCGTTCACCAACTCACCCACGCGATCGATGTATTGATCGTAAACATTCGTGCGCACCGCATCGCGCACTTTCTGAAACAAAATCTGTTTGGCGGTTTGCGCCGCAATCCGGCCGAGGTCCTCCATTGGCATCGGCAGCAGCAGCGCATCGCCGACTTCGACATCTTCACCACCAAGCTCGCGCGCTTCTTCGATCGACAGTTCGGCCGCGGGATTTGTTACTTCGTCAACCACGACTTTCGAAGCGGACAATTCAAGGCCTGTTTCCGGAGTCCAGTCGACTTGAATCTCTTCGCCGGCGCGGAACTGTTTCTTGGCCGCCGCGCGCACGGCTTCCTTCACCGCTTCGATTACCAATTCGCGGTCAATGCCCTGTTCCTGGCAAAGGGCTTCAATATTTTGCGCGATGCTCGTACTCATTTGTTTGGAGCGCCGACATCCTGTCGGCGTTCGCGCGCATCCTGCGCGCTCATTTCCTATCTGCTGTTCTGTCTAATCAAATGTTTGTCGGTCGCTTCACGTTCATGTGCGTGCCGGAATTCCTCTTCAACGTCGATTTCCAAATTCGCCTTCGCAATGTCTCCGATCGCAATTCGCACTCGGCCGCTGGTCTTGTCTTCAAAAATCACTTCGCTTTCAGCTAGTCCAACAATTCGTCCCCGAAAGTTCCGCTGATTCTTGATTGGCGAGCGCGTCTTGATTTTCGCGAGATGACCAGCAAACCGCTCGTAATCAGCCGGTTTGTAAAGCCCGCGCTCGATCCCGGGGCTGGAAACTTCCAGCGTGTACGCCGAGTGGATGAAATCTTCCACGTCCAGCACCGTGCCCAGGTGATGACTCACGTCTGAGCAATCGTCGTGCGTAACGCCTCCCGGCTTATCAATGAACACTCGGACTATCGGGTGGCCTTCGGGACCGGCGACTTCCGCGTGCACCAGCTCGACACCGTGGTCGATGGCCGTTTGCTCGGCAAGTTCGTGAACGCGCTCTGCAACCGACCCCTGATCCATGATCATGTACCGCAAGTTGTAAACTTGCGTTCTTTTTACGTCCCGCAAGTTGCCAACTTGCGCTACTTTCGCCCAAAAGAAAAAGTGGGCGAAAACCCACCGGACAACGACGCCGCAGACCCGATAAGAAGGTGGATTATACGGAAAGGATTGGAGTGGGGCAAGCGAGGAGAGTGCGTTCTAAAACCAAAACTCCGAATGCTCGGCCGCTATGGACCCGAAAAACCAGTTGTTAGTTATCGTCCGTCTCCAAGCGATAGGGGTCGCTGAAGCTTTTATTTTTCTCCAATATCATCCGGTTATGAGCGAGGTCGAGAATCACCTTGAACCGCCGAAAAATTTCGCCGCTGATTCGCCCGTCGTTTTCTTCGCTCGCACCGGCCCCTTCAGTTTCCTGAGACAGTCCGACTGGCGGATTCTGAAAAACAATTCGACCCAGCCGCACTGCCTTGACCTGTCCAAACACGAGCGGCTGTTCGCCTCCGGCTCCGCGATGAGTGCTTTCGTTTGTCTTCGGGATTGTCTCAAGCAGTTTGTGTCTTGCGACGAATGGACTGTTCAGGATGAACGCACCATCCCCGCCAGTATCGATTTCCAAATTCGCTTCAACTGGGCGTTGCGCATCGACGATAATTGTCGTTCGCGTCAACGGAGTCCCGCCAGGTTTGTACCAGAACCGAATGACTGCGCCTTTGCCGCGGTAGGAATAGCTGCGTGAGGCGAATAGTTTCATCATCTTCTTCTGGTAATCAATCTCGACGACAAAGTGCCGGATGAAATCGCAACCTAATACTCCGTCGTATGCAAAACCGGGAACCGTCGGAAATGGCAACGAAGCGATCATTTGGTCAATGACCTTTGCACCTTGAACGCTTAACTCCACATGTTCGATTGCCGAACCCTCAACGCTCCCGCCGGTCGCGTTCGCCCGAAGTTGGTCCGTACTCTTCAGACCCAATTCCGCTGCTCGCTTTGAATCGATGGCGGACAGAGACGCGCCAGTGTCGAAGATGAATTTGAGCGGTTTGGAGCCATTAACCCTCACGCCTAGCAGAATGATGTTGTTATCAATCTCCAAAGGGATTCTTATCGCGCGGGGGCCGCGATCAAATCGAGCGACTGTTGAAAGAGGCAGCGCCGCTTTGCGCGCTGAGGCCGCTCGTTGGGCATGCAACGGCGCGCAGCATGAAAGGCTAACGACGCAAGAGAGCAACATCAAAGTTCGTTTGGAACCGCATCTCATGTGTAAAGTGTAACCTCGATAAAAAAAGGAGTGTTGACTGGCCTGCGCTCAGCGAATACAAATCACCTATGCCGATCGCTCCGACAGTTTGCCCTTCACCGTCTCACTAACCATCTTCCCGTCAGCGTTCTTGCCCGCGAGTTTGGCCATCGCGGCTTTCATCACTGCTCCCATGTCTTTCATTGAACCAGCGCCGGTTTCGGAAATCGCGGCGGCGACTGCCTGATCGATTTCTTCCTGCGAAGCGGCTTGAGGCAGGTACGCCTCGATGATCGCGATTTCGGCGTGTTCTTTGTCAGCCAAATCCTGCCGGCCGCCTTTCTGATACTGCTCGACAGAATCGCGGCGTTGCTTCACCTGCGAACGCAGGAGCTTCAAAACTTCATCATCCGAGATTTCGGTCCCGCCTTCCTTCTCACGATTAGTGATGGAAGCTTTGACCATGCGCAGCGTTGAAGTCCGCGCGACGTCTTTGGCCTTCATGGCGGCAGTCATGTCGGAAATGATTTGCTGTTTCAGGCTCATGACGCGAAAAACTCTAGCGCATCTGCCGTGATTTCGCTAAGATGCGCGCGTTTCTTGCTCGCACATCATTCGTAAGTCAGTCAGCGGTACGCGTGAAGGCAGATCCCGCTTTCGCCATTCATAATTCATAACGCACCACGCGACACGCACATCGTACCGTCATCATCGAAAACTCCAGACGACGTTGACGAAATGACTGAGGAACAAACAATCGCGGCTTCCGCGACCGAGGCACGAACACAGGGCGCACCACCAATCGTTAAATCGATTGCATTGTTTCTGTTGGTGACGGGGCCGCTGCTCGCAATTTGGGATGTCGTTGCGATCCGAAGCGCCGTCACTGATCTGAAGCGAGAAATTCCCGACGCGCTCTTGCTGCATTACTTTGTCAATCTCTCGATCTATATCGACCTGGGTGTCCTTTTTGTTGTTGGCGGCCTGGGACTGATGTTCAATCGCGCGTGGGGTCGGAATGTAGGTTACTTCGCGGCGTTCTCATGTTTCATCGCGTGGTTCGCGGCTTTTGCTTTGGGAGGAGTGGTGAAGCGACTCGTCGAGGAAGGGGAGATCCGCGTGCGACCAAAACCACTTTTCTTCCACTTCGATTTGCCGCTGAGTATCACGCTGATCGGCCCGCTTATCGCATTCACCTTGCTTGTCTTGTTGAGCCTGCCCGTCGTCAGTCGTTGGGCCAGAAGCCGTCCGCGTGTGAGATTGCTTCCGAATGCAAAGTTGAGCGCCCCTGCAATCGGAAGTTTCATTTGCTCGCTCGTTCCGATACTTCCGTTTTCGCAAGTTGTAAGCTTGGCGCTGGGAGTCTCGTCGCTTGTTCAAATCAAGAAATCGAATGGCAACCGGCGCGGAAAAGTCCTGGCGGTAGCCGGAATTGTGATCTCGCTGTGGTTGATGGCTCTAATCGCAGCGCTGGCGTTGGCTGTTTTCCCTCCGGCGCCATAGCCATTTAGCTTCTCTTGCCGTTGCGGGATACCGACTGTCCGCCGTTACCGGATGCCAGGTGTTTTTTTAGAAAGCGTCCGGTGTGAGAAGTTTTGAACTTCGCGACCTCTTCCGGCGTCCCGGTGACTACCACCTGACCACCAGCCTCGCCACCTTCCGGACCTAGATCAATGATGTAGTCCGCCGTCTTAATCACATCGAGGTTGTGTTCGATCACCAGCAGCGAGCCGCCGGCGTCGATTAGTGCGCGGAATGCCGTCAGCAGTTTGTTGATATCGTCAAAGTGCAGACCCGTTGTCGGTTCGTCAAAGATGTAAAGCGCACGCGCGCCCGCGCGTTTGGAGAGATGAGCGGCGAGTTTTACACGTTGCGCTTCGCCGCCGGAAAGTGTCGTCGCGGATTGTCCCAGGCGCAAATATCCAAGGCCGACGTCATCAAGCACGCGCAGCTTGTTGGTAATCTTCGGCACATCGCGGAAGAACGTGAGCGCTTGGTGCACGGTCAGGTTCAGCACTTCGTGAATGCTCCTGCCGCGATAACGTACGTCCAGAATCTGCTGCTTGAAACGCGTGCCTTTGCATTCTTCACAGACGAGTTCAACGTCGGCGAGAAACTGCATCTCGACTGTCACCGTGCCGTCGCCCTGACAGACTTCGCAGCGGCCGCCCGGCACGTTGAATGAAAAATGTGAGGGCTCAAGACCGCGTGCCTGAGCCTCGCGTGTCGACGCGAACGTTTCGCGAATCGCGTCGTAAACTTTGATGTAAGTCACCGGATTCGAGCGCGGCGTGCGGCCGATTGGTGATTGATCGACGAGAATCACCTCGTCGATGTGCTGACCACCTTCGAGTTTGTGAAATGCGCCGACGTGACCCTGCCAATCGCCGCGCTGCTTCTTCAGGCCTGCGTAGATGCAATCGTGAACCAACGTCGATTTGCCTGAACCGCTGACACCGGTGATGCAGACGAGCATGTCAAGCGGAATTTCAACGTCGATGCTCTTCAGATTGTGTTCGCTGGCGCCGCGAATGCTGAGTCGTTTTATTTGCAAAGGCCGCCGGTGTTTCGGCTCTTTGATTTCTGCGTCGCCACGGAGATAGCGCGCCGTCAAGGACTGTGGACTCTCAAGCAACCCCGGAAAATCGCCTTCGTAAATCAATTTTCCTCCGAGTTCGCCCGCTGCCGGCCCGATGTCGAGCAAGTGATCCGCCGCCCGCATCATTTCTTCATCGTGTTCGACGACTAGCACTGTGTTCCCAATGTCGCGCAGGTTGTGCAGCAAACGAATCAGACGATCGTTGTCGCGCGGGTGCAGTCCAATCGAGGGCTCATCAAGCACGTAAAGAGCGCCGACCAAAGACGAACCGAGATTTGTCGCAAGTTGAATTCGTTGCGCTTCGCCCCCGGATAAGGTTGAAGCGAGGCGATCCAGCGTTAAGTAATCCAAACCGACATCGACCAGAAACTTCAGCCGCCGTCGAATCTCGAATAGAACGCGATCCGAAATCGCTGACTGTTCTTCGCGAAGTTTCAGAGCTTCGAAAAACGCGGACGCATCTTTGATCGACAGCGCGCAAAGCTGCGGTAGTGTTTGGCTGCCGACAAGTACGTCACGTGCTTCCTGACGCAGCCGGCCGCCTTCGCAATCTGAACAGACCGCGTAGCCACGATACT
>DASYTZ010000011.1:0-3881 GCA_036001745.1 Pyrinomonadaceae bacterium
ACGACGCGATCGACATCGACAAAAAAGCCGCTGCCGCGCGAAAGTTTTTCACCGCGCGCGTCGAAAGTTTCAATCGCGACCGCCGAAGGCTTAATGCGGCGGACAAGTTCGGGAAGTTGGTCCTGGGAAACCCCAATTCGCGAAGTGACGACAACGAGGCCGACGCACAACCCGGCGGTAAGAATTGGCCAGGTAGTGCGAGTGCGGACCAGTTTCATACTGTGCTTAGTATAACTCGCGTCTTGAGCTTTTGCTTTGCGCGAAGCGAGCGTCCCAGAGGGATGCAATGTTTATAGCCACGAACTACGTTCCACTAAATCCGAGACGCGAAGCGATGTGTCGCTTCGCGTCTCGGTTAAGTCATCGTGGCCGGGCGGGTTTCTATAAATATTTTGCTCCTACGGAGCTTCGGACAAGGCGAGTTTCTGGACGCGCGCAACGAGCTCATCCATTTTCACGTCTTCGCTTTGCTTTTTGCGCCGATCGAAAAGCTCGACCATGCCATCGGCAATTTTCTTACCAATCGTGATGCGACAGGGGATGCCAATCAGGTCGGCATCTTTGAATTTTACGCCGGCACGTTCGTCTCGATCATCGAGCAGCACTTCCAAACCCGCGGCTTGCAAATCGCCGTAGAGTTTCTCGCCGGCTTCGCGAAGCTTGTCGTCTTTCATGTTCGTGACCGTCACAATTACATCGAACGGCGTGATGGATTTTGGCCAGATGATTCCGTCAGCGTCGTGATTTTGCTCGATGGCGGCCGTGAGGATGCGCTCGACGCCAATGCCGTAACTGCCCATGACAATCGGCACTTCTTTGCCGTCTGCGGTCAGCACCCTCGCGCCCATCGATTCTGAATACTTCGTGCCAAGTTTGAAGATGTGACCAATCTCCATCGCCTTGAAGACTTCGAGCTTGCCCACATCGCAGCGCGGACAAGCTTCGCCCGAATTAACCGTACGCAGGTCGGCCCATTGGTCTACTTCGATGTCGCGTTCGATGTCGACGCCACGAATATGATGCTCGTCTTTATTCGCGCCCGTCGTCATGTTGCGGCGGCCCTGTAGACCAATGTCAGCGATGATTCGAAGGCTCTGTTTCGCTAAACGCGCAATGTCTTTCGCGCGCACGCCGCCGAGGCTCCCGGCGCTGGCGCCGAGCAATTCCCTAATCTCTTCGGCGTGCGCCGGGCGCACGGCATTCGAGCCCAGCGCATCGGCGAATTTCACTTCGTGCAGTTGATGGTCCCCGCGTATGAGCGCCAGGATTGGATGTGACTCACCATCGATTGTCGCAAAATAAACCAAAGACTTGATTTGGTGATCAGCCGCCGCGCCGCCCGGAAAAGTCGTTAGGTCTTCAATCGTCCGCACACCCGGCGTCGGAAATTCTTCCGGTGCTGCAGGCCCGGCTTCATCTTGAATCTGTGGCAGACGCGACGTCGCCTTCTCGAGATTCGCCGCGTAACCGCAATTCGCACAGCTCGCGATCAAATCTTCGCCCGCATCTGTTCTGGCCACGAACTCATTGGATTCCGAGCCGCCCATCGATCCGGATGAAGCTTCGACGATCGAAAACTGAATCCCGCAGCGCGTGAAGATCTTTTTGTAGGCTTCGCGCTGATCGATGAACGATTTATCGAGGCCTTTCCAATCAACGTCGAACGTGTAGGCATCCTTCATAATGAAGGTGCGCAGGCGCATCAAGCCGGACTTTGGCCGCGGCTCGTCACGAAACTTGATCTGAATCTGATACCAAACTTGCGGCAGTTGCTTGTAAGATCGAATTTCATTGCGCGCGATCGAAGTGAACACTTCTTCATGAGTCATGCCGAGGCACATGTCCGCGCCTTTGCGATCCTTCAAACGAAACATAATGTCGTCGATCGCGCTCCAACGTCCGGACTCCTGCCAGACTTCCGCCGGATGCAGCGCCGGCAGATAGAATTCCTGGCCGCCGATGCGATTCATCTCTTCGCGGAGAATCTGCATCACTTTCACAGCGATGCGCTGACCCAGCGGCAGATACGAATAGATTCCCGCGGAAAGTTGGCGCACGATTCCTGCCCGCAAGAGCAGTTTGTGCGAAACGACCTCCGCGTCCGCCGGGTCTTCGCGCAGTGTAGGGATGAAATATTGAGACCAGCGCATAGACGAAGCATTCTCCAGATTTTGGAGTGCGGCGGCAAGCGTAGCGCGACGGCGCTTTGGATTGTTCAGAGTTCAGCCTTCAGGCTGCTTCTCCGTGGTCGCAAGCTAAAGCTTGAACTCTGAACGAATCCAAAGCGCCGTCAAGCCGGCGCACTCCAAATTTTCACCTTTGCCGCGTCGCAATCGCTGATGTACCATCGCTTTCAAGCAGCCCAAAAATACAAATCAAACGGAGTGAGCGTGAATAATCTTCTTAACCTGCCGCTTGCGGAAGTTGATCCAGTGATCGCCAACGCGATCGATAACGAAGTCGCGCGCCAGGCGAACGGTCTTGAGCTGATCGCCAGCGAGAATTTTGTGAGTGAGGCAGTGCTCGAAGCGATGGGCTCAGTCTTCACCAACAAATACGCCGAAGGCTATCCCGGCAAGCGTTATTACGGTGGCTGCGAATGGACTGACGTCGTCGAGCAGGCCGCGATCGATCGCGCGAAAGAATTGTTTGGCGCCGACCACGCGAACGTGCAGCCGCATAGTGGCGCGCAGGCGAACATGTCCGTTTATCTCGCGGCGATTCAGTACGGCGATCAGATTCTGGGAATGAACCTTTCACACGGCGGACATCTGACGCACGGACACCCGCTGAATTTTTCCGGACTGAGTTACAAAGTCGCGGACTACGGCGTCTCGCGCGAGACCGAGACGATTGACTACGACGAGTTGCAGCGCCTCGCCAAAGAACACAAACCGAAGCTGCTGGTCTGCGGCGCGTCAGCGTATCCGCGCATCATAGACTTCAAACGCATCGGCGAAATCGCCAAGAGTGTCGGCGCGCGCATGTTTGCCGATATCGCGCACATCGCCGGGCCAATCGTCGCGGATCTGCATCCTTCACCCGTGCCGCACGCGGATTACGTGACCAGCACAACCCATAAAACACTGCGCGGCCCGCGCGGTGGATTGATCTTGTGCAAAGAGGAACACGCGAAGGAAATCGATCGACGTTTGTTTCCCGGTGTTCAGGGCGGACCGCTCGTCCACATCATCGCTGCCAAAGCCGTGGCGTTCGGCGAAGCGTTGCGCGATGACTTCAAAGAGTATCAACGGCAGATTCTGGCGAACGCGAAGGCTTTGTGCGCAGAACTACAGGAGCAGGGACTGCGCATTGTCTCTGGTGGAACGGACAATCACTTGATGCTGGTCGATGTCTGGATGGGCGGGAAGGGAATCACCGGTAAGGACGCCGAGAAAGCTCTGGAAGCTGCGCACATCACCGTCAACAAGAACACGATTCCTTTCGATCAAAACAAACCTTTCGTCGCCTCAGGCCTGCGCATCGGCACGCCGGCAGTCACGACGCGCGGCATGAAAGAACCCGAGATGCGCGAAATCGGGCGCATGATCGCGGCCATAGTTCACGAACCCCAATCGGAACAAGTCGCAGATCAGGTGCGCCGTAGTGTGGCGGAATTGACCGCGAAGTTTCCGCTGTATGCGAAGCGATTGAAGTCGCGCGTCACAGAACAATCAGCGTAGAGCACAAATCCGCAGATTACACAGATTCCGCAGACGCATCGTTAGCGGAGGGTAGCCAGGCTAGTGCGTCGTCTTTCCGTCGGGAGATTGAGGGTCGGCCTCGTCAGTTGTTTCCTCACCGACGACTTCTTCCTCAGGATTCTGGTATGCAAAGACGACTTCTTCGCCAGCAGACGGCACTAGCGAACCAAATCTCGA
>DASYTZ010000012.1:0-13539 GCA_036001745.1 Pyrinomonadaceae bacterium
TCTGTCGCTCAATCGATCTTTCCGATTTACCGTCTGAACGAATTTGGGGCGAGATGGAGAAGCTTCTCCTGCGTGCGCGCCGGCCCTCGATCGGTTTGAACGGGTTGCGCGAACTTGCGGCCATCGATCAACTGTTCCCCGAACTCAAGGCGTTGATCGATGTGCCGCAGGAACCGGAATGGCACCCTGAAGGCGACGTGTGGATCCACACGCTGTTGACGACCGATCGAGCGCGCGAGTTGATCGATGATTTGCCGCACGCGAAACAGGTGACCGTCATGCTTGCGGCGCTGGCCCACGATTTCGGCAAACCCGCAACGACGTCGTTCGTCGATGGCCGCATTCGTTCGCGCGAGCATGAGGAAGCAGGCGTCGAGCCCACCATCAGTTTTCTCGATCGGGTGAACCTGCACACGCTCGAGGGCTACGACGTGCGCGCGCAGGTAATCGCGATCGTGCGCGACCATCTCAAGCCCGGAGAGTTCTACAAGAAGCGTGAAGAGGTCGGCGACGGCGCGTTTCGCCGGTTGGCGCGAAGGTGCGAACTCGATCTTTTGTATCGCGTGGCCAAGGCGGATTCGCTTGGACGCAACGCCGAATGGGTGCCGCGTGACAAGTGGTACACCGCGGAGGCACAAGAGTGGTTCATCGAGCGTGTCCGCGAGCTGGAGCTGCAAGAGGGCGCGCCTGCGCCAATTCTGCTTGGCCGACATTTACTGGAAATGGGCATGACGCCCGGCCCGCGCATCGGCGAAATCACGAAAGCCGTTTACGAGATGCAGTTGGATGGACGTGTGAAGGATTTAGATGAAGCCAAAAATGCGGCAAGAGCGTTGCTATCCCCAGATTACGCAGATTAACTTTAGGCAAAGATAGATGCCTCTTAAGAACCTCACCGAAAACGATCCTCGAACCTACGCAATTATTGGTGCGGCAATGGAAGTTCATAGACAGCTCGGGTGTGGCTTTCTTGAGCCTGTTTACCAAGAAGCTCTTACAGTTGAATTTTCAAAGCGCGAGATTCCATTTAGGCGCGAAGTGACACTTCCAATCTTCTATAAACAAGTAGGTCTGAACACTCCGTATCGCGTTGATTTCGTCTGTTTCGAAGAAGTCGCAGTCGAACTTAAAGCATTAGCGCGACTAAGCGGAACCGAAGAAGCACAACTGCTAAATTATCTTAAAGCAAGCGGCCATGAGGTCGGTTTACTGCTGAACTTTGGCAAGCGCTCATTGGAATATAAGCGGTTCATACTTTCTAACAGCAAAAAATCTGTGTAATCTGTGGATAGATATGATTGACCTTCAACTTACCGACGATCACGAAGCGCTGATGCAAACCGTGCGGGAGTTTGCTCAAAAAGAAGTTGCGCCTTACATCAAGGAGTGGGACGAGGAGCAGGAAGCGCATCCGGAAATCTTTAAGAAGATGGCTGAGCTGAATTTGCTTGGCGTCTGCCTTCCCGACCAGTATGGCGGCGCGGGATTCGATTACATCTCGCTCGGACTGGTGTGCGAGGAACTGGAAGCGGTCGATACTTTTCTGCGCGTCGCGATGTCGGTGCACACTGGTTTGAACTCACTTACGCTGTTGACGTGGGGTACCGAAGAGCAGAAACAAAAATATCTCGTGCCGCAGGCTAAAGGCGAGAAACTGGCGACGTACGGCTTGACTGAGCCGGGCGCTGGTTCGGATGTCGTCGGCGCGCGCTCAACCGCGCGTCGTGACGGCGACGATTACATTCTCAACGGCGAGAAAATGTGGATCAGCCTCGCCGATTTTGCGGACAATTTTCTTTTCTTCTGCTGGACCGACGAAGAGAAGAGAAGGAAGCGGGATCACTCAGGCATGTCCTGCTTCATCGTCGAGCGCAACATGAAAGGATTCACCTCGGGAACGATTCACGGCAAGCTCGGCATCCGCGCCGGGAACACCGGCTATTTCAGTTTGCAGGACGTGCGCGTGCCCAAAGAAAACCTGCTGGGCGAAGAGGGCGAAGGATTTAAGATCGCGATGTTTGCGCTCGAACAGGGAAGATACACGGTCGCGGCTGGCGCCACCGGCGTGATTCGCGCGTCACGAGACGCATCGGTTGCTTACGCGCTGGAGCGCGAAACCTTCGGAACCAAGATCGCCAATCATCAACTCGTGAAACAGAAAATTGCCGAGATGGAAGCCGATTATCAGATGTCGCGTTTGTTGTGGCTGCGTGCCGGCTGGCTAAAGAATGAGGGACAACCAAGCGGACGTGCGACCAGTCTCGCGAAGTGGCAAGCGACCGTGCGCAGCGAGAAAGCCGCGTCAATGGCGATTGAGGTGCACGGCGCTAATGGCTACTCGAACGACTACCCGGTCGAACGCTATCTTCGGAATTGCAAAGCCGCGGTCATCTACGAGGGCACGCGCGACATTCACACGTTGATGCAGGCGGATTGGGCCTTGGGATTGAAGAAAGAAAAGCCGGCCCGCAAAACTCTGCCGCCGTGGAAAGCTCACGAGTTGCGTGGGGCTGTCGCCTTATGAACATGACTCAGAGTCGACAATTCGGCGTGCGAAAAGTTTGCAGTCGAAACCGCCCGCTACTATAGTTATCCAAACCGACAGGTTGAGGTAAATCGCCCGAGATGTCGCGGATTGCCGGTTCCATTCTGTGCTTCGCTGTATTAGCCACTTGCCTGCTGGCTGCGACTAGAACTGTAGCCCAATCTCCTCCGTCGTCAATTCAGCTTTTCATGCCTGGAGGTGGAGGCCCTCCCTCCCGCACGATCCAGATGACGCTGGTCAGCGACCAGGGGTTTGTGGATGTCGTTTTCACTGATTCCAAGGGCAAGTACTTAATGCGAACGCCGCGCACGGTCGGTGCCTACTACACGGTCACGATCGAAACTGATAACCAAACGTACGGCACCACAACCGCGAGCATTAGGATCGATGCTGGCAATCCGCGTGAGATAGCGGTTTTCCTCAACCCGTACTTCCCACCGAAATCGTCGAAGGCTGGTGTTGTGGACGTATCAGAATTCGAAGGGAGCATTCCTGCTCCGGCACGCGCCGCTTACAAACGAGGCATGGTCTTTGTTGGGGAACAGCAGTTTGATCAGGCGATCTCCAGCTTCGAAGAGGCCGTCACTATCTATCCGCAATATGTTCGCGCTTTGAACGACCTGGGCGTAACGCTGATGAAGTTTGATCGATTGGATGAAGCGGCCGTCCGTCTACGCGCGGCGGTGGATATCAGCAAGCGGCTCTTTCATCCACGCATGAATTTGGGAATTGTGCTGAATCGGCAGCACAAATTTCAGGAGGCCGTCGAGATTCTTGGGCCGCTCTACAGCGAGCATCATGGCGTGCTTGAAGTAAACGTCGCCTACGCTGCCGCCTTGGAGGGCGATCGGCGGCTCGCCGACGCGGAAAACTTGTATCGGGCAGTGCTCGCCGCGCGACACATTGATAACGATGTGTACACCATCATTGAGTTTCGTCTGGGAGTGTTACTGAACCGCGCCGGCCGTTTTGCGGCTGCGGCCGCAGAATTAGGGAACGTTGTCTCTCGCGACCCGTCAATCGTAAACGCGCACCTGCAACTTGGTGGGGCATTGCTGCAATTGCAAAGTTGGGATCGAGCGGAAGCCGAATTGCTGCGCGCATATGAGTTGGGCGGAGCATCGGCTGGTGCAGCACAGCTGCTACTAGGTCATCTTTATTACCACCAACGGCGGTTCGCAGACGCCGAACACGCCTTCCAGCGATACGTGAATGACATTCCGACCGCGCCGAATGCCGCGCAAGTTCGAACGGTGATTGCAGCGCTGAAATCCGCGAAGAACTAGACGCCATCTGCGAACGTGTCTGTTGGTGTGAGTGGCGTCACATGCGTGGAACAATCTGCGTAGATAATTGTTCGGTTCCTCTGATACTATGTCTCGCTTTCTCTAACTCTTCATCCGTATCAGCATTTCATTTGATTTTGCCTGCCACAGGAGCAAAACAAAATGGCGCCAGAACTAAGAACTGACCGCGAACTTTCATTAGATTTTTTGCGCGTGACTGAAGCAGCCGCAATTGCCGCGGCCCGCACGATGGGACAGGGCGACCGGAAGTATTCCGACGAGGTCGCGGTTGAGGCCATGCGCGAAGTCATGGACACCGTGCCGATGCGCGGCCGCGTCGTTATCGGCGAAGGCGAACGCGACGAAGCGCCAATGCTTTACATCGGCGAGGAAGTCGGCGGCGGCTTCGGCGTCGGTGAAGAGATGGCCGCGTCATGTCCCGAAGTTGATATCGCCGTCGATCCGCTCGAAGGCACGAACCTGTGCGCGCTGGGAGCGAACAATGCGATTGCCGTTCTCGCCGCGGCGGAACGCGGCGGATTGCTGCACGCGCCGGATATTTATATGGACAAGATCGTCGTTGGTCCTTCATCGCGCGGAGTCATTGACATCGATGCGCCGGTGAAAGACAACCTGCGAAATATCGCGCGGCGTTTGGGCCGCGACGTGGAAGATTTGACGATCATCGTTCTCGATCGTCCGCGGCACAAGAAGATAATCAATGACGTCCGCGAGGCTGGCGCGCGTATTCGCTTGATCTCGGACGGCGATTTGTCAGCGGGAATCTCCGCCGCGGTTGCCGGCACAAACATTCATGCTTGTATCGGCATCGGGGGCGCGCCCGAAGGCGTGCTGACGGCGGCGGCGATCAAATGCCTGAACGGAGAGATTCAGGCGCGCCTGGTTTGGGATCCTGAACGGCTGGGCGTGGACAGAGACAAAGTACCTGCCGAAAAAGAAGTCCTCGAGAGACTGAAGTCGATGGGTATTACGGATCCAAAGAAGGTTTACGACACAGACGATATGGCGCCGGGCAAGAAGATTATTTTCGCCGCGACTGGCGTTACGGACGGCGCGTTAATGCGCGGCGTGCGTTTCTTCGGTTCCGGCAAGCGCACCCACTCACTCGTGATGACCAGCGAATCAAAACACATTCGCTTCGTCGACAGCATTCACATCGAGGGCGGCCCGGATACGGTTATCAGATTTTAGAATTTGGATTTTAGATTTTTTGATTGCCTCAGCGAGTCGCAGGACCGAAGTTGTCATTGGGCGTGAATCACGCACAGCATCGGTCGTTTGGGGTTTAGTTGCTTCTTTTTGCTTACTGCTCCTGATGGCCATAATCGCTGCTCCGGTTGCTCTTGCGCAGGGCCACACTGGATTTGCCTGGGCGATTTACAAATTCTTCAGTTTCCTCTGCCATCAAATTCCTGAGCGTTCGTTTCATATCGCCGGCCATAAATTCGCCGTCTGCTCGCGCTGCACCGGATTGTATTCAGGATTTGCGTTTGCGACTCTCGGCTATCCGCTCTTTCGCTCGCTCAAGAGAACTGACACGCCGCGAGTCATCTGGCTGTTGCTCTCAGCCGTTCCACTGCTCATCGATTTTTCGCTGACGTACTTTGGGATTTGGCAGAACACTCACCTCACGCGCTTCACGACCGGGGCGTTGTTCGGAGCAGCCGCGGCCATCTATATCGTGCCGGGATTGATTGAGTTGAGCGGCACGATCGAGCGGCGTCTGATCCGAATTACAAAAAGCCAAAGAGCGTCTTAATCATTAGTTAGATTTCTCTGTGCCTCAGTGAGTGCTCGGTGTCTCTGTGGTGTTATTTGCTTACGATAATTTCACCACAGAGACACAGAAATCCACTGAGACACAGAGAACAGTAGAAATTGGACGCGATACGCTCCCTCTCCCAGAGGGAGAGGGTTCACCTGTGATATCCTAGCGAAAATTTTCTTACAGACTATCCCCCGTCGGTCGATGAGTATGTTTGAGTTTCTCTCAGCATTGACCCGGAGACTAAATCGCTCAACCGGCGACGGCGGCGACCTGCCGATTCGTGAAGAGCTCTACAGCATCGAGCGGCTCGAACACTACGTCGCCGAACTCGGTGCTGAACACAAAATTTCGGCAAAACCACAACGTGCCAGTCTGCTTCTGCCCCGATTAGAAGAGAACGGACGCAAGCTGGTGGAAACCTATGACGCGCTGGCTGAATCGATTCGCAAAGAGCACGTCATTTCGCCCGCGGCCGAATGGCTCGTCGACAACTTTCACATCGTTGAAGAGCAGGTGCGCGAAATTCGCGAAGACCTGCCGAAAAGTTACTACTACGAATTGCCCAAGCTCGCGGACGGCCCTTTCAAGAATTACCCGCGCATCTACGCGCTGTCGGTCGCGCTGATTGCGCACACGGACAGCTACCTCGATTCAGAAACTCTGCGGCGCTTCATCAACGCCTATCAGAAAGTCGCACCGCTTTCCATTGGCGAATTGTGGGCGGTGCCAATCACTCTGCGGCTGGCGCTGGTTGAGAATCTGCGCCGCCTGGCAACCCGCATCGTTTCGTCGCGTGGCGAGCGCGAAGAAGCGGACAGGCTCGCTGATAAATTGCTCGAGCTGGCGCAACTAAATCCGCAAGAGATCGTTCCGCACATTTCGGGAAGGCTCGGAAAACGCCGGACGCTCGGTCGCGCGTTCGTGGTGCAGCTCATGCAGCGCCTGCGCGAACAGGACCCCGCCGTGTTGCCGGCGGTTGAATGGCTGGAAAAGCAACTTCACAAACTCAAGCTATCGATTCAGGACATTGTTAATGAGGAGCACGGTCGACAAGCGGCGGCGCAGGTTACCGTCGGCAACATCATCACCAGCATGCGCCTGCTGTCAACGCTCGACTGGCGCGACTTCTTCGAAACGGTCAACCTCATCGATCCCGAGCTGGCTAAAGATCCTGCCGGAGTTTATTCACAGATGGATTTCGCCACGCGCGATCGTTACCGCAAGGTCATCGAGCGAATCAGCAAACGCGCAAAGCTTAACGAAACGGATGTGGCGCGTGCTGCCTTGCGCCTGGCCGAAGCCGCGCGCGAGGCCGGCGCGGCTGCGCCCGAGGCCCACATCGGATTTTTTCTGATTGGAGAAGGTCTCGCAAAACTCGAAGCCGAAACGAACTATCGCCCTTTAGTTTCCGAGCGATTCGAAAGAACGATTGACCGACATGCGACGCTTTTTTATCTCGGTAGCTTTACGCTGCTGATACTGCTGATTGTCGCCGCGATGTTCGCGAGTGTGTTCGGCTCGGGCGTGAGCGCCTTGAAAGCCACGCTGGCGGCGGTGCTCGCTTTGATTCCGGCGAGCGATTTCGCCATTAGTATCCTCAACTGGCTGGTCACGCACACATTCCGGCCGCGGCTCCTGCCGAAACTCGATTTGTCGAAAGGCGTTCCTGCCGAAGGCAGCACCATCGTGGTTGTGCCGGTGATCCTTCCTGACGTGACGACCGTTCAGGAACTTGTCGACAAGCTCGAAGTATCTTACCTCGCTAACCAGGACGAGCGCGTTTATTTCGCGCTACTCGGCGATTTTGCCGACGCAACGGAGGAAGAAATGCCGGGCGATCGGGAGATCGTTGAAGCGGCGGTGCACGCGATTAAAGATTTGAATCGCCGTTATGAGTCGGAAACGCCCGAACGCTTCCATTATTTTCATCGACGCCGGCTGTGGTGCGAGACGGAACAAGAATGGATCTGTTGGGAACGAAAGCGCGGCAAGCTGCGCGAATTCAATCGGCTGCTGCGCGGCGCGACCGACACAAGCTTTGTCGTCGCCACCGCCGACGTCGAGCTGATGTCGGAAATTCGCTACGTTATCACGCTTGATGCCGACACTCAGCTTCCGCGCGAAACAGCCTGCCGTCTTATCGGCGCCGCGCTTCATCCACTGAATCACCCGCGGTTTAATCGTGAACAGGACCGCGTTGTCGAAGGCTATGCGATTCTGCAACCACGCGTCAGCATTTCACTCGAGAGTGCGTCGCGTTCCATGTTCGCGCGAATCTTTTCGGGCAACACGGGAGTCGATCCCTACACGACCGCCGCCTCAGACGTTTACCAGGACTTGTTCGGGGCTGGGATTTACACCGGCAAAGGTCTGTACGACGTTGATGCCTTTGAGCAGGCTTTGAAAGATCGCGTACCTGCGCAGACGTTACTAAGTCACGATTTATTCGAATCGATCTTTGCGCGGGCGGCGCTGGTTACCGACATCGAACTCTTCGACGATTACCCCGCGTACTACGACTCGTTCGCACGCCGGCAACATCGCTGGACGCGCGGTGACTGGCAGATCGCCGGTTGGCTCAGAAGGACGGTGCGCAATGCGCATGGCGAAAAAGTTCGGAATCGAATTTCCGTAATTGCGCGCTGGCAAATCCTCGACAATTTACGGCGCAGCTTATTGGCGCCTTCGATGGTGCTGTTGTTGTTGGCCGGCTGGACAATTTTGCCAGGTCACGCGTGGTGGTGGGGTTTGTTCGCTTTGCTGACCCTCGCTTTTCCCGTCTATGCACACGTGACCACGGGCTTACTGATTCACCCGCGCGGCGTGCCGTGGACGAGTCACTTCTGGAGCGTCTGGGGCGACGTCCGCACGAATACCGCGCAGATCGCGGTGGAGATTGTTTTTCTCGCGCATCAGGCTGTCCTGATGTCCGACGCGATCGCGCGAACAATCTATCGCAAGACCGTCTCTGGCCGGCATCTGCTTGAGTGGATCACGGCCGCGAGTTCGGAACGCGCCAGCAGGCACGATCTTCCGGAGTTCGTCCGCTTCATGTGGCCGGCGGAAGTAGTGGTGCTGGTCGGAACCGCACTTATCGTCGCGGCTAAGGCGGGCGCTCTGCCGGTTGCGGCAGTCTTTCTCGCTGCCTGGGCCGTGTCGCCGGTCATCGCTTTTCTGGTCAGTCGCCGTCGTGAGGAAGTCACGCTCGACCTGATCGCCAAAGACGTGCGCGCCGGCCGCATTGTCGCGCGGCGCACGTGGCGCTTTTTTGAAACGTTCGTTAGCGCCGAAGATCACTGGCTGCCGCCGGATAATTTCCAGGAAGATCCAAAACCCGTCGTCGCGCATCGGACGTCGCCCACCAACATCGGCTTGTTGCTGCTGTCGATCGTCTCGGCTTATGACTTTGGCTACATTGGGCTGATCGAAATGGTTGAGCGATTAGAAGCGACGCTCACCAGTCTGCAAAAGCTCCAGAAGTTTCGCGGACACTTCTTCAATTGGCACGACACGAACACGCTCGCGCCCCTTTGGCCGCATTATGTCTCAGTGGTGGACAGCGGCAATCTCGCCGGCTGCTTCATTGCCCTCAAAGAGGCCTGCCTCGAAATTCCAGACAACAAGCTCCTGGCCGACAAAGTCTTGAAAGGCCTTAACGATACGCTCGGCGCTTTGCGTCAGGAGTTGTCGCAGTTGTCAGCGTCCCGCCAGAGAACTGACGCCATCAGCATGAAAAATCTGACGAGCGAAATCGACGCGTGTTCGAAGGTCGTGAACTCTCAGCCGCCGGAGGCATTAACGGACTGGCTTACGCTGCTCGAGACTATCAACACGCACGCGGTCGCCATTGATGACATTGCGGCGGCGTTGTCGCACGAGCACCGTACCGACGATATCGCAGAGCTGCGCTGGTGGAGCAGCGCCTTGCTGAGGCAGACGCACAACTGCGTTCACGATGTGAAGGTGCTGGTGCCTGAGGCGGACCGAGCACCAGAGCCGGATGTGCCACGCGACGGCGCGGCTGGGGCTCCATCACTGGCGGCACTGACAGAGCTGGCGAACGAACGTGCCGCGAAAACTGCGAACGATCTCTCGGCGCGGCTTGGGCAGATTGCCGCGACTTGCCAGCGCCTGTTCGATGAAATGGATTTCAAGTTCCTGCTCGACGAGGAGCGAAAGGTTTTCACGATTGGCTACAACGTCAGTGAAGGTCGCTGCGACAATTCGTTCTATGACCTGCTCGCTTCTGAGGCTCGCCTGGCCAGCTTTATCGCCATCGCCAAAGGCGACGTGCCTCAGGAACATTGGTTTCGCATGGGCCGGCAGCTTACTTCGGTTGACGGTGGGCGTGCGCTGATTTCGTGGACCGGGACGATCTTCGAGTACCTGATGCCGCTGCTCGTCATGCGGGACTACCGCGAGACGCTGCTGGGCGAAACCTACGAAGCTATCGTCTCGCGACAGATCGAATACGGCGCGGAACGCGGCGTGCCGTGGGGAATTTCCGAGTCAGCTTTTGCCGCGCGCGATCTGCAAATGAATTATCAGTACGCGCCGTTTGGCGTGCCGGGGCTGGGTTTGAAACGCGGACTGATCGAAGACCTCGTTGTCTCGCCTTACTCAACAATCCTCGCTTCGAACGTGAAGCCGGCGCAGGCAGTCGAAAATCTGCGCACGCTCGAGCGCGAAGGCGCCCTCTCGCGTTACGGATTCTATGAGGCGCTCGATTACACGCCTGAGCGCGTCAAGAAGGGCGAACGATGCACACTGGTGCGCGCGTACATGGCCCATCACCAGGGCATGAGCTTTATTGCGCTCGACAATCTGCTCAATCAAAACGTGATGCAGATTCGTTTTCACAGCGAGCCGATGGTGCAAGCGACTGAGCTGCTGTTACAGGAACGCGTGCCGCGGGGCGTGCCGGCGGCACATCCGCGCGCGGAAGAGGTCCTCACGGGTCGCGTGGTGCGCACCCTCACCGGTTTGGTGACACGCGCTTACGACACTGCCGATCTGCCGACGCCCCGGACGCAACTGCTGTCAAACGGAAACTACAGTGTGATGATCACGACGGCAGGCGCCGGCTACTCGCACTGCGGCGAGCTGGCAGTGACGCGCTGGCGCGAAGACGCCACGCGCGATCACTGGGGCAGCTTCGTTTACGTGCGCGACGTGCGCAGCGGCGCCGTCTGGTCAACGGGACATCAGCCGATTCCCGCGAAAGCGCAGAATTACGAAGTTGCTTTCTCGGAAGACAAAGCGGATTTCTGGCGACGCGATTCGGGCATCGTGACGCACATGGAAGTGATCGTATCGGCGGAAGACAACGCCGAGATGCGCCGTGTTTCCGTTGCAAACTTTTCCAATCGTGCGCGTGAAATCGAGCTTACCAGCTACGCCGAAGCTGTGCTGGCGCCGCAGGCCAGCGATGTTGCGCATCCCGCGTTCAGTAACCTCTTCGTCGAAACCGAGTTTCACGGTCGCTATAACGCGTTATTCGCGCGGCGCCGGCCGCGTTCGTCCGAAGACAAGCGGATTTGGGGCGTCCACGTGCTGGCGAGTTCAAGTGAAACCATTGGGGGCATTCAGTTCGAAACAGATCGCTCTCGTTTTCTCGGCCGCGGCCATACGCCCGCTGACGCGATCTCGATCATGGCCGACCAGCCGCTTTCGAACACAGTCGGGGCGGTGCTCGATCCAATTTTCAGTTTGCGCTGCCGCGTTCGTCTCCAGCCGAACGAAACTGCTCAGATTGTTTTCACGACCGGGGTCGCCGATTCGAGCGAACACGCGCTGGCGCTCAGCGAAAAGTATCACGACGCCGGCATCTTCGAGCGGGAATCGCGCCTCGCGTGGACGCGCGCGCAAGTCGAGATGACGCATCTGCACATCGATCCGGAAGAGGCCCACCTGTTCCAAAGACTGGCCGGCCGCGTCTTGTATTCCGATCCGTCGTTGCGTCCGCGGCCGCACGTGCTGGCGCTGAACAGGCTGACGCAGTCGCGGCTTTGGGCGCACGGCATTAGCGGCGACTTGCCGATCGTCATTCTGCGGCTGGAGCGCCAGGAAGATGTGCCGATGGCCCGACAACTTCTGCGCGGGCATCAGTACCTGCGATCGAAAGGCCTGCAATTCGATCTGGTAATTCTGAACGACCATCCGACCGATTATGCGGGTGCCCTTCAGGATTCTTTGCAGATGGCCGCGCGTACTTCGGGCGCGCAGGCGCTGATCGACAAAGCGGGCGGCGTTTTCATCCGCCCGTCAGATCAATTACCCGAAGAAGAGCGGATTCTGCTTCACGCCGTCGCTCGAGTAGTGATCGTCAGCGAGCGAGGATCGTTGGAGGATCAACTGGTGCGGCGACCTGCGGAAGAGCCTTTGCCCCCGGAGTTTCAGCCGCGTGCAGCCTCGCAAACATATCCCGAAGCCCCTCTCGAAATCCCGAAGCTTTCCTTCTTCAACGGCGTCGGCGGTTTTGCGCATGGCGGCCGCGAATACGTTGCGACGCTGGGCGAAGGACAGTGGACGCCTGCGCCGTGGTGCAATGTCGTCGCGAACAGCGCCGACTTTGGATTTTTAGTTACTGAAACCGGCTGTGGATTTAGTTGGGCAATTAACAGTCACGAAAATCGCTTGACGCCGTGGTCGAACGATGTGGTGAGCGATCCACCCGGCGAAATCATTTACCTCCGCGATGAAGATTCAGGCGTCACCTGGACGCCAACGGCCCTGCCGATTCGGGAAGCCACGCCGTATTCAATTCGGCACGGCCAGGGTTACACAGTTTTCGAGCACGCCAGTCACGGCATCTCGCAGGAGTTGCTCTTGTTTGCGCCACTCGACGCGCCCGTGAAGATTTCGCTCTTGCGCTTGCGTAATCGCACTGAGCGCAAGCGACGCCTCTCGATCACGAATTACGTCGAGCTGGTACTGGGCATTGAGCGGCACGCAACAGCGCCCCACGTCATCACCGACATCGAGGAGCAGCAGGGCGCAATCTTCGCGCGCAATTCATACAACAACGAATTTTCGGAGCGCGTCGCGTTTGTCGGTACTAGCGAGCCCCGCTTCACGATGACTTGCGATCGCAAAGAGTTTATCGGCCGGAACGGATCGTTGGTGGCGCCGGCCGCTTTGCGCCGCACGCGACTCGGTGGCCGCGATGGAGCGGGGCTTGATCCGTGTGCCGCCATTCAAACACAAATAGAACTTGCGCCCGGAGAGGCTCGTGAGATCGTTTTCCTGCTGGGCGAAGGCGAAACGATCGAGCACGCGCGCGAGATAAACTCGCGCTTTCGCAATCTGCACGTCGTCAACGAAGCGTTTGAGCGAGTGCTCGCTTATTGGGACCAGAGTTTGGGCGCGATCGAGATCAAAACCCCGGATGCTTCACTCGACATGCTGGTTAACCGCTGGCTGCTTTATCAGGTTTTGGCGTGTCGCGTGCGCGGGCGTTCGGCTTTCTATCAATCAAGCGGCGCGTTCGGTTTTCGCGATCAGTTGCAGGACGTCATGGCCCTGGTTTACTCGCGACCCGAGGTGGCGCGCGAACAAATCCTTCGTGCGGCTGCGCGACAATTCAAAGAAGGCGACGTGCTGCACTGGTGGCACGAGCCCACCGGTCGCGGGGTACGCACGCGCTTCTCGGATGATTTGCTTTGGCTGCCGTACGTCGTGGCGCACTACGTGAATATCACAGGCGACCGATCGGTTCTCAACGAATCGTCGCCGTTTCTGGAAGCGGAATTGCTGAAAGATGATCAAGTCGAAAACTACATTCAACCGCAAGTTTCATCGGAGTCAGGAACGATTCTCGAGCACTGCGCCCGCGCGATCGATCGCAGCCTGGGCTTGGGCAAACACGGACTACCGCTGATGGGTTCAGGCGATTGGAACGACGGGATGAACCGTGTCGG
>DASYTZ010000013.1:0-10252 GCA_036001745.1 Pyrinomonadaceae bacterium
GGGTGCATCGCTTCGTCGAGCCGCAAACCTTCGACGTACGGCCAATCGAGTACGCCGGTGTTTTGATTCGGCATCCGGCTCGGATCGAGCAGCGTCTGAAATGCGACGTATTTCGCGGAGGAAAGCGGCTCAACCTGCTTCAACAGTGTGGCAAGTGGGAAGCCCACCCACGGAATCACCATCGACCAGCCTTCCACACAGCGCAGGCGATAGATTCGCTCTTCCTGCGGCGGCAACTTCAGCAAATCGTCCAGATCGAACGTTTTGGGTTTATTGACCAAACCTTCGACCGAAACTTGCCAGGGCCGCGTCACGAAATTTCGTGCGGCTGTCGCGACTCCACGCTTTTCCGTGTCGAACTCGTAAAAGTTGTTGTAGTTCGTGATGTCAGCGAGCGAGGTCAGCGGTTCGTTGACTTTAAAGGCATTTCGCATCGCCTCATCAGAAGGCGGCGTTACCAGACCGGCGATCTTTGGACGCGATTCAACCAGCGCCGCTGGCGGATTCAGCTTGCGATACACGAAGCCTGTCGCTGCGGCTGAGCCCACCAGAACCGCGCCGCGCATGAATAACCGCCGGTTCAGATAGACACGGCGATCGGTAATCTCGCTCGATTTTATGTCCGAGGCTTTCTTAATCAACATCCCCGTTGCTAGTCGAAGAAGGTAGTCGCTTGCTTACGCCAGGCGAAAACAGCTTGAACGCTTCGTCTTCAAAGATTAGTATCGCCGCGATTTTTCAATGGTCAAGTTAGTCCGCCTTCGCCGATGAACTCGGAACAGCCCGAATCAACGCAAACAAACGCGCACCACGAGTCAGACATCGTCAGCCACCGCTTGCTTCGATGGTTGATTGTCGTGGCAGTCGGTGTAATCGTCTGGTTACTGCCGATCCCTTCCGGAATTACACCGCAGTCCTGGCACTTGCTGGCAATCTTCGCAGCGACAATTACAGGCTCAATTGTCCGCCCAATTCCCGGAGGCGCGATCGTTTTGATGGGCGTGACAGCCGTCGCGATCACTGGCGCGCTGCCAATTCGCGAGGCGCTGGGCGGTTACGCGGATCCCATTGTTTGGCTCGTGCTCGCAGCGTTTTTCATATCGCGGGCAATGATCAAGACGGGCTTGGGTAGGAGGATCGCGCTGCTCTTCATCCGCGCCATTGGTCGTAACAGTCTTGGGCTCGGTTATGCTCTGATTTCGACTGATTTTGTCCTCGCCAGCATTATTCCGTCCAACGGTGCACGTTCAGGAGGCGTGATCTTCCCCATCGCGAAGAGCTTGTCCGAAGCTTATCAATCGCGACCAGGCGAAACGGCGCGCAAACTTGGCGCATTCCTGATGGTGCTTTGTTACCAATGCGACGTAATCATCTGCGCGATCTTTCTGACCGGACAGGCTTCGAATGTGCTGATTGCCAAATTTGCCGGAGCCTCGGCGGGAATTGAGCTGACCTACACGCGCTGGCTGTTGGGCGCGATTGTGCCGGGTTTGATTTCGTTGGCGATTGTTCCGCCACTGCTCTATCGCCTGTTTCCTCCGGAAATCAAGCACACGCCCGCCGCCGCCGAATTCGCTCGCGCCGAACTGAAGAAAATGGGGCCGATGAAATGGCAAGAATGGGTACTCTTCATCGTTTTCGTCGGGGTCGCAGCGCTCTGGATTTCGCGCGGGTTGGCCGGATTGATTCCCACAATCGGTCATCTTGTTCCTTCCGGGCGGCTAATCGCCGCGTTTACTTATCTTTCGACACTTGATTACGCGTTACCGCCGATGTTGGGCGTTGCTGCGCTACTGTTGGCCAGAGTTTTGGACTGGCGTGACCTGGTCACCGAACATGGAGCGTGGGCGGTGTTCATATGGTACGGCGGTTTGGTCAGAATGGCTGAGGCCTTAGGCGAAACCGGAATCACAAAGCGCTTCGCCGAAGCAGCGGGCCGTTTAACGGTTGGTTGGGTGTGGGCAGTGGCGCTGGGCGTGTTGCTGCTGATCTATTTCTACGCTCACTACGGCTTCGCGAGCATCACTGCACATGTCACAGCAATGTACACTCCCTTTCTGTTGGTGATACTGGCCGCAGGCGCGCCGGCGTCGCTAGCAGTGCTTTCGCTCGCGTATCTTTCAAATCTCGACGCGTCGTTAACGCATTACGGCACAACGCCGGCGCCAATATACTTCGGCGCCAATTATGTGAAACAACGAACGTGGTGGTGGTTGGGTTTGCTTGTTTCCATTCCAAACATTTTGATCTGGATCTTTGTCGGCGCTGCGTGGTGGAAAGTTTTGCGTTGGTGGTGATTTCTTTTCCGAAAAACTCTCTGACAGTAAAGGTATAACTTTAATGGCCGGTTATTCAGGAACGCCGCTCGTGAAGAAGCTCGGCATCAAAGAAGGTTTCAATATCGCTTTCATCAACGAACCTGAGGGTTTTGAAATGGAGTTGGAGTTGCCGAAGGCCGTGACGGTGAACTCGAAGTCAAGCAAGCCGCTTGATTTCGTGCTGCTCTTCGTTCAGAGCAAACGCGAGCTGGAAAAGATGTTCTCGCGTTGCTCTGCGAAGTTAACGCCGGCAGGCATGCTTTGGATAGCGTGGCCAAAAAAAGCTTCGCGCGTAGCAACCGATCTTACAGACAATGTTGTGCGCAATGTCGGTCTCACGAAAGGAATGGTAGACGTTAAGGTCTGCGCCGTCGACGAGGTTTGGTCGGGACTGAAATTCGTTTTTCGTCTGAAAGATCGGCCGAAAAAGTAGTGTTGTTCGCTTACGCTTGAACTCTCCACAACCTTCCACAGCCGCTGTGAAAAACCTGTGAATACCCGCGGGCCCTGCGGTGTAAGCCCCTAACGTGGAGCGGTTTACAGCATTTTGCACAGCAAAGCAGCATTCACAACCGGCAGATTTGTCGAATAGGCTGTCCAACCCTGTTCGGGTTCTGCGACAAGAGAGCTGACAAGGCTCGCGGGCTGCTCTAGCTGGCGGCCACGGGACGCAGTGTTGCCTGAGTACACAAGCATGAACGACACGACCATCATCAAAAAATCTTTTCCAAGCTTCGATTGATCTTCGCCTCGATTGCTCGAAGATGAAGATCGCGATCGCGCTTCAAGCGAGCGTCAAAATGACAGCCAACTAATAGTAGGCCCACGAGCGAATCAATCGAAGGTGTTGCGCGAAACATACGGCGAACGCTTTATGTGTTGCGATTAACGTTCGATTTTGTTGAGCGTTTGCTTGTGCCCGCGCGCGATCGTTTTCCGCCGCGAGTTAGTCTCAACGAAGCATGCGCTAGGCAAGTGTTTCTAACTTCTATGAACGCTGACGTTGCGAGCGCTATCAAATTTCAGATCAATCTTGATCTGTGAAATAACGTCTCAGCAGGAATGACCGCGATCGTTCAATTTAGAAGTTGCAAAAAAAAACTTACTCAATATAATTCCAGTCCCTTGTTGGTTAAGAGATGGGCGCTTCGGCGATCGAGTTGACGAAAGTGATTGGCAGTTAGCACTTATTACCTCGCAAGTTACCGTCAGCCATTTCGCGACTTAAGCTCACGCGTTGCTTTTGAGACGCGATGTTGTGAGCGGGCTACCGCCGCTTTCGTTAGTCGGCTGTCGCGACAGATTCTCACCGAGGCGCATCGCCACTTTTCAATCGGGACGGGTTCGAACGAAACAGGGCGCAAGCGGCTAGTCTGCTGGAGGGTCTGCAGGAAGGTGTTTGTCTAGTTTTGGTCGGGAGCGTGGAAAATGGCGACAGCAGCAGAAGCAATAGCACTTGAATTGAAGCGATGTCCGCGCTGCGAAGAATCTCTGCCGCGTTCTGAGTTCGGCATTTGTCGTGCGCGGAAAGACGGGCTGAATCTTTACTGCAAGCGTTGCATCCGCCAGAAGATTGCCTTGAGCCGTCAGGCGCTCCGCGAATACAAAACCGCACGCAACAAGCACGCAAGTAGTGCAACCAAGACTCGCGTCACTCTCGACAGCAATGCCGGCTTCTCACCGCGGCGGATTGCCCGGATGCTGCGCAAGCTTTCGCCCGCGGATCGCGTGCGCGAGGCTATTCGGTGTGGGGCGCGGACCCAAAAAGAAATTGCCCACGTCACGCGGCTGCCGAAGGATGAAGTTTGCGACGCTTTGGCTAACTTACTGCTCTGGACCCGCGAAATCCGGACCCAAATCGTCAATCACCAGCGCATGTACTTTGTGAACGAGGTGATGGAAGAACTGCAAAAAGCCTCGGGAAACAAGCCAAAACGCAGTCTAACCTCTTCGTTCAGTTCAGTCGGTGTCCTCATGCCGGGCCGCAAACCCTCAGCCAAGGGCAAGAAGCGGCTGGCCAAGGCGATGGCGGCAAAAACCAGGACCGGCTGACGGTCTTTCCAACTTAATCCTGAAAAGCTGCGAGAACTTCTTCGGCGTGTGCGTCCGGTTTGACCTTCTCGAAGACCTTCCTGATTTTTCCCTTTTCATCGATCAGAAACGTCATCCGGTGATTACCCATGTACTTTCGGCCCATGAATTTCTTTTCGCCGTAAGTGCCGTACGCCTCTGAAAGCTTTTTGTCCGTGTCCGCCAACAAACGAAAGGGCAAATCGTATTTCTGCGCGAATTTCTGATGCGATTTCTCGCTGTCGAGCGACACTCCCAGCACTTCGATGCCGCGCCGCTTGAATTTCGAGAACGAATCGCGAAACGCACACGCTTCTTTCGTGCACCCCGGCGTGTCGTCTTTCGGATAGAAATACAACACGACTTTTTTCCCGCGCAGATCTTTCAAGCGAACAATATTTCCGTCGGCATCAGGCACCGCGAAATCCGGCGCCTGGTCGCCTTCTTTGAGTTTTGCCACGTCTTTCGGAATCCTTTACTTGAGATTTAGAGTTAGAATTCTATCGAACGCGTTTGAAAATCAAAACCGCGAGGGATCACTCATGACAACAGCGAAGGGAAAAAGTTACTGGTTAGTGAAGCAGGAACCGGAAGATTACTCGTGGGACGATTTGTCTCGCGATGGCAAGACGGCCTGGACTGGCGTGCGCAATTTTCAGGCGCGTAACAATCTGCGCGATATGAAAGCTGGTGACACCGTTTTGTTTTATCATTCAGGCAAAGAGAAGAGCGTCGTCGGAATCGCCGAGGTGGCAAAGGCTGCATACCCGGATCCAACGGCTGACGATGAAGCCTGGATTGCCGTTGACATCAAACCGTTGAAGGGCTTGGCGAAAGCAGTTCCGCTGGCCGACATCCGCGCGAATCCAAAGCTGCGCGACCTGCTGCTGGTGAGGCAATCCCGGCTCTCGGTA
Source organism: Pyrinomonadaceae bacterium (assembly GCA_036001745.1). Classification (GTDB taxonomy): domain Bacteria; phylum Acidobacteriota; class Blastocatellia; order Pyrinomonadales; family Pyrinomonadaceae; genus UBA11740. Next base: position 5,303 of record DASYTZ010000013.1, read on the forward strand.
ATGCCAGTGTCCAAAGCTGAATTCGATGAGATTGTGAAAATGAGCGGCAAGAAATGACATTCGCTCGCTTCGGTGGTAGCTCCATGCCGCTTGCTACCCCGACGCCTTGGGGTTCTCTGTACCTTACGCGCGGCGGATGAACTTTGCCGCCAGCCAACCAACCGGAACCAGAATCGCCAGGTGAATCCAGTCGTAACCGCCGGTAGTCGTCCCCCCGAAATGATTGCTAATCATGAGGAAAACCACGGGAACCGCCATAAACGTGTTCTGTTTTGAGCGCAGTTTCGCTTGTGCTGCGAGTTTTTCGTTGGGCTTTTCACCGGCCTTAATCGCTTCAATCATCTTGCGTTGCGCCGGCAGAATGCGCATCCAGACGTTCGCGGCCATGATCGTCCCGAAGATCGCCCCGACATGAATGTATGCCGCCCGCCCGCTAAAAACGCGCGTCAGACCGTATGCCGCCGCGACAATCAGCATGTACGCGACGACCGCAAACAGCTTTTCGTTTCGGCCGAGCGGCGAAATCATAAGCAAGTCGTACACGAGCCAGCCGACGATCAAAGCTCCGACGCCAATGCCTACAGCCGTCCACAAACCGATATCCGCCACGTCACGATCAATCAACGCGCCACCGCCGATGTAATAAACGACTAGCAGCAGTGCGAAACCGCTCAACCAGGTTGTCGCGGCTTCCCAGCGGAACCAATGCAGCTTGCGTGAAAGCTCATCCGGCACCTTTCGTTTCTCGACGACATAGAACCCGCCGCTGTGCACCATCCAAATTTGGGCCGATTTGCCGACGCTGGCCATGGCTTTCTCTTCCTTGCTAAGCCGCGCGTCCAGCCAGGTGAAGTAGTAAGTCGTGCCAACCCACATGATGCCCGCGAAGACGTGCACCCAGCGGGCAATGAAGTTTAGCCACTCGCTAACGATTGGATTGAGTTGCATATTTGGAGTGCGCCGGCAGAGCGAAGCGGCGACGGCGCTTTCTTTCACAGCTATGTCAATAAAAGAGCTTCAGGAATATCCAAAGCGGGGTCTCCCGATGAATCGGGATTGCCACCGCACTCCAAATCAACTTCCGCGATAAGTGGAGTACCCGAACGGGCTGATCAAAAGCGGCACGTGGTAATGCTCGGCGCCAGCTTCGATCAGGAAAGTCACGGTAACTTCGGGATAGAAACTTGGCTGATTCAACGACTCGAAGTACTTCGCGACCGCGAATACCAGACGATAAGTGCCGGGCCCGAGTTGGCGCTCGCTCACAACAAACTGCTTGATGCGTCCGTCGTCGTCCGTTTCGGCTTGCGAAAGCGGCGACCACCCCTCGCCCGCGTTCAGAATTTCGAGGGCCACGCTCACTCCAGCCGCCGGCCGGCCGCGCGAAGTATCGAGTATGTGAGTTGAAAGTATGCTCATGTCGAAGCGTCAGATGCGAGCATTCTGGTTAGTCTAAGCTGCGCAATTTTTCGTTGTTCCTCGGCTGCCAGTCGGATCTCAGTTTCAGGATCGTTTGCCAAACGCTGTTTCAGAGATGCTAGGATTTCGTCCGCAGACTTGCCACTGGCACAGATGATGAAAATGAAACCGAATCGCTCTTCGTATTCTCGATTGCCTTGTGCCAAAGCAACCTTGGTGTCGACGGCGGCTTGTTGCGCGCTTGACTGCTCCTGTGCCGACCAGGTCTGCGCCTGCTCTGATTGAGCAGTTGCCGCTTTCTTCTCCCCGATCTTCGGGTGCGCCCGAAAGGCTTCGAGCCAATTGTTTTCTCCTAATGACCACCAGATTTCGTCAGCCTTAGACAGTAGAGACTTGAGGTCTTCGAACGGTCGGGCCTCGGTCATTCCCTTCGCCCAGCCGGTTGAGCTACAGCATTTGAGAAACTCCGCTTCAGCGCGAGCTGCTGATAACTGATTCAATCGCTCGAAAGATTGATCCATTCATCCATTCATCCATCGATTCATTGATTCAATGGATCAATCTCCAATCGTCCCATAAACTCGCAGTCGACTAACGCCGCCATCCGGAAAAACATTGAAGCGAACGTGTGATGCGACGGCTGTGTCCATCACTTCGTCAAAAAAGTGGCGCGTGTGCGCTTGCAGTTTCGTGCGCGCCAGCACTGGTTTCCAGACAAACTCCGGGTCTTGCAGCGTTTCAAGCGGCACGTCCGCGGCGTTGCAGCTTTCAAGCGAACAACTCTCCGGAAAATTTCCCTTGAACCACGACGTATCAACTTCCAGACGGCGGACGCGCCCCGGCGCGCCAAGCTTAATGATCGTCCAGTCGTGCCCCGGACCGCGCCGGCGTTTAGTTTCCCAACCGTCACTCATATTCACGGCGCGTCCCGGCATGATCAAGTTGTGACGATGTCCAAAGAACATGTCGCTGCACGACAGCACCATGCCGCCGTTTTCGACCGCAGCGAGATCGATGTCACCGGCGATTTGGCTGAGCCGATTCCATTGCGGAACTACTTCGCCGTAAATCCGCAAGCGCGCCACGCCACCGTCGGGATAGATCTTGAAACGCAGATGCGTCCAACGTTCATCGCTGGTGACGGGGAATGGATTTTCTGAATCGCCGTTAAGGTTCGACTTGGGCAGAATCTCAGTCCATTGCTGCGACTGATCCAGCAGTTGCTCGGTGGTCGGCAGGCCATCGACCGCGCACGCTTCCAATAAACACTGCTCCGGATAATTCCCTTTGAAGTGCGAAGTGTCCACGACGACACCGCGAATCACGCCGGGCAATCCCAGCCTGATGATGCACCAATCCAATCCCGGGGTCCGCCGCCGGCGCGTCTCCCAACCGTCCATCCACTTGCCGAGATCGGTGTACTTGCCCTCGACGAAAACCGCGGCGGATTGTTTTAGCAGATTCTCTTTCGGCGCAAAGAATTCATCGTTGGCATAAAGAACGGTGCCACCAAGTCGCTCAGAAGCCAGATCGATCAATTCCGTGAAATTCATATTCTTTGCGTATAAAAGAATCGCTAAGTATGTCGCAAGATTAATTGCCCCTTAGGCTGCAAGAACGAACCGCCATCATAAACCATCTGCCCGCGCACGAAAGTTTTTTCTACGACTCCGCGCAGAACTTCTCCAGTGTACGGCGACAATTTGTGCCGGTGATGCAACAGCGACGGCTCGACCTGGACTTCGCGGTCGGGATTCCAAATTACGATATCGGCATCGTAACCGTCTTTGATCGCGGCCTTCAGATTCTGCAATCCAACCTGCCGCGCGGGTTCGCGGCAAAGCCACTTGGTTAAGTCTTCAATCGTAAATCCGCGCTCTCTTGCTTCCGTCCAAATCACTGGCAGGCGAAGCTGCAAAGAAGAAATGCCGCCCCATGCATTCATGAAATCGCCTTCCTCGCGCCGCTTCAGTTCGGGCGGACACGGAGAATGATCAGACACAATAAAATCGATGGTCCCATCGCGCAGCGCGTCCCAAAGCTGTTCGCGATTCCCGCGTTCACGAATTGGCGGACAGCATTTGAATTCAGTCGCGCCATCGGAAATATCTTCAGCCGCAAAATGCAGATAGTGCGGGCAGGTCTCTGCGGTAATCGGCAAGCCGAATCGTTTGGCATTGCGCAGCATCGGCAAGGCGTCAGCGGATGAATGATGCACAACGTGAACGCGACAGCCGGTTTCGCGGCAAAGACGGATCATCAGCGCGACGGCTTCGTTTTCAGCTTCGCGCGGGCGCGACCGCAGGAATGTTTGGTAAGCACGCGCCGGCGCGCCAGCGATGGACTGACAGCAAGCGTCAACCGGCCCCGGTAACTCAGCATGCACAATCAGCAACGCGCCCAGCCGCGCGAGTTCGGGCATCGCTTGGCGAAGATCTTTCTCAGTGACGTTCGGAAATTCCTCGACGCCCGAATGAATCAGAAAACACTTGAAGCCGACGACGCCCGCTTCCCACAGCTTGGTCAACTCACCAGTATTTCCCGGCACGACTCCGCCCCAGAATCCGACATCGACATGCAATTTGTCGCGCGCCGCTTCCAATTTCGCATTCAATCCCTCGAGTGTCGTCGTCGCGGGAATCGAATTCAAAGGCATATCGACAATCGTAGTTACGCCGCCCGCCGCCGCAGCACGCGTGGCTGTCTCAAATCCTTCCCAATCAGTTCGGCCAGGTTGGTTGACGTGAACATGCGTATCGACCAGGCCAGGCATTACGATCGAATCGTCGGCCTCGATCAGCTCGGCGCCCGGCGGAACGTCTTCTAAGATTGAAATGGCCGAAACGTAGCTGCGCGTGATATGCACTGACGCCGGGCCGACCCCGTGTTCGGTGACGACCCGGCGCCCGCGGATAACTAGCTCGACTGGATGCATTTTTAGGCAGCCCAGCTTGCCGGCGGAGGCGGTGCTGAAGCGAACGGCATCTCGATTTCGGGAAACACGCGTCGATAAGCAACAGCCTGCGCCGCAAACGCGACTGGCAGATAAAAATAGACGCCGACAATGCAGCACAACACGCCCAAAAATGTGAAGACTCCGTTCAAAACGATCAACCCGAGAACACCGCCGAAGTTCGCTCTTGCCGCGTTGAAGCTGAGTTTGACGGCGTCAAGACCTGACATCTTCCGATCCGCGACTAACGGAAAAGCGAACATGAAAAAGATTTCCAGCAGAATACTCACGACTGTGATCGTGAGGAAGAAAAGTATTTCAATGCCAAAAAACGGGAGAAAAAATTGTCGTGACTCCTCGGGACTGGGATGGGGCCCGCGCGGCATCGTCGTGACCATCATTGCGAACACGAAAATGTAATAAGGCACCAGCAAAACGAAGAGCGGTAATATTTTGACCACTGCGACGACCAGACCCTGAACAAAATAGTCGAACCCTTTGAACAGCAACCCGAATTCGACTGGCTGGTTCCGTTGTCGCTGCTGCAAACAAAGAAAGATCCCGACCATCATCGGACC
>DASYTZ010000014.1:0-7508 GCA_036001745.1 Pyrinomonadaceae bacterium
GGCCGTCACCAGAAATCTTTCTTCGAAAGCTGCGCGCTCGCGCGGCCTCAATCGACGCCACGCATAATCATCCGCCAATGCAAGCTCCGCAAGTCGCACTCTCGGTTCCAACGATGCATCCGTGAACAGTGCGTACTCGAAGACTGTCTGTTCGTCGATGAGTAACTCCGCGAGCAGGAATTGATGAATGGCGTCGTCCGAAGAATCCAGCGACGGCTGCTGCGGTAATTGTTTGATGAAATCGTTCATTTGAAATTCAAGCGTCGAACTTTCGATTACAGTTCAGCTTCCGATATCTCAAGACACTGTTCGATACACATTTGCAATTTCGCCCTTATGCGCAGCGCACGCAGGCGCAAGCTTCCGCTGCTGATCCCCAATTTCTCGGCGATGCGTTTCCGCAAATTGATCTTCGCTTGCTTGTTTGCGGCGTAGTACTGCTCGATGATCTGTCGCGCGTGCGGCGTCAGTTTCGCGAGGCAATTATCGAGACAAAGATATGTCTGTTCTTTGACTTTAGAGTCCTCGGGCGATTCAACCAGGCGTGGCGGCGATGGTCGTCGAAGATACTCGTGATGAATATTGTTCATTACGCCCAAAAAGTAGATTGACTTGTCGCCGACGTAATTCGCCTCGATGTCTGCCACACGCCGCGCGACGCGATCGATGGTTTCGTCGGCTAACTCTTCGGGAATGCGGCAGCCGCGCGCCGCCAGAATAGCAATCACTCGCCAACGAATGCTTTCGTAAAGCTCGCCCGCGCGTTCCGGATTGGGATCAAGCCACGTCAGCAGCCGATCGAAGTCGGTCTTTTGTAGCGTCCTGAGTTGCTTCGCCGGCGACATGGCGGTTGGCGCTTTGATGGCAAGGACGACCCGTGTGAGTTGCCCTTGCCATCGCAGGCGCGTTGTTCATTGCTTTACGATCTCTGACAGGTTCACGGTTCGCTCTTTTATTTCGCCGGCGACCTTGACGGTAGCCTTACCCGCCTTTTCGTCGATCGAGACGATGGTCGCTTCGACCGCCGAGCCGTTGATCGTGATCTTCACTTTGTCGCCGGCTTTCAAAGCCGCCGGCGCGGCGACGGTCGCTTCCGGGGAAGGGCTCGGGGCTTGGGTAGTCTGGGCCGTCGGACTCGGACTGGGTGTGGTCTCCGGCGAGCTCGACTCGCACGCGCCAAGCACCAAAGCCAGACACAGTACTGCAAGGATTTTCATTGTCATGGTCGTCACTCCTGCTTGATTCTGAATTACTCAGTTATCCGGCTGATTGCGGTAACTCGCCGAACTCCTGAATTCGACCGTGAATGGTGCCGGGAAGCGAAATGTTTCAGTGGCTGACAGAAAGTTTTCGGCGGAGCGACAGGCTGACAGCCTGTCTTACTTAGGCATCCTTACCCGGTGTTCTTTTGCGCGCTGAAATCATAGGTCAGCACCAGGCGCAGCGAGCCCTCCTGGACTTCAGAACGAACATCCTTGACCACGGCCTTGAGCGATCCGCCCGTCGTTTTGATCGGAAGCGACAGCGCGAGCTGTGACACGCGCAGGACTTCGAACGGGTTTACTTGCGCGTTAATGGTTTGTCGCACGAATGCGGTGACGATTGCGTTGAAAAGCGGGTTGACATCCTCGAGAGTTACTTCATCGACATTCAGCGCGCCGAACACCGTCTGCTTCGACGAATCGAAAGAAAGATCAACGGTGGTTTTCGCGGTTCCTTTGAACTGGATGCACTTCGCGAGCACGTTGTAGCTGCCAGTGAAGGCGAGCGGCGCGACGATCTTGCCGCCGGTGAAGCGAACACTGGTCTTGACGTTGCCGCTTTCCTGATTCAGCACGACAACATTGTTGCAGGTGTTCTGAAACATCGCCGCCTGAAATGGAGACGATGGCTGCGATGCCGACAGCTTCAATTGCGGCGAACCAAGCTGCTGGAAAATCGTGCCGAGCAGCGCATCGAAGAATTTCTCGTCGATGGCCACGGTGACGGTGCCTGCGCTACCAACGTTCGCGTCTGGCGGTCGCAGAGCAGTTCCCTGCAAACTTCCGGCACGCGGCCGGCCGAGAAAATACACCACGCCCACCGCGCCAATCAGTAACCCTGCGACCAGACCCAAGAGTACGCGCTTCATCTATTTTGGTGAGGTGGTTGGCGATGGCGATGCGCCCGGTTGACTACTCATGTTCGCGATCATCGCTTTCACGATGGCGGCAACCGCGCTTGTTAGCGCGTCGATTTGCTGCCGCACTTTTTCCGGAGCGACTTGCGAATAGCCTGCCGGAATATCAAACATCGACGAGTCAACGTTCGTGTTGATATCGCGCATTTCGGCGACAACTCGTGCGGCGTTCACTCCTTTCACACTGCCGGAACTCTCGGCATCAGCTTCCGTACGCAAGGGCAGTCGCGTCTCCTTGTCGATGTAGACAAAGGCTTCAGCCTTCACTTCACCCGCTTTCGTGTTGGTATTCGTTGCTGTGCTGTAACGATATTTCTCGGCCGAGCGTCCGTTGATTTGTTCTTCGCCGACTTTCTCGACGCCGCTCTTGTTCTTCAGGTCATCAACGATCTGGCCGGGCGTCATCAGTTTTTGCAATTGCATTCCCGTCGATTCCTGATTCAGCTCGGCATACTGTTTCTTGCTTGGCGCAATCACGTAATGGTGGTTGTCATGATCGAGATAAACCAGCGGCGTCCCGTCCGGCAGCTTGAACTCCAGTCGTCGATCATTGCCATTGCGCGCGACCTGAATCGAGAGCGGCGGAATTCCCACCGCTTTGTCACCGCCTGAAGTTTCGATTGTGAACACCAGCGTAGCGCTGTACTTCTCAGGCTCGCGAGCGTTGAGCGGTGAAGTCGACTCGCTGGTTGAACCCGTGTTCGCATTCGAATTCGCAGACATCGCATTCGAGTTCACATTTGCATTTGAATTTGTGTTGGTCGCAGGTTGGCAGCCCATGAATGTAAAGAGAACTGAGCCAGCAATCAGAGAAACCGAAATTGTTCGACTCTTGATCAGAATCATAGTTCACCTCTGTGTTCGACGAGGGGGCGTCTTTTCTTCACTAGAACGATCTGGAAGGGGGTTGCAAATGAAGAATACCACGCGAACCAATGAGCCGCGAAGCGCTTGCAGCTTCCTGGTCAGTGCCAAGCGGTTGACACTCGTCCTCGTCTGACGTAAAAGGCCTGTGGTTTTTCAAGCCTTCAGAATGTGGGGACAATTATGAAAAAGCTTTTTGCACTTTTCGCGCTCGTGACGGTCGTCCTTGCGTGCAACTTGAGCAAGATGAGGGAGCGCCATTCCTCGAATTCTTCCTCGCCGAGTTCGAGTTCCACCGGGAGCGAAGAGGCTGAGAAGCCGCAACCAACTGCGGCGCAACAAGCGCTTATGGCCAGCGGCCAACCCGCGAGTTGGGATCAGCAGGGAATTTCGTGGACGCTGCCGCCCAAATGGAGCAAGGGCACCGTCGCGACAGAGACAGCGCAGTTTAGCGTGGGAACCGAGGCGTTTTTGATTGGGAGCATCTCGACGCTGGGGCCAGACTTTCCCACCGAAATCAGCTTGCGGGGATTTCATCAAGGCGCTCAGGTCCGCAAGAAAAACGGTGAGGTCGACGAGTTAAAGTGGCTGGAGCTGGACGGACTTAAGGGGATTGAGTTTCGCGAGTCAAAGCCCGAGGATCCGGACGGCATTCGGCGTTTGCAGTGGATGGCCTATCGCAAATATGGCGGACAGACACAACTGGTGAACTTGATCCTCTCAGGCCGCGGCGCTAATTTCGAAAAACATCAGGACGAGCTCTACGCGATTCTGTATTCAACAAAGATAACGCATTAGAAGTTGGGGAAATGGGGAGAGGGTAAAGGGTAAGGGAGAGGAAAAGCGTTTGTTCTCTTCCTTCCCCCCGTTTCCCTTGGCCCTTTTACCCTCGACTAGTTCTTTTTGATGTAATTCTTGTGCACCCACGCGTCGGCCTTCGCGCGGTCACGCGTCTCGAACGAAACGTTGCTGCTTGATTCGCGCGTGATGACCTGCACGCGTGAGGTGACATCCTTCTGTTTCTCTTCACCTTTTGAATCATCGAGCAAGCCGCGCACGTCTTCGGTTGAGGGCGGCGCGAACTTTTCATCACGACGCAATTCCGCGACGGCTTCGATCGCGCTGGCTTTCAAAAGTTTCGGCCAAAGCTTCTTGAAGAGCGCACTCGAAGCGTAGACGTCCGCGCTGTTCACTTTGCCGTTGATGGCGAAGACGTAGCCAATCACATCAGGTTTGCCATCGATAATTCCGGCCAGCGACTTCAGGTAATCGTCGGCGGTTTGCTGCACAGCCTTGTTCTCGAGTGTCAGTTGAAAACTCGATGGCGAGTCATTGTTCGTAACAGCTCCGCCGACATTCGAGCTGAGTTTTTCCTGCGCCACGGAGACCTCGCGCCACACTTCGGTTTGCGAGGATTTCAACTTGGCCGCCAGCTTAACATCGCGGCTGGCAACGGTATTCGCGGAGGAGCCAAAGACACCAGCGGCTTCGTTGCCGCGTTGCGACCAGCGACCGTGCTCAACGCAGTAGGCTCCGATCTTGATCGCTCCGGAGCGCGGCGGCAGAATCAAGTCCACAACTAACATGCGGTCCTGCTGGCCGCCTTTCACGATGTCGCCCGATTGCACGTACACCTCTTCGTTAGAGAGGTTTTCGATCGCGAGTTCATTGACGGTGCGCGTCTCGCGAACGACCACTTTTTTCTGAATCAAGGCTTCTTCCAGCGTCAGGAACGTCTGGCCTTTGATTTTGTCTTTGCCGTGCACGAGAAAGACCGAAAGGTTACCGTGCGTGAACGGCCCTTCCAGCCGATATTCGTCATTTTGCTGAGGTTTCTGGCGCAAATTGCCTGACCACCCGCCGGCGATTACCAGCGGCGCTGCCACCAGCGCGGCCAACGTCAACAGCATTCCAAACACATTCCACTTCATCACTTTTCTCCCTTCAGTAGTTGAAAGCGGCGCTGTCTCGCGGCGCACGCTTCAAAAATTTGAACGGGGAGACCTCGACGGTCTTGCGACTTCTCCTGAAGCTCCGTGAAAGAACGCGCGGAGGCTTTGTGGGTTTAGAACGTGAATGGAGAGACTTCTTGCGCAGTTGGATTACGAAAATAAGATGAGAAGTTGCCAGTGAGACGAGTTCATTGTGGGGAGGCACAGCGCAGGCTGGGAGTTTGCGCTATATCATTCATCATGCACCGTCGGCGCGTCTGCGTGCGGGACAAAGCAAGCGCGGCACCGGGCTTCGTACATCTCCGCGCCGCCGACGGCGACGCGCTCTTCGGATTCGAAAGTGCGCTGCGTGTAGTTCGCTGTCTGGCCGCACTTCATGCAGATGGCGTGGGTCTTGGTTATGTATTCAGCAATGGCGAGCAGTTGCGGCATCGGCTCCCAGGGCTTGCCGGTGTAGTCCTGATCGAGGCCGGCGATAATCACGCGCACACCGCGCTCAGCCAGTTCATTAGCAATCGCAATCAAGTCGTTGTCGAAAAACTGGGCTTCGTCGATGCCAACGACTTCCGTGTCAGGTTCAACCCTCGCGCGGATTTCGGCCGCAGTTCGCACGTTCGACGATTCATGACGAATCTCAGAATGCGAAACAATATGATTGTCGGAAAATCGCGAATCAATCTCAGGTTTGAAGACCTGAATCTTCTGCCGAGCAATTTTCGCGCGACGCAGGCGGCGAATTAACTCTTCAGATTTGCCCGAGAACATCGAGCCGGCGATCACTTCGATCGACCCGGCGCGCGCGGCGCCCGGCTGTTCAGTGTGGCTCTGGACTTCGATTTCGGCTGGTTCAATAGTGCGGCTCATCGTTGTTGAAGTGTTCATCTATTCTAAGTTCTCGGCGGCCTAGTTAAAAACGTCGCGGCAGTCTAAATCAAAGCGATTCATTTCCCAAAGTGGACTATCCACAGATTACGCAGATTACACGGATAAGAGTCATAAGCAGTTAAGACGCAACAAACGGCGGGGCGCGATGGAACACTCATGTTGAGCGATATTCGGCCAGAACTGATTAGTTTCTATCTGCGAAATCTGCGTAATCTGCGGATTCATCTTCATTTCCAAAGCCGCCGCCGCTCGGCGTTTCGATTCGCACGCGATCACCCGCCTCCATCTGCCAACTTCCTTTTGACCTTAGTTCTTCACGCGTGCCATCGCGGCGAACGATAAAGGCGCGCCCGCGCTCGCCGTCCGCGCCGCCGTGCAATCCGTAAGGCCCGCGCTTGCGGCGATCAGAAAGCATCGCCATGCGCGCGTGCGCGAGTGTTTCGATCTCGCGAATCGCGCCGTCGCCGCCTTTGTGTTTTCCGTGGCCACCCGACCTTCTGCGAATTCGGTATTCGCGCACGCGAAGCGGATAAGCATATTCCAGAGCCTCGGCCGGCGTGTTCAGACTATTCGTCATGTGAGTATGCGTCGCGCTCATACCATCCACCGCAGGACGTGCTCCCATCCCACCAGCAACTGTTTCGTAATAGGAAAACTCGGCACCGGTACGCGGGTCGATGCCGCCAATCGTCAGGTTGTTCATGGTGCCCTGACTTGCCGCGGGAATACGATCCGGAATGGCCTGCGACAACGCTTTGAAAACTGTATCGACGATGCGCTGCGATGTCTCAACATTTCCGCCGGCAACCGAAGCGGGCGGCAACGCGTTGACGACCGTTCCCTTCGGGGCAACGACTCTGATCGGTTCAATCAACCCGGCACTGGCCGGAACATCGGTGCCAAGCAGGCATCGAAAGCAGTAAGAAACTGCCGACACCGTGATGGCTTCGACTGCATTGATCGAGCCGACGACCTGCGACGAGCTGCCGGTGAAATCGACCGTCGCTTCATCGCCGCTGATTGTGACTCGCACGCGAATTGGGATCTCGTTTTCGCTGATGCCGTCGTCATCGAGCGCGTCTTCGGCCTCGTATGTTCCGTCGGGAATCGCGGCGATCGCGCGGCGCATCATGCGAGCTGAATACGCGATCAGATGGGCCGCGTAATCGCGCGCTTCTTTCTCGCCACGTCGTTCGACGATCTCCAGCAGGCGCATCTCGCCGGTCTTCAACGAACCGATTTGCGCCTCGAAATCAGCCCGGCGTTCGTCGCTGCTGCGCACGTTCGTCAGAATCAACTTCACAACGTCGCCAACAATTTCTCCGGCACGCACGATTTTGATTGGCGGGATGCGTATGCCTTCGCCATAAACATCGGTTGCGAGTCCCATCGAGCCCGGTGTGGCGCCGCCGATGTCTGCGTGATGCGCGCGATTGGCAACATAGAAGAGGGGCCTTTGAGTTTTGGTCTTTGATCTTTGTCTCTTCTTACTGCTCACTGCCCACTGCTCACGGCTCACTGACATCACCAACGTCACGTCCGGCAGATGCGTGCCGCCGGCAAATGGATCGTTGACGGCAACAACGTCACCTGGTCCGATCTCGACATCACGCAGAGCCGCGGCGACG
>DASYTZ010000015.1:0-3484 GCA_036001745.1 Pyrinomonadaceae bacterium
GGCGTCACGATCGAAAACTTCGGTAAAGTGAACGATCATTACTACCGCGGGTCGCAACCTCATCAGGAAGAAGTTCCGCAACTGAAGGAACTGGGAATCAAGACCGTTATTGATCTGCGCGAAGACTACAAAAAAGGCGAAGAAGATTGGCTCCGTGGCTTGGGCATGCAGTACTTCAGAATTCCGCTGAGAACGAGCAAGGCGGCGACCGATGAACAGGCTAACTATTTCTTGAGCCTCGTCAACGATTCCGCAAACTGGCCCGTTTACGTGCACTGCAAAGGCGGGCGCCACCGCACCGGTGCGATGACCGCGATTTATCGAATCACTCACGACGGCTGGACCGCCGATCAGGCGTTCGCCGAGATGAAAGAATACGAATTCGAACACGGCTTCCTCGGCGGGCCGTCCGCGCAGAAGAAATTCGTTTACGCGTTCTATCAGACGCACCAGACGGCTGCGCTGACTGTTCAGAAGTAACTCCCCGAAGACGCGGAACTACTCAACACGCGTTCGCCTGTCCTCAAGTAGACTTGCCGCTTTACTTTTGGCCGTTTCCTCTCTACCTTGCCTCCGCATGACGGAAACCGCGGATGTCGTCATCGTCGGCAGCGGCATTGTCGGATCGAGTGTCGCCTATCATCTCGCGCAAGCGGGTTGCACGAACGTCCTGGTGATCGAGCGCGAGGCGCATCAGGGCAAGGGCTCGACCGGCAAGAGCATGGGCGGCGTGCGCGCACAGTTCTCAACTCCCGTAAACATCCAGATGTCGAAATATTCGATTGACTTCTTTTCGAAGTTTGATGAGGTGGTCGGTCACCCCGCCGATTATCGCGCGCACGGTTATCTTTTCTGCGCCACGAACGAAAATCATCTCGCGTACCTGAAAACAAATCGGGAGCGGCAAAATGCGCTGGGCGTGACGAACGTCGACTGGGTCACGCCGGAAGACATTGTGAAGATGGTGCCGCAACTGCGCGTGGACGACATTCTTGGGGGTACGTTTTGCCCCACTGACGGCTTCGTCGATCCGCACAGCGTAATGATGGGGTTCATGCTCAACGCGCGCGAGAAAGGCGTGCGGCTGTGGCTGGATACCGAAGTTAATGGAATCGAAGTTCAAAACAGCCGCATCAGTGGGATTCAAACAACGCGCGGCTTTGTCTCAACTCGCGTCGTCGTCAACGCTGGCGGCGCCTGGGCAGCGCAGATTGCAGCGATGGCAGGCGCGGAATTGCCGGTTGAGCCTTTGCGGCGGCAGCTCGTTCCGACTGAGCCGTTCGATCGATTACCACAAAAGTTTCCCATGGTGATCGACATGTCCACTGGGTTTCACTTTCGCCGCGAAGGCAAAGGCATTCTCCTGGCCTGGAACGATCCAAACGAAACGCCCGGCTTCAAGACCGAATTCGATCCCACGTTCGTCGAAAAGATTCTCACGCATGCGGCTTCACGCGTACCGGTGCTCGCCGAAGCAGAAGTCAATCCGCGCCGCGCGTGGGCCGGGCTTTACGAAATGACGCCCGATCACCACGCGATCATCGGCCCCGCGCCAAACGTGGAAGGTTTGTACTTTGTCAACGGATTCAGCGGTCACGGGGTGATGCATTCGCCCGCGTCCGGCAAGGTGGCCGCCGATCTGATTTTGCAAGGCCATTCCGATCTTATCGACGCGAAACAACTCAGCGTCGAACGCTTCGCCGCCGGTAGACTGTTGGAAGAGACCGCAGTATTGTAGCTGCGCTTTTCGCCGCGTTTGGAGGTACCCATGAAACATTTTCTGCTTGCTCTCGCTTTGGTGGCGCTGTCCCTTTGTTCCGGACCGTTCGTTAGGAGCCACGCCAAGGAAAAAGTGCGGAGTTCGATGATCGTCTCGACCGATTGGCTGGCGAAGCACCTGAATGACAAGTCTTTGGTGCTGCTTCAGGTTGGTGACAAAAAGGAATACGAGGCCGCGCACATTCCCGGCGCGCAGTACATTCAGACCGCAGACATCTCGACGCCGCGCGGACAGGGTTTGATTCTTGAGTTGCCGCCGGTCGAGCAGTTGAAGGCAGCTTTTGAGAAGCTCGGTGTTACCGATGAATCACGCATCATCGTTTACTTCAGCAAAGACTGGGTGACGCCGACGGCGCGCGTCTACTTCACGCTGGACTATCTTGGGCTTGGTGATCGCACTTCGATTCTGGATGGCGGATTGCCGGCATGGATCGCGGAACACCGGCCAGTCGCTGCCGAGGTGAAGACAGCGAATCCGGGACACTTCACACCGCGCGCGAACCGCAATCTCGTGGTTGACGCGACGTGGGTGAGCGCGAACCTGAACAAACCGGGTGTGGCGATTCTCGATGCGCGTGACGCGAAATTCTACACCGGCGCCGAAGCCGGCATGATGCCACGCGCCGGACACATCCCAAGCGCGAAAAGCATTCCGTTTGGTAGTCTCATTGAAGACGCAAATAACAAATTCAAGAGCCCTGACGCGCTCCGCCAACTCTTCACTACTGCCGGCGTGAAGCAGAGCGATAGCGTCGCAACGTATTGCCACATTGGTCAGCAGGCGAGTTTGCTTTATTTCGTCGCGCGTTATCTCGGCTACGACGCACACCTCTACGACGGCTCGTTTCAGGATTGGAGTAATCGAAAGGATCTGCCGGTGGAAAAATCTGAAGGCGTGACAACGGAAGCGAAACCGAAGTCTTAGTCGGCGCGATTTCGCGGCTCCAACGAACACTCATGGAACGAAGAACAACCAGCTGGTTCAGTCCGAACCTGCAAATGGAAATGCCGCTGGTAGCGTACGGCCATAGCGGCCAGACCCTTCTGATGCTGCCCACTGCGGCGGCGGATTATCTCGAATACGAACGGTTTTATCTGGTGGATGCAATCAAGCCATTCATCGAGCACGGCAAGATCCGCGCGTACTCAATCAACAGCGTGAACAAGTGGAGCCTGCTGAACAAAGAAATGCCGCCCAAGCTGAAGGCGGAATTGCTCACGCGCTACGATCGCTACATCACCGAAGAAGCTTTGCCGCTGATTCGCAACGAGAACGAAGAGAAGTTTGCGCGGCCGATTACGACGGGAGCAAGTTTGGGCGCCTATCTCGCGGCGAATGAATACTTCAAGCATCCGGATCTGTTTCGGGGGACGATTCCGATGAGCGGCAGCTACGACATTCGATCGTTCCTCGATGGTTATTACGACGACAATGTTTACTTCAACAATCCGGTCGATTATCTCTCGAACCTGAACGACGATCACTACCTGCCGATTCTTCGCCAGGCCGATTCGATTTACATTTTGACGGGCCAGGGATCGTACGAAGATCCTGAGCGGAGCAAGCAACTGTCAGGAATCCTGAAGTCTAAAGAAATTCCGCACACTTTGGATTTGTGGGGCCCGGACGTGAATCACGACTGGCCCTGGTGGCGAAAAATGCTGCCGCATGTTTTAGGAAAGATAATTCAAGGATGAAGGATGA
>DASYTZ010000016.1:0-4199 GCA_036001745.1 Pyrinomonadaceae bacterium
ATTGATCGATTGCGCGCGGTCAAGCTGCCTGCCTTGTGTGAGCTGCGCGACGACTCGCGGCGCCATCTTTTCAATGCCGGCAAGATTTGCGATTAGAAATAACAAAATACCAACGGCAATCGCTCTGGTAATACGCATCTCTGTGCTCCTTCTTAAGGTCCGTCGATAACAGCTTACCTTGGCCGTGCAACTATTAATGGCGTCATCTCAAGCTCGCGCCGATAGAAAACCCTTGGCTGCTGCAGAGGATTTTCGCGAGGGGTGACTGACGCGGGCGCGGGCTGCGACGGCTTTTCTCGTTCGAGTTGACGCAGCTCTTCTACCTCGCTCTTGGCGTCTGCTCTCTGAAGGTCGGGCACTCGACGCGTGGCATAGTCCAGCCACTCGCGCAAAGTAACCTGGCCGTCGCGTGGTTCGACGTCGGCACTCGCGGTCTTCAAACCTTCTTCGACCAAAGCGTAAGTCAGATATCCATGTCCACGTTGTTGAGTTTCGATAGCGGCCTGATAGCTCTGCGCGGCGGTGAGAATGTACATGCCTTTTTCATAAGCAAGCTGCGCCAGGCCTTTACTGTTCATCGGACCGCGACGCTTCTCTTCAGCTTCCAAAGCCTGACCGCTGTTGCACGCATCGATCACTAAGAGCATCTGTCCAGCGTCTATTCCTTCGACGGCGCGCTCGATTTCCTCGTCCGAGATGCTGTGCGACAGGATCAATTGCAGCCCCGCACGATCCAGTTGATCGCGCTGGCCCGCGTAACCCAGGTCATGCGGAATTAGATAGAAGCGATTCTGCTGCGCCGTGCCGTGACCGGCAAAAAAGATCACAAGCGCGTCTTCCGGTTGCACTTTTTTCGCGAGCGCTTGAAGTTGCTGAATGATATTCGCTTTGGTGGCCTCTCGATCGGTCAGATAGGCCACTTCTACGCGGTCGAACCGAGCAAGCCGCTGTTGTTGTGTTTGAATCTCGGCACCGAATGCCTTTGTATCCGCGACCGCGTACTTCAAGTTGTATTGAGAGTTGGCGTATTCGTTGACGCCGACGGCCAGAACGTAAGCAACGCCAGCACGTTGCAACGGCGCGGCTCCCGCGAGAACAAATTTCGCATCATCGCTCTTGATGTTGTCACGATTGAACGCGTAAGCGGACAGTCTATTTTCTCCGGCCACGACTGGAATCGTCGTTTCGAGAGTGGCTTTGCCATCGCGCAATAGAACTTCTCCTCGCCATGCTTTGACCAGCGAGCCGTTCCTGAAAAGACGAACATCCCGCACTCCGCTTCCGGTGGCACGGGTCTTATCAGGCGGCGCTTCAGCGACTTCGATGCGAACACCGACGTCACGCACTTCGGAGACGTACATTGATGAAGTCCCTTTTGCCGGCGGCGCTGTTCGCAGCGAGAGGTTAATGAGTGGTTGGCGGCGATCCTTCGCTTTTATCTCTGTCACAGCTACCGGTCGCTTTCCCGCCAACAGATCCGGCAGCAGGTTTGGATAAAAATACTCGTTGAAGAAAATCTCCACCGGCGCGACGTCGTAAATGTCGGGCGAGAAACGCCACAACACTTCCGACCAAGCACCCGGTGAACCATCGAACAAACCGCCGGGCGTGACCGCCAGCCAGTCGGTTCCGTTGTTCGAAACCAGACTTACCAACTCATCTCCGCTCGAAAGATCCCACAGCTTGATCTGGCCATCGCTACCCCCCGACACAAGAAGATTGTTCGGCGCGAAAAGCAGCGCTCCGATACTGCCCTTGTGACCTGCCAGTGTGAAAAACTCTTTCGTTGTTTTCGCATCCCAAACCTTGATGACACCGTCGGCGTCTCCACTGACGAAACGGGCGCCGTCCGGACTGAAGGCAAGGGCGGTCACCATCTCGCTATGACCGGTGAAGCGGCGCAGCTCGCGTCCGGTCGCGACATCCCAAAAAATGACGAGCGGAGCGAAGGTCGCGCCATCTGGAATCGAGCCCGCCAGAATCTTGCTGTCCGGACTGAAGACGGTGCGCGTCGCGATACGCGGAAACATCGAACCGGGATCGCTAACGGTTAGGCCGGGCACTACTTCGATCTGTTTCGGCGGCGCGTTGTGGGTGATAGAAGTAATGACGTTTCCGCTCGTCACGTCCAGAATTTTTGTCACGCCGTCCGTGCCGCCCGCCGCCAACAAACGGCCGTCGGGACTAAAATTGAAGTTCGTGGTCCCAAGATATGTCTGGCCCGTTTCAATCCTGTGTGTAAGGCTGCGCGTCTTTGCGTCGAACAAAGCGACGCCGCCCCGATCGCCCATCGCAATCAGCTTCAGGTCGGGGCTGACGACGCCGGTTCCGGCATTGCAAAAGGTCGTACGCTCGACCGCGCCGACATATTCTCCCGCCTGGTAATCCCAGATGTTGCTGCTGGTTGAGTCCTCAACGATCAACGCGTTCGACTGATCCTGGGTAAACATCCAAAGCGCGCAAACGTTGTTTCCGCGTTTCGCGAAGCGATAGACGGGTTGGGCCGCACGAATGTCAGAAACGGTGATTTCTTTGTACGTCGTAGTGATCGCCATTGTCCCGTCAGGCGTAAAGGCCGCGGCGCCGGGAATGAACGAAGGCTGCTTGAAAAGATCTTCGCGTTTGCCGGAAGCAATGTTCCAACGCCGGACGAAATCGCCTGAGACACTCAGCAAGGTTCCGTCTTTCGCGAAATACACAGCACGGACTGAGTTGGTGTCTTTCAAGATCTGAATCAATTTTCCCGTTTCCACGTTCCACAAACCAATCGTGTTGTCATATGAGCCGCTTGCGAGCGTTTTCCCGTCAGCACTGAATTGAAGCGTGTAAATATTTTGCTTGTGTCCGGCTAGGGAATTTCTCTCCGCGCCGGTGACAAGGTCCCAAAGCTTGATTGCGTGCTCATAAGTCTCAGCCGCGAGCGTTCGTCCGTCGGGCGAGATCGCGAGGCGCAAAGCGCTGCTTTTGCCTGCGACGAGGCGCGACTCAGCTTTGCCGCTAACGTCAAAGAGTTTGAGCGGATTGGCACTGCTCGCGGCGACAAGTTGCCCGTCGGGAGTAAAGGCGATGTCGTGAAACTCTGTATCGCTTGTGCCAATAGTGCGCAGAAGGGTTCCGGTGGTGACATCCCACAGCCGCACCGAATACACTGTGACAGGATGCTCGCCGAAACTGTCCTTAACGATCGTCGGCTGCTCATCTTTTCCCGCGCTGGCCAGCCATTTACCGTCGGGACTAAACGCCAGCGCGCGCACTTCAGAATGGCGGACCGTGCGTAGCTCGCGCCTCTCTTTCAGATCGTAAAATCGAATCACGTCGCCGCTAGTCGCAAGCAAGCGCCCGTCCTGACTTAACGCAATGCAAGTAACCGTGTCCGGCCCCTGCTGGACATAGACTTCTGGCCGCTGCGCTTGAGCTGGACCGACGACGGCAAGCAACACTAAAGCGCACGCTGATTTTGTGAGAAACACGAGAGGTGCCTGGTTATCGAGTTAACGAGTTCATTGGTTGCCCGAACAGCGTATTGCAAAAAAGGGGATCGTTATGGCCGAGCAACGACCAACGGCTGCGGTTCGGTTTCGCGCCGATAGAAGACGCGCGGGCGCTGTACGCTGCGGTCGGTTCCGGAATCAGTTTCGGCAAACTTGATTCTATCTAACTGTCGTCCCTGCCTTAACTGTTTCGTCAGCTCGTCCTCCTGCATCTGTGGCACTCGCTCCGTCGCATAGTCGAGCCATTCACGCAACAGGACTTGCCCATCCTTAGGTTCTTTGTCGGCTGCGTTTGTCTTCAAGCCTTCCTCAACTAGTGCATACGTGAGAAATCCGTGCCCGAGTCGCGCGGCCTCCTGCGCCGCTTGGTAGCTCTGCGCCGCGGTCAAGATATACATGCCTTTTTCGTAAGCGAGTTGAGCCAGACCTTTGGAGTTCATTGGGCCGCGGCGTTTCTCTTCGGCTTCCAATGCCTGTCCTGAATTGCAAGCATCGATCACCAGAAGCATCTGCCCGGCATCGATTCCTTCGACCGCACGCTCAAGTTCTTCATCTGAGATGCTGTGCGAAAGAATGGTTTGCAGACCAGCATTGTCGAGTTGAGTACGACTGCCTGCGTAACCGAGATCATGAGGAATCAGATAAAAGCGATTTTGCTGTGCAGTACCGTGACCCGCGAAGAAGATCACCAGCGCGTCTTCGGGTTGG
>DASYTZ010000017.1:0-8245 GCA_036001745.1 Pyrinomonadaceae bacterium
GGCGTTGGTGAGCGCACCCGCGAAGGGAACGACCTCTTGCGCGAAATGGTCGAGTCCGAAGTTATCCAGTTCGGCGAGACATTCAATAAGAATCTGCACGACACCGGCGCTTTCGACATGACCAAGGTTGATATGCACGCGATCGCAAAATCAAAGGTTGCTCTGATTTACGGCCAGATGACCGAGCCGCCGGGGGCCCGTCTGCGCGTGGCGCTCTCTGGTCTGACGGTCGCTGAATACTTCCGCGATCAAGGCCTCGACGTGCTGCTCTTCATCGACAACATTTTCCGGTTCACGCAGGCAGGTTCGGAAGTGTCCGCCTTGCTGGGGCGCATGCCTTCAGCCGTAGGGTACCAGCCGAACCTGGCGACTGAGATGGGCGAGATGCAGGAACGCATCACTTCGACAAAGACTGGATCGATCACTTCGATTCAGGCTGTTTACGTGCCGGCGGACGATTACACCGACCCGGCGCCGGCGACGACCTTCGCGCACCTCGATGCGGTAACCGCTTTGTCGCGACAGATTGTCGAACTGGGAATTTATCCGGCGGTCGATCCGCTGGCATCGTCTTCGCGCATTCTCGATCCGCGCATCGTCGGAGAGGACCACTACAACACGACGATGCAGGTCAAACAACTTCTTCAGCGCTACAAAGATCTTCAGGACATCATCGCTATCCTCGGTCTCGACGAACTATCGGACGAAGACAAGCTGGTGGTTTCGCGCGCGCGCAAGATTCAGAAGTTCTTCTCGCAGCCATTCCACGTCGCGTCGCAGTTCACCGGCCGCGAAGGCAAATACGTGAAGCTCGAAGACACGATCACAGGCTTCAAAGAGATCATCGAAGGCAAGCACGACGAACTGCCCGAGCAAGCGTTTTACATGGTCGGCACGATCGAGGAAGCCGTGGAAGCCGGGAAGCAGTACCAAGGATGAAGGATGAGGGATGAAGGATGAAAGCCGTGAGGTGGGATGCTCTTCATTTCATCCCTCCGCCTTCATCCTTCATCCTTTGATTCAATGGCCGATCCACTCCAACTCGAAGTCGTCACTCCCGAACGCCGTGTGCTGTCTGAACAGGTAAGCTCTGTCACTGTCCCGGGACGCGCGGGCGAGATGCAGATTCTACCGGGACACGCCGCGCTCATCGCCGAACTGAAGACCGGTGTGCTGTCTTACAATCACGACGGTACGACTCATCAACTCCACGTTTCCGGCGGCTTCATCGAAGTGAGTGACGATCGCGTCTCAGTGCTCGCCGAAATCGCCGAACGTCCCGAAGAGATCGACGCCGCTCGCGCACGGCTGTCTCGCGAACATACCGAGAAACAGTTGAGTTCCTGGGGCGGGACTGAAGAAGATTTCGAAAAGGCGCGCGCTAAACTGGAACGTTCAATGGTGAGACTGCAATTGGCTTCCTCTGGACGCTAACAGCTTTGCGCCCTTCCTTGGTCGGGTTACTGCCCCGCGGTGGCAATCGCCTCAAGCACTTCCCGCACAGCGCGATCTAATCCAACAAACACCGCGCGTGAAACAATGTGATGTCCGATGTTGAATTCGGACACTTCAGCGATCCGCGCGACCGCGCCGACGTTTCGTGTCGTCAATCCGTGACCCGCCGCGACGTGCAGTCCGTATTGAGCGGCGAGCGCGGCGCCTTCGCGCAAACGGCGCAACTCGTGATTGGCGCGGGCGGCGCCTTCGCCGTGTATGCCTGACGCGCCGAGTGTCGCTTCCGCGTAAGCCGCCGTGCACAGCTCTACCTGCTGTGCGTTAACTTCACGGGCCGCTTCAATCTGTTCTGGCTCCGGATCGATGAAGAGGCTGGCCATGATGCCGGAATCGCGCAATTTATTGACAGCGGCTCGGACAATCGCGACATTCGCGCGCACGTTAAGGCCACCCTCAGTCGTTATCTCTCCGCGGTTCTCGGGAACGAGCGAGACAGCATCCGGCCGCGTATCGATGGCGACCTTCATCATCTCTTCAGTCGCCGCCATCTCGACGTTCAAGTAAGTCGTGACGGCTTCGCGCAACAAGCGCACGTCGGCGTCCTGAATGTGCCGGCGGTCGCCGCGCAGATGAATCGTGATGCCATCGGCGCCGGCCTGTTCACAGGCCATCGCGGCGGCGACGATGCTCGGTTCGGGCGCACGTCGCGCCTGTCGGACGGTGGCGACGTGATCGATGTTGACGTTGAGTCTGGCAGTCATGGCAAAGGCAAAAGGTAAAAGTAAAAAGGCAAAAGATCAATCAGGTGGCGGGATCGCGTTTGCGGCTTTCGCCGCCCTGAGCAGCTTTGATCGCAACGCCATAAGTTCCCCTCGCCGCCTGGCGACGGATGCGCCGCACTTCATCGATCATGCGAAAGCTGTCACGCGCGACCGAAACCTTGCTGTCTGCATTGTGGCTCCAACGCACGGGAACTTCCCGCAGGCGAAGCCCGGCAAGGTGCGCCAGATAAATCAACTCCACGTCAAATCCGAAGCGATCGATTTGCGCGGCTTCGATTAGCGGGCGGCAAACGCTCATGCGGAAAGCTTTGAAACCGCATTGCGTGTCCCAGTACGGCAACCCAGTTGCGATGCGCACGAGAAGATTGAACACGCGACCGCCCTGCTCGCGGCGCCACGGCTGGTGAACGCCAATCAATGTCCGATCCAAGGCCCGCGAGCCAAATGCCAAATCGCATTCGCCATCGCGGATGGGATTCGTCAACTTTGGTGTTTCGGTAATTGGCGTGGAAAGGTCTGCGTCCGAAAACAGCGCCCTGTCGGCTGACGCCGCGAGCAGACCCGTGCGCACCGCGTAGCCTTTTCCGCGATTGCCTGGGTAACGAATCACGCGCGCCGCAACTGCTCCGGGTTGCTCAATCGCTTTTTCCGCAACCGCCGTCGTGTCATCCGTCGAACCGTCATCCACGACGATTAGTTCTGACGAGTCACAGGTGCTGTTCAAGTAATCAAGAATTGTCTGAAGCGTTCTGCCCACGCGCGCCGATTCGTTATAAGCTGGGACAACGATCGTCAAATCGGGTGGCATCGCACGAGCATTCTCTCCGGAAGAAGCATTGCTGCACAAGCACGAAATCGCGATGTTTAGGCGATTTCAGACGGGCTGGCAGCACTATAGCTTCGGGACTCAGCCCGTCGCTGTGCTATATTTTTGACAATCGGTCGGCCATGACTCGCGCCTTTTCCATTGTAGCTTCGCTCATTCTCGTGACGGCCACGTTCGCCGGGGGCTTGTACACGCGCAGCAATCGTCGGCGTCAAGCCGCGACGGCAAACACCGCCACTCAAGCTTCAACTCAGGAGAAGTACGAAGCTGACAAGATCGAAAACGATTACAGCGAAGCCATTGAGTTGGTCGAGCAGAACTACGCGGGCGACATCGATTACGAAAAGGCGACGCAGGCCGCGATTCAGGGAATGCTGTTCACCCTCGACCCGCATTCAATCTATTTTCCGTCTGCTGAATTCAAGAAACTGAAAGAAGATCAGGCGTCGAGCTTCTATGGGATTGGCGTGCAAATCCTCCGGCATGATGACGGCGTTTATGTGCAGTCGGTGGTGCAGAACACGCCCGCGTCGCGGGCCGGCCTGCGCTCCGGCGACCGCATCGTCGAAGTCGACGCCAAAGACGCGCGCGAGTGGTCCAGTGACGAGGTGTCGAAAAATGTTCGCGGCGAGCGCGGCCGCGAAGTGCAAATCAAGATCGAGCGCGCCGGTCAGGAAGCAGCGTTGAACTTTCGCATCGTGCGCGACGCGGTCCCCCTGCCCTCGATTCGCAACGCGTTCATGATCGGGCCGGCCACGGGTTACATCGGTCTGGTCGGCGGATTTCAGCACACGAGCGACGACGAATTGCGAGAATGGATTGTCGATTTGAAGAAACAGGGAATGCGCCAGCTTGTTTTGGATCTGCGGAACAATCCCGGCGGTCTTTTGGACCAGGCGATCGACGTCGCCAGTGAATTTCTGCCGCGGGACAAAGTTGTCGTCTCAGTCAAAGGCCGTAGCGAGTACGCCAAGCCTGCCGTCTACAAATCGACGGGCAGCGATCCGGAAGAGATGCCGCTGGTGGTCATGATCAATCGCAACACAGCGTCAGCATCGGAAATCGTTGCCGGCGCGATTCAGGATCATGGCCGTGGCCTCGTGGTTGGCGAGACGAGTTTTGGCAAGGGCCTGGTGCAGCACGTGTTTCAACTGCCGTTCAATACCGGTCTGACGCTGACCACGGCGAGGTACTACACGCCGTACGGACGCTCGCTCCAGCGCGATTATTCGAGCGGTTCGTTGTACGACTACTATGTGCGGCATGACGAAAGCGACAATCGGCAAAATATTCAGCCGGGGCAGCCTTCACCCGCGGAGACCACCGTCCCGCGAAGCACCAACGCGCCGGCATTTCGCACTGCTGCCGGCCGAGTGTTTTACGGTGGCGGCGGCATCACACCGGACATTGAAGCGCGGCCGTTGACAGCAACGCCCGCCCGCGCGCGAATTATCGAAGCCGCTTTTTATTTCACCCGACAGCTTGAGGCGGGGCTGGTTCCCGGGCTTGAATCCTATCGCGTGGACAAGGTCGCTTACGATCGCGATCCGAAAGCGACTGATTTCCCAATCAGCGACCGCGTGATTGAAGCTTTCAAAAACTTCGTGCGAAAAGATCCATCGCGTCATCTGACGGATGCGCAGGTTGATAGCGATATCGAGTTTGCGAGGCTGCGCCTGCGCGTTGAAATCATCACCGCGGGGTTTGGCGCCGATGAAGGTCAGCGCGTTTTGCTCGAAAGCGATCCGCAGGCATTGCGCGCCATGGGCGTCTTGCCCGAAGCCAAGCGTTTGGCGGAAAGCGTCCGCAATGGCACGCCGATTAGTTTCAACTTCAAGTTTTCCAATCCACCTACGGACCTTCTGTTCCCGCCCGAATTCGAAGCGGAAGAAATTCTCGCCTGATGTATCGCAAGCTGTCAGCCTGCGGGTTCATTTGACTTTCACGTCATCACCGAATAGAAACGCTGCGTTCCATTACTTCCTTTTCAGGAGTTTGCAATGAATCGCAGAAGTTTTGTACGTCGCGGCGTCGCGGGCGCGGCTGGGGCAGCAGCAGCCAGTGTTTCAGTCCGCGCGCGGTCAGTAAACCATGAAGAAGTCGCTCATCCGCCGTCACCGGCGGCTTTCGAGTTAGATGAATTGACAGTTGCCGATCTGCAAAGCGGCATGTCTTCGGGCAAATACACGTCGCAATCGCTCACGCGCAAATACCTCGAACGCATCGACGACATCGACAAGCGCGGCCCGGCGATCAATTCCGTGATTGAACTGAATCCTGATGCGCCGGCAATCGCTGCGGAGATGGACAAAGAGCGAAAGGCCGGTCGCGTACGCGGGCCGTTACATGGCATTCCGGTGCTGATCAAAGACAACATCGACACGCACGATCGGATGATGACGACAGCGGGTTCGCTGGCATTGGCCGGATCGATTCCGTTGCAGGATTCGACGGTGGCAAAAAAGCTGCGCGATGCGGGCGCAGTGATTATCGGCAAGACCAACCTGAGCGAGTGGGCAAACTTCCGTTCAAGTCACTCGTCGAGCGGCTGGAGCGGACGCGGCGGACAAACAAACAATCCCTACGTGCTCAATCGCAATCCGTGCGGCTCAAGCTCAGGCACCGGCGCGGCCATCGCGGCGAATCTTGCGGCAATCGGCGTGGGCACTGAGACTGACGGCTCGGTCGTTTGTCCTTCGAATGCGAATTCGCTCGTGGGCATTAAGCCGACGCTGGGACTCGTCAGCCGCGCCGGCATTGTTCCGATCGCGCACAGCCAGGATACTGCCGGCCCGATGTCTCGGACGGTGACGGACGCCGCGATTTTGCTTGGTACGATGAATGGCGTTGATGCCCGTGATGATGCAACGAACGCGAGCGTCGGCAAATCGATGACTGACTATACGAGGTTTCTCGTTGCCGACGGATTGAAACACGCGCGTATCGGCGTCCAGCGAAAATCCTTCGGTTTCAATGACGCTGTCGATAAGCTCATGAATGAGTGCATCGACGTGATCAAGAAGAGCGGCGCGACCGTCGTCGACCCGGCCGACATTCCCACGCAGGGCAAGTTCGATGACTCCGAATTCGAAGTGCTGCTTTACGAGTTTAAGGCTGACTTGAACAAGTATCTCGCTTCGCTCGGGCCAAACGCGCCGGTGAAATCTTTGAAAGAGATCATCGATTTTAACGAGCAGCATCGCGATCGAGAGCTTCCGTACTTTGGTCAGGACATCATGGTCAAAGCGCAGGCAAAAGGGCCATTGACCGAGAAGAAATATCTGATGGCGCTGGCGAAGAACCATCGCATGTCGCGCACGCAAGGCATCGACGCCGTAATGATCAAGAACAAGCTCGACGCGATCATCGCGCCGACCGGCGGTCCGCCCTGGCCGACGGATTTGGCCAACGGCGATCATTTCACGGGCGGTTATTCGACGGCGTCAGCAGTCGCGGGATATCCGCACATAACTGTGCCGGCGGGTTATGTCTTCGGAATGCCTGTGGGAATTTCGTTCTTCGCTCGCGCGTGGAGTGAACCGAAGTTAATTCAACTAGCATATGCGTTTGAGCAAGCAACGTGCGCGCGGCGACCGCCGAAATTTCTGCCGACGGCGAAGCTGGATTAGACGGAAGCGCGTGTGATTTGATCATGGCGTCCAACGCCGTACCTCAGACGGATCTTCCAAACTACCCAAAAGTTCCGCCGACGTTCGTTTCAGCGTCGGATGCACCACACGCGGCGCAATTTCTACCAGCGGCTCGAGCACGAATCGTCTTTCATGCAGACGAGGATGCGGCAGCCTGAGGAACTCGGTGTCATTTTCAAGATCGCCATACATCAGCAAATCGAGATCGATCGTACGCGGCCCGTCTTTCACTTCGCGGGTCCGGCCTAGTGCGAATTCAATTCGCAGCAAGCGCGCCATGACTTGTTCCGGCGTCGGCAATTGGTTGCCAACTTCCACAACCATGTTGAGAAATGGTGGTTGCTCGATTGCGCTCACTGGTGCCGTCTCGTAAATCGAAGACACGCGACTTACGCACAACGAGGCTTCCATCATTCCCCGAATCGCGAGCAGGAGATTCCCCGCACGGTCGCCGAGATTCGATCCCAGCGCCACATAAGCTTTCGTGACGTGATTGCGATGAGAGAACATCGTGGCGGCGCTATGCTACACTGACAACGTAACCCCGTGAAGTACGAAATCTGATTCCAGCGATGCGACGCGTCGCATCCGGGCGGGCAACGCGGCCCCGCCAATACACAAATGGCTCGCAGAAGATTTCGCAGCAACCAGCGGCACGAGCCGGTCACCGAACGTTCTTTTCAGGAATACCTGTATTCCAGCGGCGCGCCGCAAACCTCACGCACTGAGCTGATGCGCATGGTGCGCGGCGGCGAAGACACGTACCTCGAACTCAAAGTAAAGCTCTCGAACTCCGAGCGGATCGCGCAGGGCATCGTCGCGCTGGCGAACACGGGCGGCGGCGTGATCGTCTTTGGCGTGAACGATCAACTGCGCGTTGAAGGAGTCGATCATCCTGAAGAAGTGCAGGATGAGTTGGTGCGCATCTGCCGCGAAGAAATCGTGCCACCTTTGATTCCGTTTATCGATCGTCTGGCTTTCGACAGTGGGCGTCGCATTGTCGCGCTCGATGTGCAGGGCAAGCAGCGGCCGTATCGCACTCGCGACGGAAGATTCTTTGTGCGCATCGGCGCCGACAAGCGCGAAGCGACCGACGACGAATTGTCTGCATTGCTCGATGAAACGAAGCCTTTTGATTACGAGAACCTTCCCGCGCTCGGCGCGAACATCGCCGATATTGACGAAGCGCACCTGTGGAGTTTCATGCGCGGCTTTTCCGGTGGCGCGTTTGACGAAACGACGGTGAAGGGCTATCCCACCGGCGAAATTCTCGAACGATATTTGTTGCTCGCGGCGAACAGCCGTGGCGAGCTAGTGCCGACGATTGCAGGGATTCTTTTGTTTGGTCGGGACGAAAGGGTCGCGCGTTTGCTGCCGCAAGCATCGTCGATCGCGACCAGGTTTAGCGGCGACAACAGCCAGGCGCCAGTAGTCGAGCGAATCGAACTGAGCGGCAATCTCGCGACGATTTATGAATCGGCTCTGCGATTTATCAGCCGTTACGTTGACCTGTGGGATGCGCGGCCAAATCT
>DASYTZ010000018.1:0-5436 GCA_036001745.1 Pyrinomonadaceae bacterium
TGCGATTGCACAAATGACCGGCGCGTTCGGTAGCTATCTAACTTTAGTTGCTTCGGTGCTGTTGTTGGCGCTCGTCTTTTATCCGTTTGAACTGCTCGCGCCGGCTGAGAAGAACCAAACGCTTGGGAAGCGGCTGTTCAATCTGGTCTACATACCGTTTTTTCTGGCGGTCGCAGTCCTGGTACTCCAACCCATCGCGAACTTGATTGCGGTGTTGGTTTTCGCAGTGACTGGGGGCGGAGCGCTGCCGCGATTGATCGCTCAGCCTGCATCGACGGCCCATCAGGTGCTGTTTGCGCTCGCATATGCTGTTTGGTGGGATCTCTGGCAGTACTGGCTGCACCGGCTACAGCACGCGGTGCCCTGGCTTTGGGAGACCCATAAATTCCATCACAGTGAAACTGCTTTGAATTCGTCAACGCAGGCGCGGCATCATTTGCTTCATCATGTGCTGACGTTTCTGTTTTATTTACCTGTGCTGGTCGTCACGGGCTGGTACACGCCGCATTATCTCGCCGTGTTCGTAATGTTCAGGCTCTGGGGTTTCGTCAATCACGCAAACATCCGCCTGCGGCTGGGCGTCGCCACGCCGCTAATCGCGGGGCCGCACTGGCATCGCATTCACCACTCGACTCTCGCCGGACATCAGGACAAGAACTTCGCGACGTTCTTTCCGCTCATCGACGTCTTGTTTGGAACTTTCTACCGGCCGCAGCGGGATGAATTTCCTCCGACAGGCTTGCGTGACGCTGAGCCGTCGGCGCCGATAAGCGAAGCTACCGTAGGCCCGTTTGTAGCCTGGTACGCGCACACGCGCCGGCGGCTAAGACTTCGCTTCGTTCGATAATCGCACTTCGGTCGGTTAACCACGAATTGCCGGTGCAAGCTCGTGCGCGCGCTTAATCGCGACGCAGATCTTCGACGCGATGTCGGGGTCCATGTCCGACCAAATCGGCAGGTCCAGGATCGTGGAAGAAATTCTATCGGTATTGACCAACGCTCCATCCAGAGGCGCATAGCGACGATAAGCGAATTGCCGGTGCACGGGCGGATCGAAATAGGTGCGACTCTCAATGTTGTCAGCAGCCAGAGCGGTGGCCAGTTCGTCTCGGGTGATTCCGAATTGAGCCGAGTCAACTGTAATTGCAAAATCTTTGTACGAATTGATGTTGCCGGTCCTGATTGTCTGGAAGCCAATACCGGGAATCTTGCTCAGCTGATCTTCGTAAAGAGACGCGATTTGATTGCGATGGCGCACTGCGGACTGCAATTGAGCCAAACTGTGGAGTGCCAGCACCGCATTCAACTCTGGCAAGCGAGCGTTGATGCCGGCAAACTCGCTATCATAGTCACCGCGATTGCCGTATTCGCGACCTACTCGAATTCGCTGTGCGAGATCCTTGTCGTTGGTAGCAACGAGGCCGCCTTCGCCCGCCATCACCAACTTGGTTGGACTCAAGCTGAACACGTGAGCATCCCCTTGCGAACCGATCGCGCAACCCTGGTACCGCGAACCGAACGCATGCGCGGCGTCAAAGATGATTTTTAGTCCGTGACGCTGCGCCAGCGTAACCAGTTCGTTTACATCCGCGGGGTTTCCACCGTTGTGAACGGCGACGATTGCTGAAGTCCTCGGTGTGATTGCTCGTTCCGCGGCGGCCGTGTCTATGTTGCGGGTTCGATAGTCTATGTCGGCGAAAACCGGTGTTAGATTCGCCCAGATGAGCGCACTCACTGTCGCCATAAACGTAAACGACGGGACAATCACCTCACCGGACAAATCGAGTGCCTGGTAAGTCAACATCAGACCTGCGGTGCCGCTCGAAACCGCGACCCCGTGCCGCACGCCGAGTTCTTCAGCGACCGCCGCTTCAAACGCGCGCAAGTGCGGCCCTTTCGTGACGACACCGCTCGTCAGAACCGACTTGAAAGTTTCTGCGAGCGCTTCCCAGTCGAGCGCAGCAGGTCTGGTTACGGGAATTTTGTTTTCGAAAAGCGGCTGATGAAAAGCGACGGTCGCCGGTTGGGTCATTGTTCCGTTCCCTGTTCTCGTCTTTTGATAATCCTCGCCGGCACTCCAACGGCGGTCACAGCGGGTGGAAGATCCGCGATGACGGCAGCGCCACCGCCAACGATCGACCAACTTCCGATTGAAACACCGTGAATTACACTGGCGCCGACCCCGATGAAGCATCCTTCATCGATCAATACATTTCCGGCGACGTGGGCTCCGGGATTTATGGTGGTACTTTTCAACCCTGCTGTCGTGACTGATCGTGGCCCCGCTGTTAACGATTGCCTGAGGGCCAATGTAACAGTTTGTACTGATCACTGCGTAGATGTTTCCGAAAAGCGGCTGGCGCCGGTGATTTACTATTCGCCCGACCCCGCGAATTTCGATCCGCCAGCTCCTCTCGTCGGCAATTCATTCGAGCAAAAACTTCAGCAGGCCGCCGGCGGCAGACAGGCCGTCGGCAAATTCGTCCTCGGTGAAGATGCTGACTGAGTGAAACCCGGCCACCACGGGCGCGCGTGGTGCGTTCAGACTTTGCAGTGGAGTGAGTTTCTCGCGCTCGAATTCAAGTTCGCGCTTCTCATTTTGGCGCGCAAGTTCCAAGCCGCCGGCTCGGATGAACTCGACAATTTCGCGCAATTCATCTCGATCGAACCAAGTGCCGTGGCCTCGACAAACATCCACCACGACGCCTGAGCATCGCGCGAAGTTGACCCGGTTCATCAACTGGCCGCATTGAGGGCAAGGAGCGTAACTGATTCTTCCGAGCGCACCACTGGGCACCGCTTTCGGCGCCGGCACCGGCGAAGCCCCACCGAGCACGGCGGCCTGCTGCTCACGGTCGGCACAGATTTTTTCGAAGGCAGCGACGTCAATCCAAAGGCCGCCGCATTTTTCGCATTCGCGCGTTGCGGTCTGGCCAATCATCACCGGCGACATGTCCAACTTGCACCGAGGGCATTTCAAGATGGGCAAATCGGCTGGCAACGCTGCGACAGCAGCGGCGCCGCAATGCGGACAGTGGCGACTGCCGATGAACATCATCGCGAAGCAGGATGGGCAAGCGACCGTCGCCAGCTTGGACTCGCAGTATTTGCACTGCGGCGAATCAGACGAGATCGCCGCGCCACAATTTGGACAATTAAGAGTTTCGGCAGTCATTTCCAGTCGCGCAAAGCGCCCGGCTACAGATTAACATTCCGGCGCTACCTGTGAGCGAAAAAGTTCTGGACGCACCACCTTTATCGTACAATGCTCATTCGTTTTTCGGTGGTGACCGGCGGCAGTTCCATGAACGAAATCGGACTCTAGACGAACGAAATTGGAGTGATGCAGTGAATCGCAGAAAATGTGTTTGAATTGTTTTGATTTCGTGCGCCGAATCGCTTTGCAGAACCGCCCTCCCGCAGTTTCATGCAAGAATATTGTAAGAAAAGGGATGTTGGCATTGAGGCAGACACCAGTGGCATCAGAATTGATTGTCTAAAACCGGGTAAATGAAGCGAAGGACGGACGCAGTCCGTCAAGCATATCTGGAGGGAGATTGGAATGAGCAGAATGAACAGACGCTTCGCGGCACGATGGGCAGCGTGGCTGCTCGCCGTGGCGCTGGTCGCGATGCCAATGGCGGCCGTCGCGCAAACAAAAATCACCTATCACAGCAACAAGTATAAGCCGAGCGATGATGTGAAACTTGGCCGCCAGGCGGCCGCTGAAGCCGAACAGCAATTTCCGCTGCTGCGCGATTCGCAAGTACAGAGCTACGTCGAATCAGTCGGGCAGCGATTGGTTGCGGCTATTCCACCCGAATTTCAGCATCCCGAGTTTCATTATTACTTTCGCGTCATAAACGCGAGCGACATCAACGCATTTGCGCTGCCGGGCGGGCCGATGTACGTAAATCGCGGAATGATTCAAGCCGCGCGCAACGAAGGTGAGATGGCCGGTGTGATGGCGCACGAACTTAGCCACGTCGCGCTGCGGCATGGTACAGCGCAAGCGACTAAGGCGCAAAAGTATTCTCTCGGCGCGGGCGTCGCGGGAATTCTCGGCACGATCCTCGGCGGGCCGGCTGTGGGACAAGCAGCACAGATTCCGTTCGCGGTTTCCTTTTTAAGATTTAGTCGCGAGTACGAAACCGAAGCCGACCTTCTCGGCGCGCGCATTATGGCGAACGCTGGTTACGATCCGCGCGACCTCGCGAACATGTTCCAAACGATCGAGAGACAGGGCGGCGGCGGTG
The DNA here is from genome assembly GCA_036001745.1 of Pyrinomonadaceae bacterium. Lineage (GTDB taxonomy): Bacteria > Acidobacteriota > Blastocatellia > Pyrinomonadales > Pyrinomonadaceae > UBA11740. The sequence goes on from DASYTZ010000018.1 coordinate 4,257, forward strand.
GCGGCTGGTTCAGCGATCACCCGAGCCCTTCGAACCGCTATGCGCGCATCAATCAGGAAGCGCAGTACCTTCAGGTAAGAAATGTCCCGCGCGATAATCGGGAGTTTCTCGCTGTGAACGAACGCCTGCGAAGCTATCCACGCGCGCAGACGATGGCCGAGATTCAGCGCAGTGGACAACGTTATCCGAACCAGGGCGAGGGATACCCAACCGGGGATCGTACCGGTTATCCCAACGCTCCGACGGGGCGAGTTGAATACCCATCATCGCGTTTCAGAAGTTATTCGGTGTTCGACGTCCTGCAGGTCAGCGTGCCTGAGAATTGGCGCGAAGTATCCGAATCGGGAAATTCTGTGTGGTTTGCCCCTTCGGGAGCCTACGGGTCGGCGAACAACCAGGCTGTGTTCACGCACGGTGTCAACTTCGGCGTGGTACAGACAAACAGCCGCAACTTGCAGCAGGCGACGAACGAATTCATCAATAACCTGCAACAGGGCAATCCGAATCTGCGCTCGCGCGGTGGCTACCAACGCACGTACGTCGACGGGCGGTCCGGGCTATCCATCAGCCTAAGCAACGTTAACGAAGCAACTGGTCGCCAGGAGATCGTAAACGTGATCACGACGCAGTTGCGTAACGGCGAGGTGCTTTACATGATTGCTGTTGCGCCAAATAACGACTACTCCAATTATCAGAATGTCTTTCAGAATATTCTGCGGTCGTTGCAGTTGAATGACTGAGCAGAATGGAAAGCGAGTTAACCAGCAAAGGCCCGTTCGTGCGGGCCTTTTGTTGTCTTGACAGTGTCGGTTCGCACCCCTATAGTTTCTAATTTCGCGCTAAGGGCAGATTGTCGTCCTTGTCGCTGCACTTTCAAAGAAGTCGGAGATATTAATGCCTAATCATAAATCAGCAGAAAAACGCGTGCGGCAGAGCGAGCGTCGCCGCGCGATTAACCGCAGCAACCGGTCACGACTGCGCACCGCAATGAAGGATCTTCGTGGCGCGCTGGACCAAGGCGGCAAAGCGGCCGCTGAATTGCTGCCGAAAACCGTTTCGGAAATCGACAAGGCTGTACAGAAAGGCGTGCTGCATAGCAACGCCGCCGCGCGTCACAAGTCGCGCCTGACAGCTCGGGCAAACCAGGCTGCCGCAAAATAAGTCAGTAACCACCTGCGTT
>DASYTZ010000019.1:0-9008 GCA_036001745.1 Pyrinomonadaceae bacterium
GCCACTTGCAGCACGTTCTCCCCGGGCGCCTGCTTGGGATCGAGATCGAGCATCAGGTAATCAGGCTTGTCGAGATGCTTCACCGTCGAGTGCCACGGATGCTGCTCGATATTTCCCTGGTTCACGAAGTGCAGCACTGACCCGATCGTCGTGAACACCGCGTAATGAATCTCGCGCCCTTCCTGATTCGTTAGCCGAATCGTCTTGATGAACGCGGGCGCGCTTTCAAGGTCCTGCTGGAAGAACATCGGCGCCTTAAGTCCGCGCGGAGACCGTTGCAGAATTGCTGGGCGATCATTCAGGAACAGCAGGATGTCCGAGGCAATTCGCAGGTAGTAGCAGAGCAAATCGAATTTGGTGAGCTTTTCATCCGGCCAATACACCCGATCGAGGCTGGTGAGCGATACACGTTCGCCCTCCACGTCGAGAATCAAATCGCCCTTTGGTTTGTTTTTCGCAAGAAACTCTTCGACAGAAACCGCCGGGCCTTCCTTCTGCCGGGTGAGCTTAACGCTGCCCGCCTTACTGTGCTTTCGGTTTTTAGTTTGGCGCCCGGCCATTGATGAAATCTTAGCATCGATGTGACGCGGATCACCCAACTAGCCCAGGAATTCCCGTTGCAGGTGATTTATGTCTTGACAAACCCGACCCGCGTATTGAAAATGAAAACGGTTTTCAATTCCCTGCGCAGTTTTCATGGCAGGCTCAGCTTTCAAGAAGGAACATGCGGCTTTAATGGGCCGACCCAATCATGCGCAATAAATCGATCTTGCTGCTTTTCGTTTTCGCGATTACCAATGGCTTTCAGAACGCCGTCGCCCAGCCGGCTAGTAATAGGTTAGTGGCTGCTTCATCGACAACCTCGGTCACTTCCCTCTCCGCTTCGCAGGAAAAGGGCAAACCTGGCACGGGGACAATCCGCGGTGCCGTGACGATTCAGCCGTCAGGAACCAGGGCCCGTAACGCCGTCATCACTATAGCTAAACTGCAACGATCGGTGGCGACCGACGAAAGCGGAGCATTTGAATTTGCTGATGTGCCGGCTGGGTCGTACGAAATCATCGCGCACCTGGATCGCGTGCCTGATGTCGTTAAGACGGTCGAAATACGCGGCGGCGATCAGACGCTGGATTTCGAACTAACGCTGGCGGCGGTCAGTGAACAAGTTACAGTAACCGCAAGCGGCTTTGCCGAATCGGTTGGTGCTTCGTACCAGGCTGTTAATTCTGTCAGCGCGCTTGAATTGGCGCAGAAGAACACGGTCTCGCTTGGCGAAGCGCTGGAAAATCAGCTTGGGATTGCCAAGCGCAGTTTTGGGCCGGGCTCAGGACGGCCTGTCGTGCGCGGCTTCGATGGCGATCGCATTCTTGTGCTTCAGGACGCGCTGCGCACCGGCAGCATCGCATCGCAATCTGCCGATGAATCTGAACCAATCGACGTGCTCGCTCTTGATCGAATTGAAATCGTGAGAGGCCCGGCGACGTTGCTCTATGGCAGCAACGCGATCGGCGGTGTGGTCAACGCCATTTCTACCAATAATCTTTTCCAGAGCGGTTTGTCAGGTTACGTCACGACGTTTGCCGGCAGTGGCAATGCGAACGCCGGCGGCAGCGCCGGATTCAAATTTGGCGTCGGCCGCTTGATGTTGTTTGCGAACGGCGGCGCTCAAAAAGCTGGCGACTATCGCGCACCGCTGGGCACGGTCCTAAATTCATATGCGCGGGGCGGCAACGTTAGCGGTGGCGCGGGTTGGTTTCCGCGCCGAGGTTGGTTGTCATTCAATTATTCTTTCGATGGGCGACGTCACGGCCTGCCGGTTGAACCAGATGAATTGGATCTCGAGTTTTTGAAAGAGCGCCGTCACAGTTTTGATTTCAAAGGCGGATTGCGGGACCTGAACGGTTTTGTCCGAAACATCGATTTCGGCGTTCGCCAAAACAATTACAAAGTGCGCGAATTCGAATTCGAAACTGATGAGAATGTAACCGAGTTGGAGTCGCTGGCCACAAACAGAAATTTCAACTACTTCGCAAACTTTGATCACCGCCGACATGGAAAGTCGTCCGGAACGTTCGGCTTTTCAGGTTTCACCCGCGATTACGAATCAATCGGCGAGGAAGCTCCCGCGCCGCACACGAAGCAAAACTCGTTCGCCGCTTACGCTCTCGAAAGAATGGACTTCGAGCGCGTCGGCTTCCAATTCGGCGGTCGCGTCGAACAGAACAGTTACAAACCTGAAGGCGATTTCCGCCACCGCAATTTCACCGGCTTCTCAGGCAGCGCCGGCGCACGCGTGCGTCTGTGGAATGACGGCGTGTTCGTCGCGAACTATCAGCACTCGTTTCGTGCGCCCGCCCTGGAGGAGCTTTACAACAACGGGCCGCATCCCGGCATTCAAGTGTTTGACATCGGAAACGAGAATCTAAGACCCGAGCGGGGAGACGGCGTTGACCTGTCTCTGCGTCACAACAGCCGTCGCGTGCGATTCGAAATCAGCACCTTCTACTACAACTTCCGCAACTTCGTCTTCCCCGCGTTTACTGGACTCAGCGATGTCGATTCGGGCCTTCCGATCGTGAATTACGAACAGGGGCGCGCGCGCTACATTGGCGCGGAAACCGCGATCGAGAGTGAAGTATTGCCGTCGCTTTGGCTGAACGGAAAGGTCGATTACACGCGCGCGACGCTAACTGAATTCGACAAACCGCTGCCGCGAATTCCTCCCGTGCGCAGCAGCGTCGGACTCGACTGGCGGCACAAAGCCTTCAGCCTGCGACCGGAAGTCGTGATGGTAAATCGACAGGCACGCATCTTTGACAACGAAACTCCGACGGCGGGCTACGCTGTTTTCAATCTCAGCGCGTCTTACACGTTTGTGACGAAGCGAGCGGCGCACTTCATCGCCGTAAACGGATACAATCTGGGTGATACTCTTTATCGCAATCACTTGTCATTCATCAAAGAAATTGCACCCGAGATTGGCCGCAACGTTCGGTTGAGTTACACGATGAGGTTCTGAACCTTGCAGCGATCTGCCTTTATTGACGCGGGCGTGTTGCTAGCCCGGCTATCAAACGAGCCCACGCGCGTTGTTCACGCTCAGGATCGAACAGCGGAGCCAACTTCTCGACGGCCATTTGCAGGCCGCGCAGAAACTTCCGATCCGTCTCAGCCCGCAACATGAGTTGCCCCAGCTCGCGCGCATCCCCAACGCGGAACAAACCCGGATACCTCTGGCCAAGGATCCCGATGTTGCCGGCGATGCGCGAAGCCAGCACGGGAACTCCCGCGACGATCGCTTCGGAAATAACGTTAGCGCCGCCTTCCATCCGCGAGGAAACAATGCACAGCCGGCTCTGCGCCAGGACCTGCAACGCACGAGCACGCGATAGTTCGCCAACCCAACGGTACCTCTGATTGATTTGCATTTCGTGAAGCGCGCGCTGCTCCATTTGTTTTGAGAGCGCGCCGCCGAGTTGAATGATGTGGATAAGCGACGAATCTGGAAGTCCACGCGCCGCCATCGCTGCGCGAAGTGGATCCTTGACCGGGCGCAAGTGACCGATCACGCAGATATCAAAGTTCCTGCCGGCGGGCGGTCTTCGCGGCCCTTTCCACCCGCGCCCTATTTCGACCGACTGATAAATTACGTGAGCCTTCTTTCGGTCCCCAGGTGTAAGCTCGCGCAAAGCGTCTGGCTGGAGCACCACGATTCGGTCAGCGAGCTTCAGCGATCTGCGCGCACGCGAATTCTGGTGAATGTCGCGGTACACATCAGTGCCAGTCAACGCAAGAATGATCGGCGTATCCGGATGTTCCTCACGAAGCCGCAGGATTGATGAATGGCTGCGGCGTGCATGAAGAGCAATTAACAGATCGAGTTGCTCGTCTTCGTACTTCTCCGAAATTAAAACGTGATGCCCGAGCGTTCTTAGAATTCTTGCCCAACGTTCGGCGGTGATGCGGTTGCCGCGCGTCGATCCGGCCGGTGCAGGTGTAACAATGCCAATTTTCATTCGTTACGCCGCGAACGCGAAGTTACAAAGCACACGTGCGAAAGCCGGCCCAAACGTCACGGCGATCGGGTTTGTAGAAGTTTCGGTAGGCGTTGTGAATCATGCGCGAGCGGGTGGTCCAGCAGCCGCCGCGCAGAACTTTGTGATCGCCGAACCAGGGCGCCGAATATTCTCTGTAAGGCCCGGGAGTGAATCCGGGATACGCATTGAAATCGCTCGCAGTCCATTCCCAGACATTGCCAATCATCTGGCGGCACCCGAAGGCACTGTCGCTCTCAGGCAGAGCGCGCACATCGATGCAGCCGCCGCCGCGCCAATCAAGATTCCCGCGCGTCGCGGTCGGCGGTTCGTCGCCCCACGGAAATCTGCGCATTCGATCGCTGATAACACTGCGACCATCGTTCGGTTCAGTGCTCGCCGCCATCTCCCATTCGGCTTCTGTCGGCAAGCGACGTTTGGCCCAACGGCAGTAGCTTTCAGCTTCATACCAGTTCACATGCAAAACCGGTAACGAGCCCTCCAGCGGCACCAACTGATCGAATTCGCGGCACAGCCACTCGCCGCCGTCACGCTGCCAATAAACCGGATGTTGTGCATTCACGGTTTGGCGCCAACGCCAACCTGCGTCGCTCCAAAACTCTCCGCGTTCATAGCCGCGAACATCGACGAACGCGGCAAACGCAGCATTGGTAACGGGGGTGCGAGCAATCGCGAATGGCTCGAGGTGAACTTCGTGCGCATCCATCTCGTTATCAAAAACAAAAGGCCGATCCGGCAGGCTGCCAAGCAAAAACGCCCCGCCGAGTATTAGAGCGTCTTTCAGATCTTCGCTGACAGTCATACCGTCGCTGGCGGGCGCGTCGCCGCGCTCACCAAAACAAGGTTTCGAATAAGCCAGCGTCTGACGCGTATAGCCGAACGCCTCGTCGTGCATGTCTTCGTGAAAGAGCGCCAGCGAAAGAAAGTATTCAGCTTGACTGTCGATTCTTTCCTGACGTTGGTACTGATCTGTTATTCGATCCAGCACTTCCTGCATGTACTCAAGAGTTTTCCTGCGCGACAGCGGCAAATCCCAACGCGTTTCATGTGCGACCTTCGCCGAATCGTAGAGCGCATCGCCATTCTCAAGAATCGGCGCGCGGCCCTGCAAATGCCTCAGCACCCAGTACTCCTGAAACCAGGCGACATGTCCGATTTCCCAAAGCATCGGATTGACGATTTCAAGCCGCGGCCCGATCAGTTGTTCATCATTAAGATCGGCAACCAATGCCAGCGTATGTCGGCGCGCATCGTGCAGGCCCTCAACTAACTGACTCAGATTGCCGGACATGGGCTGGGTCGCGGATTTCATCTCGTCTGCCGTCAAATGGTCGAGCATCCTCTTATAATATCCAAAGCTACATGGCTTGGATCAAAGTCATGGATGAAAGCGACGCTGACGAAGAGCTAACAGCGTCGTACTCGCCCCAGGTTTGGGAATAGAGCTCGAAACACGGTCGCCACGTCGGGGCTCACTTCAGCGCATCAAGTGCTGCGCGAATCGCTTCATTCGCCGGACGTTCTCGATAGTTCGACTCAATTTTGGCCCACGCCACTCTGCCGCTCTTATCAATCACGTAGACGGCTGGGTGCGGAATGCCGTAGTGGCTGGTTCCTTTGTATGCCGGATCGCTGAGACCGTACTCATCGATGATCTTGTTGTCGGTGTCAGAGAGGATTGGAAAGTTAAGGTCACCCTTGCCGTCCGCGGCAATTTTCTGCGCAAAATCTTTGCTCACATCCGGCGGGTCGATGCTGATCGCGTAGAGCTTCACATTCTCATTCTTCTTCAGCAGGGTTCGCAGCGCAGCCAACTGCCGCGCACAGAACGGTCACCAGTAACCGCGATAGAAGACCAGCACGGCTGGACTCTTGTTACGCGCCGCGGACAGTGTGACTTTGGTCTTGTTCTGATCTTCGAGAGTGAAATCGGGAGCAAGTTCGCCGACGGCAACCGGCGTGTTGCGCTCCTGCGCCCGCAGCCCGCCGGCTATCGCCGCCATCGCCGTGAAAAGCAAGGCAGCAAGGGAAAGTCTTAAGAGTTTCATAATGTCTTCCTAAACTGAGTGAGAAACAGCGCCTCACAGGACATTCACGACCAGCCCGGCGGCGATGGCCAGTGCGAAGATCGCGAAGGCCACCGCACCGGCCACTTTCCAGTTTGTCGAGCGCGCAATGGTAAACAGCGACGGCAGGTTGATGGCTGGGCCGGCGATCATTAGCGCGACCGCGGCGCCGGCCGGCGCTCCTGCCGAGAGCAGGAGCAACGCCAGCGGAATTTCAAAAAAGGTCGGCATCGCCAAAGGCACGGCGAACAGCGCCACGATGATCGTTGCGACTAGCTGACCTCGCGAAGAGGCTAATGATCCAACGGGCAGCCACATTGCAATCGCCATCGAGATCAAGACACCGACTACTATCAACGGCAATGTTCTTACCGCTACCTGGCCGCAAGAGCGCAGAAATCTTTTTAGTAGCACTTCACGGTTTTCTGACTCGACCGGCGCGCAATTGATCGGGTTGACTCTTATGAACCTTTCAATCAGCACGCCGGTGAAAAAAACGGCGCAGCCGGCAGCGACCAGACGCGTCACCGCAATCCGCGGCGCAAACAACATGAACGTGAGAATCAAAGCGGCGGGGTTCAGCGCCGGCGCCGCGAGCATTACTGCCAGTGATGGACCCAGCTTCGACGATCGTTCGTACATTCCCGAGAAGACCGGCGCCACGCAACACGAGCAAAGCATCAGCGGCGCTCCAGCAAGTCCTGCGGCGAGTTGCGAGCGCACTCGTCCACGACCAAAGCTTTTCGCCAACCAGCTCGGCGGATCGAGCACGCGCACCGCGCCGCTGATCAGAATGCCAAAGAGCAACGCCGGCCAAATGACTGAAAAGTAGTTGAACGAGCGCGCGAACAAACCGATCTGTGATGTATTGCCGGGTATCGGCAAAACATTGAGACGCGGCTGGAAGGTGCGCGTGTTCTGCACTTTTTCGATGACGGCCAGCGCTGCCGAGGACTTATAAACAAAAAGCGTGGTCACAATGACGAGCAACAGAATTGTGGCGTAAATGACTTTTTGCCCGCGCTGCGTCGACAGCGCAATCGTGTTCTGATCTATTTGAGTGGCCACAATCTGTCCCCTCGTCGGTGAACCAGACATTTGAAAACTTGGCTTTGGGGGTGCGCTGGATTATAAGACAGGTGTCGTCGAAATACTAAAACTCAATTAGCCAGAGAGTTGTGGAAGTCGCAGGCTGGATGATTGCTCGACATTCCCGAAGGAGATAGAAAATGAACAATTCTGATCGCATGAGTCAGAAGCCAGCGATTGCCCTGACAATCATGCGCGTGACGCTGGGAGCGATGTTCGTCTCGGTATTCTTCGAGAATCTGGGGAAAGGTCTTTACAGCCCGTCAGGCTATTCTGGTTTGATCAACTATTACCTCGAGAAAGGTCACGCTCCACAGGTGTTGAAAAGTGTGATGGGATTGATGGCCAGCCACGCAAACATCGCCGGCCCGATGCAGGGCGTCACGGAAATCTCATTCGGCATTCTGCTGTTGGTTGGATTTCTTACGCGTCCCGTCGCGCTCGCGGCATTTCTGTTTCTAACGACACTATGGGTCGCTGAGTGGGGCACGGCTTGGATTTGGGAACTGCTCATCCCGATGATGGTCGCGCTGAGCCTGATGATCGGCGCGGCGGGTCGCAAGTGGGGAATCGACTCCGCGATGGCCCGAAAGTATCCTCGCGTGCCGCTGTGGTAATCGGTTATTGATTTGACATCGAACCAGCAAGAATAAAGTTCATGAGTTCTTTGCTCACCAATGACTCTCGCCAAGACCAGACCTCCGCTCGTAGTTTTGCCCTGGGTTTGGGACTCACGAATGAATGCAATCTCGCGTGCTCGTTCTGTTATCGCGACCCCGATCGAATTGATCGGCTGACGCTTGATCAAGTTAAGAGCGTAATGACTCGTTTGCCGATCCACTCGGTAAATCTCGGCACGGGCGAGAACGGAATGCACCCAGAGTTTCTCGCGATTCTTAATTACCTGCGAACCGAACCGGTCAAACTAACAATTACTTCCAACGGTCACAGCATAGCGATTCTCGATGACGAGCACGTGCGTGCGTTCCATGACGTCGAATTCTCGCTCGACTACCCGACTGAAGCGGAGCAGGACGAAGAGCGCGGCGCAGGGAACTGGGGGCTAATCCACGAACAAGCGAAGCGTTGTCGTCGTCTCGGCGTGCCTGTGACGATCATCTCGGTGATGATGAAATCGAATTACGCCAGGCTTGCTGAAGTCGCACGCGTCGCGAAAAAATTCGACGCGCCTTTGCGCGTGAATGTTTATCAGTCCGTCAGAACAGATTTGTTTGCCCTGAGTTACGAAGAGTACTGGGAAGGCTTTCGCCGACTGTTTGCCGATACTGACGTGATCGCGATTGGTGAACCGCTGGTGCGCGCTCTTGCCGGTTTGCCTGCGCCCGAAACGAATTGCGGCTGTGGTGTTTCAACAGTGCGCGTTACTCCGCGAGCGACCACGCAACCGTGCGTGTACTGGCCGGGCGCAGGCGGAACTCTAGCGGATCTGCTTACAACCGGCGAAGAGATCATAAAGACGCCGGCCTTTGCAGCAACGCGAATCCTGCCGCCGGCATGCGAACCGTGCGACTTCCGCGAAGCATGTCGCGGCGGATGCGCGGGCAGGAGGATGTTGCACGGCGCGCTTGACGAACCCGATCCGTACTGTCCAATCATTCGCGGCGATCGGCCGCGCCTCGAGATTCGAATGGCGGCGGCGCGCGATCTCCCCAAAGTCGGCAGCGCCTGCACCACGGTTGTGATCGCCCGCGAGTGAGATTTCGGGCGGCGCGCCGCTTGCTCTGCTGTATGAAAGGCCCCCCGTGACACAAAGTAATTCTGAAGGAGGATAACCATG
>DASYTZ010000020.1:0-4015 GCA_036001745.1 Pyrinomonadaceae bacterium
CGGTCGAAGCGATCTTCGCCGACAACAACGTGCCTGAGGATCAGGCGCATTGGACGCAAATCAATATCGACGAAGCGCCGAACTATCCCGTGATCAGTCAAAAAATTCCCGCCCTGCACGGTCCGAATTGTAGCGGCCCCGCAGAATAATCCACAGATTACCCAAATTACACAGATAAGATTTTAAGCAGTAAAGAGGACACAAAGCGTTGGGACTAGTGCTTCATGTTGAAGCTCTGTGCCACAAGTCCTATTAACTGCTTTGCTGCTTTGCTGCTTTATCTGTGTAATCTGTAGATGATTACGTCGCAAACTCGTCGAACTCACGCAGGGCTTGTCTCGCTTCTTCGGAACCAAACTCATGCGCTTGTCGCTCCAGGACGACGCGTGCAACTTCAGCATCGACGGGATCGTGAAGCAATGCCCTCAACAATGGAGCCGGCGCCTGCGCCAGCACCTCATAGGCCAGCGCGCGTACGACGACGTTGGCTGAGCGAGCCAACTCGCAAAGCTCCGTGGGCGCCAGGCGCATGGCCATCGCATTAGCGAGCTCGTCAATCCGAGCGTATTCCTGGCGTGAATGCGCGCGTTGAATCAATTGCGCAAAGACCTCCCCGGATTGTGTCTGCTGCGTCAGCATGTTTGCGCACGCGTCCGCCAGACGGCGCGCCTGTCGGCTTGGTTCATCGGAGATCGCAGAATCGCCGTGCGCCGCACGTTCGTCAAGCGCGGCCAGCAGTTGGCTCAACTCGCGATCGGCGCGCGGGTCGTACGGCGCAGACCGCACTGCTTCCGCCGTGGACGTCGGTGTCGGTGATTGCCAGGCGCGCTCAATCAGATTTCGCGTCGCCGGACGCAAGTCGTTCCAAACGCTTTTTACGCGCGGCCCGAAGTCTTCGATAATCACTGAACTCTCCATACTTTCCGCCTAAATTCCTGCGACAAGCTTGATCCGTAATCTTCGCGCTCATTGTACTACAGCCGCTACAACAAATCGGGCAATGCTGTTAAGCTTGCTTCTTTCGCGCCCAACCTTGCTTTGGATGCGGATCAACTCAGTTAAGAGGCATTCAAGTTATGGCTATCAGCGAACAGTTGCTCGAAATTCTGGTATGTCCTGCCTGCCGCGCCAAGGTTGAATTGAAGCCTGACGGCAGCGGCCTGAAATGTGTCGAGTGCAAGCGTGTCTATCCAATTCGCGACGACATTCCGGTGATGCTGATCGACGAAGCTACCATAGAAGATGAACAGTCTGCGGGAAATAATTGAATCATCGCCGAGCATTCGTCACCTCGCGTTTTCGCCCGACCGCAAAAATGACGAGCCGGAACCGTTGGCTCCGGCGCCTTGGGACTGGTCAAACGTGCGAAGGGTCCTGGTGGTGCGCCTGCGCTCAATCGGCGACACGGTGCTGACAACGCCGTCGCTGTTTGCTTTGCGCCGCTTCCTGCCCGCTACGCAAATTGACATTCTTTTGGAAGATTGGGTCGGAGCGGTGCTTGACGGCTCGGATCTGGTTGATCGAGTAATTACGATTCCGCGCGAGAGTAAATCCGCACGCGCCCGCATCGCGCGCGAGCTGCGCACAAATCGCTACGATGTTGTTTACAACCTGCATGGCGGCACGACGGCTACTTTCTTGACGCGCGCCACCGGCGCCAAACACCGCGTGGGATTTTCGAACTATCAATATGCGCGCTTGCACAACCACGTCGCTCCTTCACCGCTGGAAATCTGGAGGCGGGCGACCCTGCACTCAGTCGAGCAACAGCTTGCCTTGATTGGCTGGACAGGGGTCCCGGTGACTGATCGACCGGTAACTCGTCTGGCGGTAACTGAAAGCTCATTGGCATCCGTTTCTGAGAAACTTCGGGCCGCGGGTTTTGAAAATTTTGGCCAGGACAAACCAGTGGCTTTGATTCATCCGACCGCAGCTTTTGATACCAAGCAGTGGGCCACGGAAAAATTCCTTCGGGTGACGGAAGAGCTGATTGACCGAGGCCTGATTCCGATCGTGATCGTGTCGCCGCAGGAAACAGCCAATCTCTCGGCGTTCACCACTCCCTCGTCGCCGCGCGTGGTTGGGTTGGCTAATCTTTCGTTGCCGGAAGTCACAGCGCTCGCCTCACGGGTGCGTTTGTTTGTCGGTAACGACAGTGGCATCGCACATATTGCCGCCGCCGCGGGCGCGCCGTCCGTGGTGATTTTCGGCTCGTCGAACCGAAGTCACTGGCGACCATGGACTACTCAGCCCAGCGAAATTGTTTTTGCAGAAATGCCTTGCCAACCGTGTCACGGCTATTTCTGTGCAGAATTCGAAAAGCCTGAATGCATTTTGCGAGTGCCGGTCGAGCGCGTCGTATCCGCAATCGATCGAGTCCTCAAGCAGACCAGACCAAATCAGCCTTGACCAGATTATCGAAACAACGCGTTGAAGAAGTTGCCCGGCAGATGCCAGCCCGCACCGTCGTCGTGCTCGGCGACGTGATGCTGGATGAGTTCATCTGGGGTGATGTCTCGCGTATTTCGCCCGAAGCGCCGGTACCGGTGGTAGAAATTCGGCGGCAATCTATGCATCTTGGCGGTGCTGCCAACGTGCTGGCAAACCTGGTTGCGCTGGGAGCGAAGGCCTGCGTCATCGGAGTCGTCGGAGATGACGACGCCGCCAGCAAAATCCGATCTGAATTGCGGGAACAGAGCGCGCTGCAAACAAACGACCAGTTGATTACCGACCACGCGCGGCCGACCACCATGAAGACGCGCATCATCGCGCATAATCAGATGGTAGTTCGGGCCGATCGCGAGCATCGCACACCGGTTGACGCGTCAACCGAAAGACAAATTATCGCCGCGACGCGGGCGGCGATCGCCAGCGCGCACGCGCTGGTCGTTTCCGATTATGACAAAGGGGTTATCACGCCGCGCATCCTGGCGGAAGTCCTGCCCGCAGCCTACGGAAGGGTCCCGGTGCTAATCGATCCGAAGATTCGCAACTTTGATTCATACCGGCCCGCAACCTTAGTCACTCCGAATCATCATGAAGCGCTCCGTCTGACAAATCTCGAAGAAAATTCCGATGGCGCATTGCAGACGGCCGGGCAAACGATTCGCAAGCGCCTGTCGTGCGATGCGGTGCTGATTACGCGCGGCGATCGCGGAATGATCCTCGTGGAAGGAAACAACGATCCGGTTTATGTCGAGACTGCTGCGCGCGAAGTTTTTGACGTGACTGGCGCCGGCGATACTGTCATCGCCACGCTGGCGGCGGCCCTGGCCGTGGGCGCCTCGATGACCGAAGCTGCTCTTCTTGCCAACCACGCGGCCGGAATCGTCGTGGGAAAACTGGGGACCGCCACGGCAACCACAAACGAAATTCTGGATTCAATTGAATGACATGTTCCGACGAATAGCTGTTCTGTCACTGGTACTGAGCGGTGCAACTTTGCCGTGGGTTGTCGCGCAAGACACTCGGCCGCGGACCAGTACGCCGGTCGTGCCTGCGGCCACACCGACGCCGCAGCCGATGGACGGCTCATCGGTGCGAAACAGTACGACGCGCGCGGCTGCGAATGAACCGCGCACGCTGGCTGAGTTATTGATTCGAATTGAACAGATCGTGCATCAACCCGCGTTGGAATCCGGTTTCTTCGCCATAAAAATCTTCTCGCTCGACACCGGCAACGTCATCTATGAACAGAATGCCAACAAGTTCGTCCGGCCGGCTTCAAACATGAAGCTCTACACGGTTGCGGCAGCGTTCGATCGGCTCACGCCGGAATATCACTTCATCACCTCGGTGTATGCCCGGGAAAAACCGGACGACGGGAAAGTCAAAGGCGACCTGATCATTTACGGTCGCGGCGATCCTTCGATTGCCGCGCGATTCAACAACGGCGATTACTTCAAAGGCATCAACGAACTGGCGGATCGCATCGTGGCCGCCGGGGTGAAACGCGTCAAAGGCGACCTGGTTGGCGACGAAAGTTATTTCAACGGGGATCCCCTGGGCAGTGGTT
>DASYTZ010000021.1:0-14294 GCA_036001745.1 Pyrinomonadaceae bacterium
CGACGTTGCTCCTGCGTTTGAAGCAATTACGACGGAGCTGGGCGTGCAATACAGCCTCGGCTACTACTCGAACTCTCAATCCAGCAGCGGCGACCGCACCATCAAAGTGCGCGTGCGCTATCCGAATTTGGTCGTGCGCACGCGGGATGGCTATTCGACGGTTCCAGCGATTGCGCTTAAGGACTAGGCCTTAGATTTGGATTGATACCGGGCCCTCTCAATGCAGGATCTTTCGCAGTTGCTTCCGCGCCATTCTTAAACATTCCTCTAATTATCCCGGACTGATCCACATACAAAGAAAGTGATTGCTCTTTGTATTGAATTGGGGACGCAACAGCGAAATAGGAGTCGGACGTCGCGTCAAGTTTGAATTCATAGCCGTTCTCTTTCGCGGCGGGGATACCCCAATTCGACGTCGCCAAATCCTTCTGAGTCCCATAACGACCATTCTTTAACCTGAATCGCTCTTCAGCGTCACGGATCGTTTGCAAAGCACCAATCGCGCGGTCTTCATTGTATTGTTGCGGTGCACCACAACCTGTCAAAGTCATCGCGAAGCATTCCAAGACTAGAAGCCAGTAGGAGAGGCAAGCCCTCCCAGACAACCAGCACATGTTTGAATCGGCCATGGGTTTTAGACCCGTCGTTTAAAACTGTATCGCACAGTCAAGTTACTTCGCTCCAGGAACGCCTTCTAGTACTGAATCAAACTTCCTTCACGTTTCGCGCGCCTGACGGCGCGGCCGAACACCCAAAGAGACAGCGGAAGCAGCACTAAGAGAAAGCCCAGTAGTATCACCAGAGGGTCGCGCACTTGCGAGAAGCCTTGGCCTTCGATCAGCACGCGGCGGATGCCGTCGAGTCCATACGTCGGCGGCAGAATGCGCGAGATGTTGGCCACGCCGCCCGCATATTCGCGAATGAGTTGCGTGGGAAAAAAGACACCAGAGAACAGCGCCGAACCCGCGCCGAGAAAGATTCCAAACGGGTCGCCGCGCTTGAAGACCATCGCGAAGCTGGCCGACAGAATCCCGAGACATGAGAGCACGACTGTGGTCAGCAGGAGGAACGCCAGGGCCAGCAGAAAATTTCCGCGATAGTGAACGTCGAAAAACAGCCAGCCAAACACGAGATACAGAGACGAGAAGAACGTCGCCTGCACAAAATCCCATGCTGAACTGGCGACGATGACAGTGGGCACGCTGATTGGCGTCATCAGAACGCTTTCCAGAGTCCCTTGCACTTGTTCCTGTCGAATAGCGTTTGCCAGACTCGAGAAGCCCGTCATGAAATAATTGAGCATCGCCATGCCCGTCAACCATGCGGCCAGCGGATCGCGCCACTGCGTAAACCGCGGGTCTGCAAAGCCAACAAAGATTTTGGATACGAAGAAAAACGTTGTGACTAGAATCAGTATTGAGAGCACGCGCAGAAAAAACTGCATGCGATAGCTCAGTTCCAAACGCCAGTCCCGCACGACAAACGCCCAAATTCGCCGAAGAAAAAAGATAGGATTCATCCTCCGTTTTTCTCCTGCGTTTGATTATCGGTCTGTTCGTAGCTCTCCAGCACGTCGAGCAGCGTCGCGCGTTCTGTTTCAACGTTACGAATCACCGCGCCATTTTGCTGGAGCACGCGCAACACTGTGTCAAGAATCGTGTCGCCGGTTTTGCGCGAGAATGTGAGTAACCATTCATCCTTTGTGTCGCTTCGTCCCAGCGTGAACGGATGAGTGCTGAACGCTTCGCGGAGCGCTGTCTCGACCTGCATTGCATCTTCGGCGGCAAACGTAATCGAGATCTTTTCGTTGTCGCTGTGTGTCGCGCGCAGATTCCGCGGCGCGTCGAGCGCACGAATTTCGCCACGGCTTATAATCGCGACGCGGTCGCACAGCTCTTCGACTTCCACGAGATTGTGCGAAGTCAGAAACACGGTAACGCGTTTCGCCTCGTCCTGCGCGAGCGACTTGATGGTCGCGCGCATGCGGGCTGCCGCCAGCGGATCAAGCGAACGCGTCGGTTCATCGAGCAGCAGCACCGGCGGATCGGCGAGCATCGCGCGCGCCACCGACAGCCGCTGTTTATTTCCGGTTGAAAGCTCTGCAAACCTCTTCCGCGCCGACTCTTCCAGTTGCAGCATTTCCAACAGTTCGGCAATGCGGCGCGCCGCGTGAGCGTTGCTGAGCCCATGCAGTCGCGCAAAGAACAAAAGATTCTGCTCGGCGGTCAGCCGCCAATAAAAACTTCTTTCCTCTGCTCCGGCCAGCCCGACGTTGCGCCGCACGTCTTCGTCGTTGTGCACGCTGTCGAACCCTTCCACTGTGACCTGACCTTCGGTCGGCTGAATCAGCGTGGCGATAATCTTCGTGAGCGTCGTTTTGCCGGCGCCGTTCGGACCGATGAGACCGAAGATTTCACCTTCGCCCACTTCGAACGAGACGTCGTGGAGCGCTTCGACCGGCGGCTTGAATTTGCGCTTTAGCGCTTTCTTCAGGCGCAGAAACGGGACGGGATACGTTTTCGAAATTCGATCGACCGACACCGCGACCGTTCCGTTTGGGCTCGCGCTTGATGGTTCAGCGGGAAAGAGTGCGGCGTTGGACATGGAGAGAAAGTTTACCTGCGCCGTTGCCGCGGGTCGAGGTAGTCGCGCAGACCGTCGCCGATAAAGTTGAACGCGAGAACGGTGAGAGCGATTGCCAGGCCTGGGAAAATCAGCGCGTGCGGGGCGGCTTGCAAGGTTGAAAGGTCGCGCGCTTCTTCAATCATCACGCCCCATGATGGCGCGGGCGGCGGCACGCCCAGACCGAGAAACGAAAGAGAAGCTTCCGCAAGGACTGCCCCCGCCATTCCCAAACTGGCCTGGACAATCAGTGGTTGAATGGCATTCGGGAGAATATGGACCGTGAGGATTCGCAAATCGCCGGCGCCGAGCGCGCGGGCTGCCTGGACGAAGTCGTACTCGCGGACTTTCAAAACCTGCGCGCGAATCAAACGCGCGTAACCAACCCAACCGATGATGCATAACGCGAAGATCAGTTTGTTCAAGCCGGCGCCGAGAAATGCGACCAGCGCGATCGCGAGCAGCAAACCAGGAAACGCCAGAAAAACATTGAAGATGTAACCCGAAAGGAAACGGTCAACCCAGCCGCCGTAGTAACCGGCAATCGCACCAACGATCGTGCCGAAAAAAGCCGAGACGGCGACGACGACTATTCCGACCTCAAGCGAGATGCGCGCACCGAACAAGACCCGCGAAAAAATGTCGCGGCCAGTTGAGTCCGTACCGAACCAATGCGCCACAGACGGGCCGATGTAGCGCATCGAAAGATCGGTTGCGCCCACGTCGTGTGTCGCAATCCAGGGCGCTAATAGCGCGACGAGCACAAACACGACCACAATGATCAATCCGACAATGCCTAATCTACTCATGAAACGCGGATCCTCGGATCAAGCCAACGGTACAAAAGATCGGTGAGCGTGTTAGCAAGGATATACGTAGTACTAATCGCGAGCACGCATCCTTGCACGACGCTGTAATCGCGCTTGGCAATTCCATCTTCGACCAAAAGCAATCCTAATCCCGGCCAACCAAAAATCTTTTCAGTGATAATTGCGCCGGCAAGGAGCACGCCTAACTGGAGGCCCAGGACAGTGACCACCGGAATCAGTCCGTTCTTCAGCACGTGCTTGTAGACAACAGTTCGCTCACTCAGACCCTTCGCGCGAGCGGTGCGTACGTAGGGTTCGCCAAGTTCTTCGATCACCGACGAGCGCACCATGCGCGTCAAGATTGCAGACAGCGCAGCACCCAAAGTAAACGCCGGGAGGATGATGTCGCTCCAATCGAAGCGGCCCGAGGGCGCGAGCCAGCCGAGTTTTACCGCGAAGATGTAAACCAACATCGGGCCGATGACGAAGCTCGGCAGACTGATACCCACGAGCGCGACTACGGACAGCGCATTATCCAGCCATGTACCGCGGTTCTTGCCGGCTACGACGCCGAGCGGGATGGCAATGCACACAGCTATGAGCATCGCGGCGATAGCCAACTCGATCGTCGCCGGGTAGCGTTCGCTGATCAGTTCGAAGACAGGTCTTTCAGTGCGGAAGGAAGTGCCGAGATCACCACGCAGGATCGCGATCCAGTAGTCGTCGTACCGATTGTGCAGCCCATACCAGCGGAAGTGACGGCGTCCGTTTTCATCAGCCGGAAGACCGAAAAAGAAAGCCGGGCGATCAAGCCCGTGACGCGCGCGAAACTGAGCGAGTTGTTCCGGCGTGGCCTGTTCACCCAGCACGGCAATCGCCGGATCGCCGGGCACAAGTTCAATCAACAAAGTGACCAGCGAGACCACCGTCCAAACGACGAGCACGAGAAAGCCCAGACGGCGTAGCACTCCGAAGAGTTTGCGCTTCATCAGCAGAGTAAGAGCGGGAAAGTTCGAAAGCCCTGACGAGTCGGGGATGATATCAGAATGATGTGTGTTCGATAAGCTTCAGCTTGTCGCGCTTGTGGGAATGGCAACAAGCTGATTCCTGTCGGAGTCCTGGATTGGCGACAAGCTGAGCTTGGCGGCGATACCTGCAAAAACGAACGTAGCCCGGAGGGAACTTGCATCATCAACAACACGGCCCCGACAACCGCGTCACCAACTAGCAAGCCCCACGGACTACGTTGTTTTGGTTGTTGCCCCGCTGGGCTCAACCAAGCTGTAGCGCAAAATGCTATTTTGCGCGTTATTTGAATCCTCGGTGCGCAAGATTAAATCTTGCGCTACTGCGCACGCTGCCCCACGTGCAACGCCGCCACCCCGCCGGTCAAGTTCTCAAAGCTGACTTGATCAAAACCCATGTCCCGCATCATCTGTGCCAGCTCTTCCTGGTTCGGAAACTTCGAAATCGAATCAGGAAGATATTCATACGCGCCGCGCGAGCCGCTTAACCAACCGCCGATTCGCGGCAGTACTCGCGCGTAATAAAACGCGACGAAGCCGCGCAAACCGGGGACCGCCGGCTGCGAGAATTCGAGGACCGCTGCCCGTCCGCCTCGTTTCAGAACCCGCTTCAATTCTCGCAATCCTGATTCAAGGCTGGAAAGATTTCTCAAACCAAACCCGATCGTGACCAGGTCAAAGGTTTCGTCAGCAAACGGGAGGCGAAGCGCGTCACCCTCAGTGAAAGAAATCTCCCGCGTCTTCTGTTGCGCCAGCTCCAACATCGGCCGACAAAAATCAAGCCCGATTACTTTTGCTTGAGTGGCTTCAAAGATCCCGATACTCAAATCACCTGTGCCGCACGCGACATCGAGCACCTGCGCGTTCGGCGGCAACTGCGGCGACAACTTTCTGACGACCAATCGACGCCATCGCTTGTCGATATTTCCCGACAGCAGATGGTTCAGCAGATCGTATCTCGGAGAGATTCGCGCGAACATTTCGCACACCCGCCGAGCGTGATCCTCAGGTAAATTGTTCCGAGATTCAGTTAAGCCCATGGTGTTGGGGCGATGGTTGCAAGCGGCTTGCGAAAGCTTTCTAAATCTATCAGGGCTTTTTGGCTGGCACGGCCGGATCACCGTACGCGTCGAGATTGCCGCCGAACAGCGGCTTAAGCTGTTCATAGTTGCCGACGACGACCGTCGCGACTGGAGCGTCTTTGAATAATCTGACAGCGACTCGCTGAAGGTCCGCAGGCGTGAGGCTCCGGATGAGAGTCGAGACGGTACTGGGCCGCGATGACTTGAAAGTGTCCACGTCGAGCCACGCTTCCGCGAGGCCGGCCGGTTGCGAGAATTGCTGTGACAGTTGAGTCACCAAAGCAAGCCGTGCGCGTTCGACTTCGTCCGCCGTGGGCGCGGCCTGGCTCAACTTTCGCATTACGTCTTGCGCCGCCGCCGCGGCCTTAGCCGCGGAGCCCTGAGGCACGTTCGCGCTGAAGAGAAATATTCCGGGAAGCAGATGATCTTCGTGGCGCACCGATGCGTTTGACAATTCGGGCACGGCAGCTTGCCAGCGATCGCGAGCTATCATCGCGAGCAGATCAGCGATCAGAGCATCGCTGTCGCCGCGCGACAAACCGCGGATTGCGAGCCGAATTTCGCTGCTTGTAGCGACGGGAGTATCGACCACGAAGACGCGTCCATTTGGCGCCGCCGGTTGTCGAAACGTCGCGGGGATCATTCGATCGGACTTGCCCCACGGCCCCAGCAATTGTCGCAGTGCGCGCATCAGGCGCGGTTTCTCGACGCCGCCGACGACCGCGACCGAAGCGTTGTCTGAATTGAGAAATCGTTCCCGTGCCAGCAAAAGATCCGCGCGTTCAACTTTCGCGACGGTTGCTGCTGTGCCGCTGGCAGGATGTCCGTACGGGAACGCGCCGAACAGTCGGGCGGCGATTGCCTGGTCTGCGGCCACTGCGGCGGTCGAAGGCTTATCGGATAACAGTTTGAGTCGTGCTGTTTTCAGCGTCGCGACATTGTCAGCGCCAAGTTGAGTCGTCAGCACAGCGCCGCGCAGCAAATCGATCATGCGCTCGAGCGCGGTCGCTTTGCCGGAAATCGTCACGTCGATCGCGTCGTAAGTCGTCGTGACTTCCAAACGCCCGCCCAATTCTTCGTTGACGTATTCGCGCGTGGATGGATCGGGAAACAGCGCGTCTGAAAGCAGCGCCATCATTCCGCCCTTGTCCGCAAAGTCGAACGCCGCGCCGCTGTGAATTCGCAGTCTCAGCAGCACATTCGGATTTCCCAGTTGCGGCCAGTACAAGATTCTGAGGCCGTTCAGCAAAGTCTCTCGCTCCGGCTCTGGCGCGGTTTGCGCTGACGCCGCGATTGGCAAAAGCGCGACCAGCGAAGCGCAGAGAAGCGCGCGGCAAGGGCGCGGCAGCAAAGTCGTTATCTCTTTCAGCATTAAGTACCGGAAAACTGTGGACTGTGGCGTTATCGTAAGAGCCGTCAAAACCCTTCAGCGGCCATTTTGGGATGCGGCGAAAAAGAGTTTAGATGTCGCCGAAAAACGCGTCAACCTGCGCCCTTGAAACGGCATCAAAGCCGTGTGCCGAAAGGCATTGGCCGCAGCTTTCGCGTGCTCAAACAGGGGCAAACGATAGTATAATATGTCGCCGTCAAGGGTTTTTCAGGCAGGCCCCAAAAATAAATTCGTAACTTCCGGTCAATTAGCAGTAATAAACAGTAGGAAGCGATTCCTGCAGGATCGAGCGCTTTGATTGGCGAATCAGGTGACAGACGAAAGGCTGCTGGCGAGCGCAGCAAACGGCGACACAACGGCTTTTCAGATCCTGTATCAGCGTTATCGCGATCCGATCTTTCGGTTCGCATTTCGGATGTTGGGTTCAGTGGAGGCAGCCGAGGACGTCGCTCAGGACTGCTTCCTCAGTTTGATAACAGATCCGGCCCGTTTTGATTCGCGCAGAGCGTCGTTGCGAACTTATCTTTACGCGGCGGCGCGCAACCTGGCCGCGAAACGGTACAACAGCTTCGCACGCGAGACGGCCCTCGACGAGTTGACGGAAGAACCGGCCGCCGCCGATCGGCACGAGCCGATATCGCAGGTGCTGGATGACGAGCTCGCTTCCGAAGTGGCGCAGGCAATCGCAACGTTGCCGCCGCTACAACGCGAGGCACTGGTGCTTTTTGAGTACGAAGAGCTTTCGTTGGCCGAGATTGGCGAGATCGTCGGGGCCGACACGAACACCGTGAAGGCGAGGCTGTTCAGGGCCCGCGAGAAGCTGCGGGCAAAGCTGGATCGGTACTTTCGGATAGGCCGTGAAGCTGCTACATTGAAACGGGCGTGACCGGCAGGCCCGTCGGCATGAGCGGCAGGAGTTACGAGTAATGAATGATTTTGACGGTAAGTTCATGCAGGACGAGGGCCTCCACGATTTGCTCAGGCAATGGAAAGCGCCCGAAACACCAGATTCGCTGGACAACCGTGTAGCGGCAGCTTATCAACAAAGCATAAGCGTCAAGGCGGCGTCCGATTTGGCTTTTAATCCCGAGCGGGATAGCGAGGTAGTAAAGATGAAATTTTGCAATACTTGCCAGGAAGAATTCGCTGACAGATTCAGCTTTTGCCCGGTTGATGGAACGCCGTTGGGCGCGGCGTCAGCACCGATAGTCATCGAATCTGCCCGCCAGCCCGAACCGACCATAGCAGTAGAGACTGCCAGGGTCGCTCCGGCCAGCTTTTCCGTTCCAGTCACCGCTGTCGCAGCGGCGGCTGGCGCCCAAAATATCGGCGAGTACCACCTGACAATTTTGGAAGACCGCGGATTGCTTTCACGTTTGGCTGACGAGTTAGGCAACGTTGCCCACAACTATCAACTGACTTGGCCTGAGTTCAAACGCGATCCGTTCGGGTTTGTGAAGCGCTCGGTTCAAGGCTACGGCCAGATGGTTGGCCGCTTTTTTGGGAAGCGGGACGCGGTGCTCGCTATCTTGATTGCTTTTTTGGCAATGGGCGCACTTGTCGGTTTGCTCATGGTCATCGATCGAACCCAGTCCGGCACAACCTCCCGCGCCGGCCTGATGGTCGTCGGTACCATTGCCGGTATGTCGCTGCTGGCACTGTTCGCCACCTGGCTCGGGCGCGATAGTGGCGCTGCGGTCATGGGTGCGCGACCCGCTGATTCTGGAAACGTTTTGTCGGGCATCGTCGTCGCGTTGGTCCTCGTATTCGGCGGCATTGGCGGGTACGTCTTTTGGTCTCGTCTGCACGAACGCGCGCTGGCTAAAGCTGCGGCCGATGAGGAGCAGATGGAACTCACCCAGATGATTACCGACATTCCGAACGAGCAGCCGACGCCGGACGAAGGCACCGCCGGAATGAATAAAGGTAATGGCGGCGGCAGCAAACCGAAACAGGAGAAAGCCGGCGGCGGTGGCGGCGGCGGTCGTGAAGAACAGACCCCCGCGTCATTCGGAAAACTGCCTCAGGCTGACCTGCATGTTCCGCAGGTGGTCGCTCCTGATCCGCATCCGCCAGTAATTAAGAATCCATCTTTGCCCATGCCGGCGACGCTCGATGCTGATCCGGTTTTGTTCCCGCCGGACACTCGGAACCTGCAATACGGTGATCCGAAATCGAAGTCGACGACGCCTTCTTCGGGTCCGGGAACCGGTAACGGTATCGGCAGCGGAACGGGCGGCGGCGTTGGTCCGGGCGAAGGCGGCGGCTACGGCCCCGGCCGCGGCGGTAACACGGGTGGCGGCGATCGCAACGAAGGCGGCGGTGGTCCCGGCGGTGGTGGCGGCGGCACCGATTACAACCGCATTTTCAAGAGCAGCGAAGTAGGCAGCCGCGCGCGCGTGCTGGAAAAACCCGAGCCGCAGTACACTGAGGCAGCGCGTAAGAATCAGATCACCGGAACCGTTGTGCTGCGCGCTGTCTTCTCATCCAGTGGCGCAGTGACCAACATCTCGACGATTCGGGGATTGCCCGATGGCTTGACTGAGCGCGCCATCGCGGCGGCGAAGCAAATTCGCTTTGTGCCGGCGCAGAAAGACGGGCACTCCGTTTCGATGTGGATGCAGTTGGAATACAACTTCAATCTGTACTGACGGATTAACGAAATCCAAATAGTTAGAGGCGGGACTTATCCCGCCTCTTTTTTGTAGCGCAAATTGTCAATTTGCGCAGAGTCGATCGCAAGTTAACAACTTGCGCTAGATCATTGGACAACTCTTTTGATTCTCTCAACGCCCTCGCGCAAACGATCCAGTGACGTCGCATACGAGATCCGGATGAATCCTCCAGCGCCGAATCCCGCGCCGTCAGTAACGACAGTCTGCTCCTTCTCCAAAAGCTCATTTACGAAATCTGCCGAGGTCTTTAATTGACGGCCCAAACAACCACGCACGTCGGGAAACGCATAGAACGCACCCTCGGGCTGCGGACAGCGAAGCCCGGGAATCTGGTTCAGGGCCTGAAGCAGCCATTCGCGCCGTCGCGTGTATTCACCCAACATCGTCGCCACGGAGTCTTGCGGCCCGTTAAATGCTTCGGCGGCGGCGGCTTGCGCAATCGACGTCGCGTTGCTGGTTGAGTGTCCCTGGACTTTCAGCATCGCCCGCGTCCAGTCCGCGTTTGCCAACGAATAGCCGACGCGCCAGCCGGTCATCGCGTACGTCTTCGAAAACGAGCCCGCGATGCACAACCGCCGCCTTAGTTCCGGCCGCAAAGATGCCGCGCTGAAAACCTTGTTCGGCGGGTAGACAAAGCGCAGGTAGCACTCGTCAGAGATCGCGTACGCGTCGTGTTCAGCAATGATTTCCATTATCCGTTCGAACTCTTCGGGTGGGATGACCCGGCCGGAAGGATTGGAGGGTGAGTTCAGGATGATCAGCTTTGTCTTTGCAGTGATCGCGTCCCGCACCATGTCAGAGGTCAGCACGAAATCGTTCTCTTCCGTTTCGATGAAGACCGACTTCCCACGCGCGAACGTGACGATCTCGGGAAACGTGACCCAGTAGGGTTTCGGAATCAGAACTTCATCGCCGGGATCGATCAGGCAAACAACGGCATTGAAAACCGCTTGCTTTCCGCCGGCCGTGGCCATCACTTCGCTGCGTTCATACTTCGCGTTGAACTCGCGCTGATAGAAATCGATGATTGCCTGCTGGAGTTTGCGTGTGCCGGCGGTCGGCGTGTACTTCGTTTGACCGGCGCGCATCGCTTCCGCGGCCGCGTCTTTGATGTTCTGCGGTGTGTCGAAGTCCGGTTCGCCCGCGCCGAGATCGACTACGTCAATGCCTTCGGCGCGCATCGCTTCCGCGGCCTGCATCGCGGCCAGCGTTGACGACGCTTTCATTTCAGCGACGCGCTCTGAAACGGGAAAGGCCGATGAGAACTTTGCAGCTGACATAACCTATTGATTTTGGACTTTGGACTTTGGACTTGGGACTTGGGACTTCTCTCGCATTCGTTTTTCAACCAGGGCCGGCACGAGGCCCTCGATACTGCCGCCGAGCTGAAACACTTCTTTCACCAGACGCGAACTGACATACGAATACGTTTCTGCCGGCATCATGAAGACCGTCTCGATCGTTGGTTCGAGCCGCCGATTCATCAAAGCCATCTGCAGCTCATATTCATAATCCGAAATCGCGCGAATGCCTCGCACGATGGCGTTTGCCTGACGCTCGGCAGCGTACTGCACGAGCAATCCCTCGAAGCTCTCAACGATCACTTTGCAACCGCCGCGCTCGATGTCTTTCAGAACCTCGAACAGAATCTCGCGTCGCTCTTCCACTGAAAAGAACGGCGTCTTGTCCGGATTTATCAGAATCGCGACAATGATTTCATCGAAGAGCTTGCAGCCTCGTTGAATAATGTCGAGGTGCCCGTTGGTCACGGGGTCGAACGAGCCGGGATAGATGGCGCGGCGCATGAAGAAAGATGGTAAATCGTAAATCGTGAATCGTAAATAGGCAAAGACCGAAAGGAGCCGGTAGTGGGTCAGTTTGAGGTGTCACGCGCATCTTGCGCGTGATTTCACGGGCGGGACGCCCGTGCCACTCTCCAAACTGACCCACTACTAAGGAGCCTGACGCTCGTGTTGACAGCGCTGATGAGCAGTGTTTCAATAGCCGTTGACAAAAACGTGGTGAGTTAAGGCGACTTGCGGCCACGTAAAATAATCCGCTAAACAGCTCGGCGTCTTTCAACCGTTGTCGAACCAGTTTTGATGAAAGCCCCGCGTTGTTCGCCAGCGCGGGGCTTTTTCTTGGAAAAACGATCTTTGGCCCTTGGTCTTAGGCCTTTGTCAAAGACCAAAGATCAAAGACCAAAGACCGACACAGGGTTTCTTTTGATGAAATCGTTTCTCGACACTCTTAACGAACGCATCGTCGTCTTTGATGGCGCGATGGGCACCAATCTGCACGCGCAGGACCTGACCGTCGAAGACTATGGCGGGCCGCAGTTCGAAGGCTGCCCTGAGCATCTCTTGATCAGTAAGCCCGAAGCGGTCGAACGAGTTCACGCCGGTTTCCTGGAAGTTGGCTGCGACGTTGTTGAAACGGATTCGTTCGGCGGTGCGTCGATCGTGCTCGCGGAATATCAGATCGCGCACCTCGCTTATGATTTGAACAAGAAGGCTGCCGAACTGGCCAAGCGCGTCGCGTCGGATTTCTCGACGAAAGAAAAGCCGCGCTGGGTCGCCGGCTCTATGGGCCCGACGACCAAACTGCCGACGCTCGGTCACATTTCGTTTCTCGACATGAAGGCATCATATCGCGAGCAGGCGCGCGGCCTGCTCGATGGCGGAGCTGATCTCCTGATCGTCGAAACGTGTCAGGATCTTTTGCAGACGAAATCAGCGCTGTCAGCAATCTTTGAAGAGTTTGAATCTTCAAAGCGACGTGTGCCGGTGATTGCCCAGGTCACGATCGAAGCGTTCGGCACAATGTTGATGGGGACGGAAATCGGCGCCGCGCTCACCGCGATCGAGCCATTCCCCATCGACATCTTCGGCATGAATTGCGCTACGGGCCCACAGCAGATGGCCGAAAACGTTCGCTATCTGTGTCAGAACTCGAAGTTCGCGGTGTCGGTCATTCCTAACGCAGGCATTCCGGAAAATGTGGGTGGTCATGCCGTCTTCAAAGAAACCCCGGAATCCTTGTCGAAGGAACTCGCGCATTTCGTTAAAGACTTCGGCGTGAGCATCGTCGGCGGTTGCTGCGGCACGACGCCGGCGCATCTGCAAGCAGTAGTGGAAGCGGTTAAAGACTTAGCGCCGCGAAAGCGCGACGTGCCGCGCACTCCGGCGTCTTCCTCGATTTTTATTCAGCAGCCCTATCGTCAGGACACTTCGTTCTTAATCATTGGCGAGCGCGTCAACGCCAGCGGATCAAAGAAGATGCGCGACCTGCTCAACGCCGAGGATTGGGACGGCCTCGTCTCGCTCGCGCGCGAACAGGAGCGCGAGGGCGCGCACGTGCTTGATGTAAACGTAGATTTCGTCGGCCGCGACGGCGAAAAGGACATGCACGAGCTGGCCTCGCGGCTGGCGACAAACATCAAAATTCCCTTGATGTTCGACTCGACTGAATGGCAGAAGATGGAAGCCGGTCTGCAACACGCGGGCGGCAAGTGCATTCTGAACTCGACCAACTATGAAGACGGCGAGCCGCGCTTCGCGAAGGTGCTGGACCTCGCGAAGAAATACGGCGCCGGCGTAGTCATCGGCACGATTGACGAGCAGGGAATGGCGCGCACGGCTGAAGGAAAATTCAACATCGCGAAGCGCGCTTACGAGCGGGCAACGCAGCAATATGGAATTCCCTCGGACGACATTTTCTTCGACGCGCTGGCGCTACCGATCTCGACCGGCATTGAAGAGGATCGCCGCAACGCGCTCGAGACGATCGAAGGAATTCGGCGCATCAAGTCCGAGCTGCAGGGCGTCTTTACCATCCTCGGCGTCTCAAACATTTCATTCGGTCTCAATCCGGCATCGCGCATCGTTCTCAACTCAGTTTTCTTGCATGAGGCGGTCGCGGCGGGACTGGATTCAGCCATCGTCAATGCGAGCAAGATCGAACCGCTGAACCGCATTGAGGAAGGCCGACTGAAAGTCGCGCTCGATTTGATCTACGACCGGCGCGAATTTCAGGGTGACGTGTGCACCTACGATCCCTTGGTGGAATTCACAAAACTCTTCGAGGGCGTAACCACCAAATCGAAGAAGAAGGAAGCACGCGGCGAGACAATTGAAGAGAAGCTGAAGTTCCACATTATCGATGGTGAAAAACTTCGGCTCGAAGACAATCTGAAGCTCGCGCTCGAACAGTATTCGGCGCTCGACATTATCAACAACATTCTGCTCGACGGCATGAAAGTCGTGGGCGATCTGTTCGGCAGCGGCCAAATGCAGCTTCCATTCGTGCTGCAATCGGCCGAAGCGATGAAAGCCGCGGTGCGCTTCCTCGAACCGTTCATGGAAAAGAAAGGCGGCGCCACTGCGAAGGGTACGATGGTGCTCGCCACGGTCAAAGGCGACGTGCATGACATCGGCAAGAATCTCGTCGACATCATTCTGACGAACAACGGTTATCGCGTGATCAATCTGGGCATTAAGCAAACGATTGATACGATTCTGAATTCCTACGAAGAACACAAAGCCGACGCGATCGGCATGAGCGGCCTGCTCGTAAAGTCCACGCTCATCATGAAAGAAAATCTGGAAGTCATGAACGAGCGCAGCATCAACGTGCCGGTGATTCTCGGCGGCGCCGCATTGACGCGCCGTTACGTGGAAGATGATTTGAAG
>DASYTZ010000022.1:0-8029 GCA_036001745.1 Pyrinomonadaceae bacterium
TATCTCGAACAAGGCTTCGATCAATTTTTCAAACCTGGCCCCGGTGAACATCCGTTCCAGTTGAATCCGCTCGGTCGCATCACGGATGAGTTCGTGCGCTTTGCGGAAAAGCATCCCGATCGCGGCACGCCGTACACGCCGATCGCTTTTCTGCTCGATCCGGCGCACGGCTGGGACATGACGGATTACCCGCAGTGGGCGTTCGGAGTCTCTCAAATCAACCGCAGCGATCGCGCATTGCGCGAGTTGTTTGGCGCAGCTTATTACCCCGGCCCGGTGCGCGAAGGAGAATTCGCGAGCGGCGAGCGACAGGCGTTCGTACCAGGCATCTTCGGAAACATTTTCGATGTGCTGGTCGCTTCGGACAATCAGATCAACGCGATTGATGCATATCGCGCCGTTGTCATCGGTGGACAAATTGCGTGGACGCCCGCGTCGGCAAAGAAACTGGAAGATTACGCGCGCAACGGCGGAGTAGTTGTTCTCAACCCCGCGCAAACCAAAGGCTTGAACCCCACGCTTATCGGCATTCGTGACACGGGCGAAACCGGTGAAGCGGACAACGCACAATGTCGTTCCGCGGCCGAGTCGCCGCAGGATCTGCACGGACAGATCTTTCGCTATTCGCGAATCACATTGAATGGCGCGCAAACGCTCATCACGACGACAACCGGTGAACCGCTGGTCACGCTTAATAAAGTCGGCAAGGGCAAAGTTATCTTTGTTGCCGTTCCGGATTTGCTGGGTGAAGACGAACGGATGACCCCTCTCGCTGCGCATCTGCTCGCGCATGTGTTCGCCGATGCGACTCCGGTTCAAGTCGAAGGCGACGTCGAATACCTCGTCAATCGCCACGCCAACGGTTGGGTCGTTACTCTCTTCAATGACAATGGCGTCTTCAAGCCGCAGCAGGGTCTCGCGCAAGTCGATCGCACAGCGACGGCGAATGTGACGATCCGTTTGCGAAACCAAAAACTTTCGTCGGCGACTGAGTGGCTTAGTGATTCCAAGCTTGACGCTCGCGACGGCGCCAGCATCCAACTAGCAATTCCCGCGGGCGGCATCGCGATCATCGAATTGAAATAGGCCACTCCGCGAGCGTGTTTGGAATCTTAGGACTAGACTATCTCTCCTCTTTTTGTGGTAATAGTACTTCGGGGAGTTCAGCAAAATGTTCAGAAACGCGATGCTCGTAATCGTCAGCGCAATTGTCGGTCTCGGCTTCATCAGCTTAGCGCAAGCGAAAAAGTCGCGAACCATTCCGAATGGAAGTTGGGGGGGGCAGCACATTCAGCTGTCGATCGCGAATGGCTCAGCGCGGATTGAATACGATTGCGCAAACGGAACGATTACGGGACCACTTAAGATCGACAAGCACGGCCGTTTCGATCTGCGCGGGACGCACGTTCGGGAGCACGGCGGCCCTGTTAGAATTGATGAGAAGCGAGACGGCGAGCCGGCACAATATACCGGATGGACTGACGGCAAGAAGATGAAGCTGACGGTTACGCTGACAAAATCGAAAACTGAAATCGGCACTTTCGAACTCACGCGCGGCCGTGAGGGTCGAGTGTTCAAATGCCGCTAGATGTCTCGCCCAACTCACGACGCGTGGCGCGGCGCTTCTTGATTAGCGGCGACGTGCAGGGCGTTGGCTATCGCTTCTTTGCGCAACGCGCGGCCGCGCGGCATCAGGTAGTTGGATATGTGAAGAACCTTTCCGATGGCCGGGTTGAGGCGCTGGCTGAAGGGTCGGCGCTACAGGTCGATGCATTCAAGCATGACCTCGCCACGGGTCCGCGGTTTGGCCACGTGGATCACGTCGAAGAATTGAACCTGGATCCATCCGGATTTTATTCATCGTTTCGCATTGAGCACTGACTTTGCCCCGGTCTCCCCTGATGAACGACACAAAACCCACACTGGTTCTCGATCACGTCACCAAGAAATTCGGCGACTTCACCGCTGTCGACGATCTCAGCGTGCAAGTGCGACCCGGTCGCGTCTTTGGCTTGATCGGTCCGAATGGCGCGGGCAAGACCACGACGATTCGAATGATCGTCAACATCACGATTCCGGATTCCGGGCGCATCGAACTCTTCGGTCAGCCGATGGATACGCGGTTGCAGGATCGCATCGGCTATCTGCCGGAAGAGCGCGGGCTATACCGCAAGATGAAAGTCGGCGAGCAACTGCGGTTCTTCGCCGAATTGAAAGATGTGCGCGGCAAGGTGGCCGATGAGAGAATCAATCTTTGGCTGGAAAAGCTGCAACTGAGCGATTGGAAGAACAAGCGTTCGAAAGATCTTTCAAAGGGCATGCAACAGAAAATTCAGTTCATCACGGCGGTGATTCACGATCCTGACTTGCTGATTCTCGATGAGCCGTTCTCGGGACTAGATCCGGTCAATGTCGATCTGATGAAACAGACAATTCTGGAAAAGAAGGCTGAAGGCAAGACGATCATTCTTTCGACGCACCAGATGGAAATTGCCGAAAAGCTGTGCGACGACGTCTGCATGATTAATCGCGCGAAAAAAGTTCTGGATGGACGCCTGCGCGAAATTCGCCACAGCTTTTCCCGGAATGCTGTGGCGCTGCAAGTAGTCGGCGGAGACGGCTTGTTGGGCGATGCGTCGCTGGTGGCCCACGTGCGTCAGAATGGAGACGACACGGAAGTTTTACTGGCCCCGGGAGCTGATGCGCAAACTTTGTTGAAGCGCCTGGTGGAAAGCGGCGCGGTGGTAAACAAGTTCGAATTAGCTGAACCAAGTCTGCACGACATCTTCATCGAGAAAGTCCGCGAAGCATCATGAGAAAGTTCCTGGCCGTCATAAAACGAGAATATCTGCAACGCGTGCGCACGAAGTTCTTCGTCGTGGCGACGGTGATGGGGCCGGTGATGCTCGCGCTGTTCACGATTGTGCCCGTCTACATTGCCAACATTAACGTGGGCGGCGCGACGCGGCTGGCGGTAATCGACCAGAGCGGAAAGCTTTACGAAAGCTTTCGGAACGCGTTGACGAATCCGAACGACGAAAGTGAAAGCGACAACACCAATGCCGCAGGCGCTGCGACGCGTTCGAATCAGCAAGAACAAATGCGGCGCAATCAGCAAATCGGCTCGCAACGATTTGAGACTGAGCTGGTTTCTCTCAATGGCCGCTCGCTGGAAGAGGTGAAGCGGGAGTTGAACGACCGCGTGCGCACGAACGAGCTGGACGGATACGTGATTATCCCGGCGGATATTCTCGCGGACGGAAAAGCCGAATTCTTTGGCCGTAACACCGGCGACATTTTCACCCGCGAGACGGTGGCCGACAGATTAAGCCGCGCGGTGCGCGAACAGCGCCTGTCCGAAAACAAAATCGATCAGCGCATGCTGCGCGAAGCCAGCCGGCGTGTTTCGCTAGTCAGCACAAAGATCAGCGCGCGTGGCGAAGAGAAGGTCGGCGGGAGTGGTTTCATGTTTGTCTTCTCGTTTGGGCTGTTGATTTACATGAGCGTTTTGCTGTACGGGCAGATGGTCCTCGGAGCGGTGATTGAAGAAAAAGAAACCCGCATCGCCGAGATTCTTTTTTCATCGATGCGATCGTTTCCGCTGATGATGGGAAAACTGGTTGGCGTGTCGCTGGTCGCGCTCACCCAGCTAAGCATTTGGGGCCTGGGGTTTCTGGTGCTGGCCGGCTTCGGCGTCGGCATCGCGGCAGCGCAGGGCGTGCCCCTAAATCTGCCCCATGTGCCGCCAATAGTCTTTGTTTATTTCGTCCTGTTTTTCCTGCTTGGCTACTTCATCTACGCGACCATCTACGCCCTGATTGGTTCGATGGTGACAACTACGCAGGAGGGCGGGCAACTGGCAATGCCCATCGTGCTGATGCTCGTCGCCGGCTTCTATTTCGTGTTTCCAATAATTCGCAGTCCGAATTCGTCTTTGGCTTTCTGGGCGTCGATGTTTCCATTTCTCGCGCCGATTACGATGATGGTGCGGATTACGACTGAGACCCCGCCGGCATGGCAGATCATTTTGTCGCTGGCGATCGGATTTGCAACAGTGGTTCTGCTCGTGTGGCTGGCCGCGAGGATTTACCGCGTGGGAATGTTGATGTACGGCAAGAAAGCAACGATTCCCGAAGTGTGGCGGTGGGTCCGTCAGGAATGATCGCCACAGAGACACAGGGCACAGAGCGAGCTAGACAGAAATACGTTTCCAGAATTGGTCAGATATTTTCTCTGCGTCTCAGTGCCTCCGTGGCAAACGCTCATGCCGATTGAGATCGAAAAGAAGTATCGCTTAACCGCGGACGACCGCCGCGCGATTGAAAAGCGTCTGCGCAAGCTTGGCTATAAACCCAAGCCAATCGAGTTTGAAGAGAACACGATTTATCGTGGCGGCAACTTGGAATTTGGGCTGCGCGCTCTGCGTCTGCGGCGCGTCAACGGTGAAGCAATTCTTACTTTCAAGGAACGCATTCCGACGAAGTCGCCCATCAAGCACCAAAAGGAAAGCGAGACACGCGTGAAAGACGCGGACGCGGCAGATTCAATCTTGCGGGGAATCGGCTTTGCGCCCGCGCTCGTTTATGAAAAGCGGCGCACACGCTGGCAGGTCGGCAAAGCTAAAGTTGTAATCGACGAGTTGCCGTTCGGTTTGTTCATGGAAATCGAAGCCTCGGAAAAACAGATCATGCGGGTCGAAAAACTAATCGATGCCGGACGCCTACCGGCAGTAATCGAGACCTATCCTTCGCTAACAGCAACCCTCGGAAAGAAAAACCGGCAGGGAATTATTGAGGCGAGATTCAAGAAGTAAGGTGACAAGCCCGAGGGCAATTGGAGTCTCTTGCCCTCCCTGACGGTCGGCCTTCTGACACGGTTAGTAATTCCGCTCGCGGACTTCCACTCTTTGAATCGAAAACACAACCCGCATCGTTTCTGGCCGGCGATCCAAAGACGCTGGCACGAACGCGGCATTGTTTCTTAGCGCCGCCTGAAAGTCGTCAAGCATCCGGCGATCCCGCGGCGCGTGCATCACGTCAGCCAGCGAAGCCGTACCGTTGCTGAAGACATCCGCGACTACAACCATCTCGTCGTTGTTCTGAGCGGGATGCGCTTCGGCCAGATCCAGTGTTGCAATGCCACCTTTTGGATTCAGGCTCGGTGACTCTGCATTGTAAGGCACACGCAGGGCGGCGTAGTTACTCGGTGAGATTGGCTCGTTGATATTGTAGTGACCCGGCGCCGCCGTGCTGGCTGCCATGAATTCGTCAAACGCATTCCCCGCCTCGTGCAGCGCAAGCATGTGCGGGCGCAACGCCATGAAGACGCTGCCAAAAAGAAGAATGGAGACGATCGAACTGAACGCGTAACGCATCGCGCGCGGTTGCAGCCACACAGAAATAAAGTCGACGAAGATTTCGCTCTTCGGCGCCCGCCGACGCGCCCGCTGCACGAAAACTTCGGCTCGGAGAGCGTTCTGAATCGCGGGTGCGAGGTTGGCCGGCACGGCGGGGCTTTGCATCGTAGCCAGACGCAAACGGAGCGATCGCAATTGCGCTATCTCATCTCGACACACTGGGCAGACTTCCAGATGCCGATCGCAGCGGACGCGCTCGTCTTCAGTTAAGCCATCGTCGCAGTAGAGCGAAAGCGACTCTTGAATTTCATCACAATTCATAAAACTTCAGAGGCTAGAGGTTAGAGCTGGAGCAATTTTGCTGCTGACCTCTGATATCTGACCACTGACCTCTGCCTTTCGTGAATGGCTGGCCAACCCCGGCCGCTCTTCCCTGGAGCAACGCCGACTCGAAAAGAGTGGCACTTCTGGTTCGTCGATCGTCGAGTGAACCTTACGTGTTGTTGCTGGCCACGTTTTTCAAACTCACTCTTATGATCTTCGAACCTGCCGTCCTGCCGAGCCGTCACTTCGACCCTTTTGGCACCGAGTTCTCCGTGAAGCCGGGGCAGGCCAACCATTCACTTTCAATTTACAAAGAACCGTCGAGCTTTCGTCGCAGCTCCAAGCGACCGCGCGCCAAACGCGACTTCACAGTTCCAATGTTGATTTGCAGCGCCGCGGCGATTTCTTCGTAGCTGAGACCTTCGATGTCTCGCAGCACGACAGCTTCACGATATGCACCGCGCAACCCCCGCAAAGCATCGCGTAACTGGTTCTCGCGTTCGTGCGCGAGAGTTTCCTGCTCGGGGTTAGCGGCGTTCGTATCTTCCAAACGCGCCGCTACGATTTGTTCGCGCTCGCCGACAGTCGCGTCCAGCGAAACCGTCGCGTCGCGTCGTCGTCTGCGCCACCAACGCCAGCGGTTCCGCGCCTGGTTGATTGCGATGCGATAGAGCCACGTCTTCAAATCCGCATCGCCGCGAAACTTTTCAATCGCCTGAAAGGCGCGAAGAAAAGTTTCCTGCGTCAGGTCGCGCGCTTCCTCGGGGTCGCTCGTCAGGCGAAACAACAGAGCGTAAATATCGCCGGTTCGTTCCACCACCAGCTGCTCAAACGCGGCCGCTTCGCCGTGCTTCAGTCTTTCAAGGAACAGGTCTTCCGCAGTCGAACGGACACCGACTAAAGCTGCCGAGGCAACTTCGTTCAACTCCGCCTGGGTGCGGAGGGCGATTTGCTCTCCGTAGCTCACCGTGCGCCCCCTCTGGGACATCTATGCGCGAGAAGCTCAAAACCGTTCGACCGCGAATGCTTCTCGGGTCGATGCTGGGTTAGACATCCGCCACTCGCCATTTGTTCCCAGTTAATCATCGCGGAAATCGCTGCGTCCTCCGGTTACTTCGATGATGTTTGGCGGGTGTTCGTTGCGACCGGCGCCTGCTTGACATCCTCCAGACCCGCCGTTAAATTCGCTGTTTCTGCGATCATACACGATTTTGAACGCACGTCACTGTGCGTACTTGCAAGAGGAATCCCTTGGCTAAATACAAAAAGAAACGGGCCCGCGAGCTAAAGCATGACAAATTTCGCGACACCACGATGCTGCTGGCGGACCGCATGGCCGAACGCGTTGCGGGCCGCGGCCGGCAAATTCTGTACGGGCTGCTGGCTGTAGTCGTCGTGGCCGCCGTCGGATACGGAATTTATCGCTGGTGGCACAAACGGTCAGACGAGGCCGAAGCGGCAATGGGCCGGGCAATAGCGATCGCCCGTGCGGAAATCAACCCAAATCCGCCGGCAAATTCAAAGGATCCAGTTTTCAGTACTGAGCAGGAGCGCGCCCAGCGGACCATCGAGGAGTTTCAAAAGGTCACGGCGAAGTACGGCGATCCTTATCGCACTCAGGCCAGGCTCTTCATCGCGAGAAGTTTGCTGGTCACCGATCACGACAAAGGCGTTGCGGAGTTGCAGTCGTTAAGCAGCGGGAGTGGGGAAACGGCCGTCCTCGCCAAATTTGCTCTGGCGCAGGCAAAGGAAGGTGACGGAAAACTGGACGAGGCGGCCGCGCTGTACAGCGAAATTGCAAAGCTCAATGCGGCAATCGTGACTCCTGAAAGCGCGAACCTGCGGCTGGCAAAGGTCTACGAGAAGCAGGGCAAGACAAAGGAAGCCGCCGATCTGCTCTTCAATATCGTTTCCGCGGCACGCAACGCCAAAGACAAAGACGGGAAGGCCATACCCGAATCCGCCGCATCTCGTGACGCAACTCAGGAACTTTTGAAAATAGACCCAGAGCGCCATAAACAATTGCCGGCTCCTCCTCCCGCGGATCTTTCGTTCTGACGCCTTCATCCAGCTCCAGTGATTCGCATAGATGGATCCGTTTACCCACACCTTCGTCGGTCTGGCGGCAGCCAAAGCCGGCCTGGAGAAGCTCTCGCCGTTCGCGACGACCGTCTGTGTGCTGGCGGCGAATAGCCCCGATTCAGACGTCATCGTCGGGCTGACAACCGACCGCTGGAATTACCTTCATCATCATCGCGGGATTTCTCATTCAATTGTTGGCGTACTTGCGCTGGCGATTATTGTCCCATCAATCGTTTGGGTCGCGGAACGTGGCTGGTGTCAGTTGCG
>DASYTZ010000023.1:0-31170 GCA_036001745.1 Pyrinomonadaceae bacterium
CGGACTCGAGCACTTAAACTCAACGGCGCTCGGATTTCGGCGTTTTGCTTTCAGTGACGAAGACGGTTATCGCCGCTTCGGGGCGTTGGTCGCACATGAGTTTTTTCACCTTTGGAACGTCAAGCGGATTCGGCCCGACGCGCTCGGCCCGTTCGACTACACGAAAGAGAATTACACGCGGCTGCTTTGGGTCGCCGAAGGCATCACTGAATACTACAGCCATCTGATGCTGCGAAGGGCCGGTCTGATTTCGGCTGAAGAATATCTTGCGCACCTCGCCCAGCAGATTGAGGATTTTCAAAACACACCGGGCCGCCATGTGATGAGTGCCGAAGAGGCTAGCTTTGACGCGTGGATTAAGTACTACCGGCCGGACGAGAATTCGGTGAATTCCCAAATCTCGTATTACGACAAAGGCGAGTTGTTGGGCATGCTGCTCGATCTGGAAATTCGGCGTCGAACAAACAACTCGAAATCGCTCGACGACGTGATGCGAATGCTCTACAACGATTTCTTCAAAAAGGGCCGGAACTACACGCCTGCGGATTTTCAGAAGATTTGCGAGACGACAGCCGGAGGCAGTCTGGAAGAGTTTTTCGCCCGGTATGTTCGCGGCACTGAAGAACTGCCTTACGATCAATTCCTCTCGGCGGCGGGCTTACGGCTTAACCCAACCGGCGCCCCTGATATGATGCTTGTCCCGGAAACCAGCTACCTGGGCGCTGATCTCGAAGAGACTAACGGAGTACTTACAATCAAGAGCGTTCGGGCCGGTACCCCGGCGTATGAGCAAGGCTTGAACGCCAAGGATCAAGTCGTCGCGCTTGACGGCGAGCGTGTGAGCAAGGAACTCTTTGAAAAGTTGATTCGTGCCAAGCCGCTGGGGAGCGTCATTCGCGTTACAGTTTTTCGGAATGACGATCTGCGAACTTTTGAGGTCAAGTTGGGCAGCCGCGGTGATGCGCCATACCTAATCTTCCAATTGCCGTCGGCGAACGAACAACAGAAGCAAATTTATCAATCGTGGCTACAGGTACAGAACCGCTTGCGGTAGCCGGCGGGTAATTTCACGCTCATGAAACGAACGCCGCTTGCAACTGATTTCGGGTTGGTCGCCGCGTTCACTGCTGTTCTGTTCTGCCCAATTCTTGCTGCGCACAATTACCCGTTTGCCACCGCAAGCGGTTCTGCAGCCCCCGTTCAACAGCGCCATCCCTCATCTGCTTCAGTCGAAACGATTCAGTTTCACAGCACGCTGACGGGCAAGACGCTTCCTTACAACGTCATCCTGCCGCCCGACTATCGGAGATCGCGGACGACTCGGTATCCCGTGCTGTATCTGTTGCACGGATTGATGGGCCACTACACCGACTGGGTGACGAAGACGAATGTTGCTGATTACGCCGCGCAGTATCGGATGATTGTCGTCACGCCGGAAGGCAACGATGGCTGGTACACGGACAGTGCGACGGTGCCGAGCGACAAGTACGAAAGTTATTTCATGAAGGAATTGATCCCTGACGTGCAGAAGCGTTATCGCACGATCGAAACGCGCTACGGCCGCGCCGTGGCGGGGCTTTCGATGGGCGGTTATGGCGCGGTGAAGTTCGGGTTGAAGTATCCGGAGAGTTTCGTCTTTGCGGCGTCGATGAGCGGCTTGTTGACCATAGCTACGACGAGCCAAAACGATTTGAAATATCCCGCAGCCATTCGGGATTCGATCGCGAGCGTCCTCGGACCCGAAGACTCCGGGACACGCATCGCCAACGATCTCGAGTTCATGGTCCGAAGCATGCAGCCGTCGCGCGTCGCGTCGCTGCCCTACTTTTATTTTGACTGCGGCACTGAAGACCTGTTTCTCGGCCAGAACGCGAGGTTCGCCGGCTTACTCTATTTCAAGAAAATTCCGCACGAGTATCGCCAGCTACCGGGGAATCACAACTGGGCGTATTGGGATCAGCGAGTGCAAGAAGTGATCAAGATTGCGGCGGAAAAACTGCACGCGCAGAAAAATTAGGGCGTCGAGCGTAGGAGTTAGAAAGCCGCTACGACAATTACGGTTATTCGCCGCGTCGGATTAGTTGACAGGCCCTCGTTATTGGGAGTTACTGCACGCTACGGCCAACACCCCCGCACGCGCGACACTTACCTCGTCATAAACCTAAAGTTGAATCGCTGATTGTCGTACGTTGACGGTCGCACGCCGAATGTGCCTTGAACGATTGCCAGCTTCGCCATCAGACGTGGCTCGGCAAATTGGAAGCGGTCAGCAGTAATCTGCGCGCGCTCGAAATCGAGTTTTGACAGCGATGCCAGTTCCTGGCCGTAACGCGAAATCATCGAGCCTAACTCGCTGCCGCCCTGAAGCGGCAATTCGCCGTCGTGAAAGACTTCAACTTCGAAGCCATTCAGCACTTGCGCTGCTGCCAGCAGTTCATTCAGTTGCGCAATGCCCGGTTCGAGCACGTCAAAACTGCGCTTCGGATCGATCGAAGCAAACAGCTCGGCAACTCGCAGTTGGTTTTCCATGTCCCGGTAGGTTGTCGCGCGTTTACCGACAAGCGCGCGCGCGTCTTCCGCAAACTTAAGCGCCAGCTTCGGATTGTCTTTCTGCGTGGCGGTCGCAAGGTCAGCGAGGTATTTGACGCGATCGGCGTCAGACGGCAGCGCCGCCAGCTTCTGTCTGATCTCTGCCAGATTGTCGTTTGATACGTTGGTCGTCAGCTTTTTGAAATCGATGGCTTGCGTGATCGCTGTGCGTCCATTTTCATCCAGGTGATCGTTCGCAATTTGCTGCGCGCGATCGATGTTGCCCTCAGCCACCGCTCGTTCAGCTGCTTCCTGATAAAGCCTTGACTGAAGCGGCCCGGGCACGTTAGCAGCCGCGGCTGCGAGACTCTCGCTGTCGCCTTGCTGCATCACATTGCGCATTTGATTTGCGAAGTCCGCCATGGAATTGTTGCCCATGCCCATTTCCGAAAGTTTCTGTCGCACTGCCTGGCTGCGCTCCGGCAAGTACTGATCGACTTGCGTGAGCATTCCCTGTAAATTTCGCAAGAGCATGCGCGCGTTGTTTTGTTGCACCTGCGCGGGATCAGCCGGTGTCTGCGGCTCGGTTGCGCCGTCACTCGTCCACACGCCGCCACCATCCATCGAGCCGATGACGACCCCCTGCCGCACTGCGCGACGCTGATTGCCACCGCCACCATTCGCGTTGGTTCGCGGCGTTGCGGTCAGCGCCGCAGTGACTACGCGATCCAGTAGATCGTGATACGCAGACTGGTTCAGCACCGGCGCATTACGCGAGCTTACGGTATTCGTCGTTTGGGTAGCGCTGGTTGTCGCGGTTGCGACGCTGCTCGTGAGTTGCGGACCGGCGCGCAACAAACTCATCGCCACGCCCGTCGCTTGCGTCGTCGACAAAAGGTTATCGGAAGTGAGACGGCTCAGAGTTTTATCAGTGAGCTTCTTGAAAGCTTCTTCGTCTTTGCTTTGCAGTTGCGCGAGCACGCGCGCCAGCGAACTTGGATACTCACCTTTGTCCAGCGCTTCCGATGCTTTCTGGTAAGCCACCTTCGGATCGGTGGTCGCGATTACGGCCAACAGATTCTGTTCGAGCATGTCTACTTCAGGAAACCCGCCACGTCGCCGGTTGGCCGTGTTTGTATTCGCGGGCGGCTGAGTCTGCCGCAGCAGTTGATAACCGAGCTCCGCATCGTGACGCGCGGCGCTGAGCACTAACTCCTGACGCAGACGCGTCAGCGTTTGGAAGTCTTCGCGATCGGATGCATCCGTATCGATCATCATTTGACTGAGCACCGCGCCCGCATCCGTGAAAAACCCGCGCGCGCGCGCTGCGCTGCGATCCCACAAGAGATCGCCCGCGATAATCTGCACGCGAATGCGATTCTCGGGAAGCTTCAATGCCTGCGCTTCGCTGACGACCTGTTCAAGCAGCGTGATAGCCTTGCTTTCCAGCTTTGCTTTTTCTTCCTGCTGCTTCGCGGGGTCGGGTGTGGTTGCATCCTGCGCGCGCGTCGCAGTGCCGGCGAACATCAGTATGGCGGCAACAAAGAGACAGCGAATGGTGCGATTACTCTTCATGGTTTTTCCTCGACGAAAAGGCGGAGAGCGGTTGTGTCAGCATTTTAGACGATTTAAGACACGTTTTGGTTACCCTAAGAGTTCCGAAATCTCTGGATCATCCGGACTTTGTACGGTAATTTGCCTGCTCATTCCGCAAGCAAAGCATAGGTGATGAACCCTTATTTACAAATAAACACAGACGTGAAATCGACGCTGGATGCCAATCGGCCGATAGTTGCTCTGGAATCGACGGTCATCGCGCACGGTCTGCCACAGCCGCAAAACCT
Organism: Pyrinomonadaceae bacterium; assembly: GCA_036001745.1. Classification (GTDB taxonomy): domain Bacteria; phylum Acidobacteriota; class Blastocatellia; order Pyrinomonadales; family Pyrinomonadaceae; genus UBA11740. Next base: position 4,374 of record DASYTZ010000023.1, read on the forward strand.
GGAAACGGCGTGCGCGATCGAAGAAATCGTTCGCGCGGAAGGCGCAACGCCAGCCACTGTTGCGGTGTTGGACGGCAAGTTGTGCGTGGGCCTCGATCAGAAAGAACGCGAACTCATCGCCAACTCTGAAGGGGTAAAGAAACTCAGTACGCGCGACCTGCCCGTCGCAATTGCGCGTGGCTGGAATGGGGCGACGACAGTCGCGGCGACGATTTGGATTGCGCATCGCGCTGGAATCAAATTGTTCGCGACCGGAGGTATCGGCGGCGTTCATCGCGGATCGTTGCCGGATGTCTCGGCTGATCTGCCCGAGCTCGCGCGCACACCGATGGTTGTTGTTTGCTCGGGCGCGAAGATTGTTTTGGATTTGCCGGCAACGCGCGAGTGGCTCGAGACGCATAGCGTGACTCTCGTTGGCTATGGCTGTGATGAAATGCCGGGTTTCTATTCCAGGCGAAGTGGATTGCCCGTTGATGTCCGCTGTGATCGGACGGAAGAGGTCGTCAAGATTTTCATGGCGCAACGGGAATTGGCGATGGAGTCAGCGCTATTGGTGACCGTGCCTGTTCCGCTTGAAGCCGAAGTTGACTCTAAAGTTCTTGAAAAAGTATTGGACGATTCATTAGCACAAGCCGAACGCGAAAAAATCACGGGCCGCGACCTCACGCCATTCCTGCTCGCGCGCATGTCTGAACAAAGCGGAGGCGCGACGCTGCGCGCGAACATCGCTCTGCTGGAAAACAACGCGCGCGTCGCCGCGCAAATTGCCCGCGCCCTCATCGCGCCGTGAACAGGAATTACGGGTGGCCCTGCGCTAACTGTTTCAAAAAGCGTTTGGCGACTTTTCCGGCTACCGTGCCGCCGAGCGAACTCACTTTTCCACCAGCCAAGACTGTTTGAGTTCTGGTGTCCACAGCCGAATAGACATACTTAGTCAAAACGTCGTGACGCAGTTCAAGAATGATGTCGGCACTTGCTTCGTCGCGCGTCAGCACCAGTCCCATTTGCGCGAACTCTGGCCGCTTCATGAGCTTGTCTTCCACCACCGCCGCCCGCACGAGCAGCGCTTTGGAACGCACAAAGACCCTTCTCTCTGTGCCGACTCTCTCTGTGCCGACAGTTCGCTCCCTGACTGTCGTTCCCAGGGAAACGTCCTGCGCACTTGCATTGTCTGCCCCAACAAAACCCAACGTCACTAACAACAACGCGGGCGGCAGAATTCTCGCACCCGCTCTTGCCAAACTATTCCGCGATACTTTCATTGCTGCACCTCAAAAACAGATTTCAAGAAATTTCGCCGGCTAACAACCTTCAGCGAACGTGCGCGCATCTCAGCGACAAATCCGATGCGGCTCTCCAGGCTCGTGATTGAGCAAGCGTTACATCGGACGCCTCCTCAGGTTCGATTACTGACATAGAGCAAGCTAAATGCCGGAACACAAGCGTCCGGTTGAAGGTCTAAGTCTGTAGTAAGACAAAGAGCTTCTCCCCAGGTTCTCAACACATTTCGACTGCGCTTCAGCGTCGAGCGTTGAAAGGAGCCTAGCTATGCCACAGTCCATCCGTTCTTTCGATCGAATGATTATTCCTGCACCCTGCGAAGCCGATTGGGATTCGATGATCGGCAACGACCAGGTGCGATTCTGCGAGCACTGCCACCTGCACGTCACGAATCTTTCTGCATTGACGAGACAAGAAGCGATGCGCCTGGTGGCGCGATCAGAAGGCCGTTTATGCGTACGGTTTGTGAAGCGACTTGATGACAGTGTGGTGACAAAGCAACTGCCGCAAAAGCTTCATCAAATCGGCCGGCGCGTTTCGCGAATCGCCGCGGGTGCATTCACGGCCACGCTGAGCCTGTCGAGCGCGGCGGCGCAGACTTCAGTAGTCTCGTCGCAGCCGCCGGTGCAATCGATCGCGACTCAGCCGCAGCTCGACGTTGGCAGCACTTTGACGGGCGTTGTTGCCGATCCGCAGGGCGCGGTTGTTCCGAACGCCACGCTGACACTAACGAGTCTGAAGGACAACTCGTACTTCACGTACACGACCGCCGATGATGGGATGTACAGGTTTTCTTTGCTGCCGGCCGGACCTTATCGATTACTGGTTGAGGCGTTCAGTTTTGAATCCAGGACGGAAGACGTCCGACTAACGGATGGAGGCGAACGAACTCTGAACATCGAACTTCAAGTCCCGCAAGTTTTCGAAGAAGTCGAAGTCACATCAGACACTCAAGTCGTTCAATTCAGTGGCGGCGGAGCCATCGCCTTCATCGAGCCCGAAAGCCCTCTGGTCAAGGCGGCATTCCATGATGATTTGGAAGCCGTGAAAGATCTCGCCTTCTCAGCTCTCGATCTAAACGCGCGCGACAAGAACGTAAACATGACCGCGCTCGAACAAGCGGTCGAGAACGGAAATCTGGAAATCGTCAGGACGTTATTGTTGGCGGGCGCAAGCGTAAACGCGAAAAACGACAACGGCGCCACCGCATTGATGTATTTGCGCGACAACGCGAGTGCGGCGCTGGTGCGCGAGCTGGTTTCGGCCCGCGCAAAGGTCAACGCGCGCGACGAATCGGGTGGGACGGCGCTAATGCAGGCCGCCGAAGAAAGTAATTATGAAGTAATCAAAGAGTTGCTCGATGCCGGAGCGAAAGTCGATCTAGCCGATGCAAACGGCAAAACAGCACTGATGTTCGCGGCCACCAACGAGGATCCGCGGGTGACCAAGCTGCTAATTGACGCCGGCGCCGACGTCAACGCTAAAGATCACGAAGGCAAAACGGCTTTGATGATGGCCGGGGAATCAGGCGATCCGGAAGTTGTCAAACTGCTGATTAGTTTCAACGCTGACGTTAATGCGACCGATAAGAAAGGCTGGACCGCGCTGATGTACGTGGCGGAAACCAGCGACATGGAAAGCGCGCTGGCGCTGCTGAACGCGGGCGCCGACTTGAGCCTGCGCAACGAAGACGGTAAGACGATCCTCGCCGTCGCCCGAGAAACGCCTCACGATGACATGATCAAGTTGTTGGAATCGCGCGGCGCGCCGGAATGATGACTGTGCGCGCGCGAGCGCATGCGGTGCGACTGCGATTACGCCTTGAGGCCTTCTATCACACTGAAGGGCGATTCGGTCGGCACGACTCGCGTCAGGCGAAGGCCCGCGGCTTCGTAGAGCCGACGGAACTCTTCTTCGGTGCGTTCGCGTCCGCCGGTCATCACCAGCATGTTCAGGTCGATGAACTTGGCAAAGTGCATCTCATCGCCGGGTGGAACGACTGCCTCAACGAGGATTAGCTTTCCGTTCTCCGGCAGCGCGCGGTGGCAGTTCTTCATGATCGTAATCGATTGCTCATCGTTCCAATCATGAATGATCCACTTCATGATGATCGCGTCGCTACCCGACGGAACAGACTGAAAGAAGTCGCCGCCAACTAGTTCACAACGATCAGCGACTCCCGATTCCGCTAGTTTCGATTTCGCACCTTCGATCACTTGAGGCGAATCGAAAAGAATTCCACGCGTCCCAGGGTTCTGTTTGAGAATTGAAGTAATCAAGCCGCCGTGACCGCCGCCGACGTCGACGATTGTGTTGATTCCTGCGAAATCGTAAGCCGCATGCAATGCCTGCTCCGCCTGCGCCGTCATGCCGCTCATGGCGTCGTTGAAAATCTTCGCGTTCTCCGGAGTCTTGGCGAAAAACTCCCAAACGGGCTCGCCGAAAGCTTTATCGAAAGCAATCTCTCCAGTGCGCACGCTGTGAAGCAGCTCGCCCCATGCCGGATAGTGCTCCTCGCCCAGTTCCGTCATCGCGAATGCGCGCAGCGATCCAGACGAATCGCTACGCAGAGTTTCTGACAGTGGCGTGTTGCCAAAACGGTTATCGCTGCTCTGCGTCAAAACATCGACCGCGGCCAGCGCTCGCAGCACGCGAAACAAAGACGGCGCGTGCGCGCCGCAAGCCGGCGACAATTCTTCGGCTGTCTTTGGTCCGGCCTTCAGGAGATCAGGAATGCCGAGCTTCGCGGCGATATAAACGCAGCGCGAAACCCAGAATCCGGAAATGAGTTGCAACATCTGAAGCGGCGGCGGAACTTCTTTGGACATGGCGGTGGCGTTCATTTGGTCCCTCTTTGAGTTGTGGCAAATTGAATTGCGCCGATGTTACCGAACGCCGCGTGGCTCGGCAAACGGGGACGTGATGTTTTTGCGTTCGGAAGTCACAGTCAGCCTGTGTTAAGCTTTGGTCAACTCTACTAATCAGATTTTTGTAACGAAGTCAGGGGAGGAATCATGGCTGACGAAGACAAATGTCACAATCCCGCGTGTTCGTGCCCGCCGCAACCAGACGGAAAGTACTGTAGCGCATCGTGTGAAGGCGCCGGCAAGACGATCGAAATCGATTGCGACTGCGGTCACGAAACTTGTCAAGGAAATTTCTGACGGCAAAATAGAAGCCACGAAAAGGCACAGAAGGCACAAAAAGACACCAGCAATTGGCGTCATTCATTTTGTGCGTTTTGTGCCTTTTTGTGGCTAACTTCTCTGCCGCTTTGCAATCACGGCCGCGAGATGTTCCGCCATTGCGGGATCAAGAGCACGAAGCTTCTGTTGTTGCACCTGCGCCTTTTTCACATCTCCGAGCATCAGGCAGGTCAGCGAATAGTTGAAGTAGAACGAAGGATCGCCCGGCGCGATGCTGATCGCTTTTTCGTGAAATCGAACTGCTTCGCGCGCGCGCCCGGACTTTGAAAGCGACACCGCCAGGCTGTCATAGGCCAGCGCGAAGTCTGGAAAGTCTCGAATTAAGATGCGATAGATGAACTCCGCGTACTTCATCTGACCGAGACGGTCGTAAGTCACACCCATGTTGTAGCGCGCTTTGAGATATTTCGGATCGAGCGCGACCGCTTTTTGAAACGCTTGCAACGCCGGCTGGTATTGCTTTAATTCGCCCAGTGCTTCACCCAGGTTGTTAACCGCTTCCGCCGAAGCAGGATCGAGCGCGGCCGCTTTGCGAAAAGCAGTGGCGGATTCTTCAAATCGACCCATCATCATGTAAATACTGCCGGCGGATACCTGGGCCGAAGCGGCTATCCGCGGCGAACTCGCCGCGACCACCGTGATGGTCTGATACGCCTTGATGGCGTCGTCGTAGCGGCCCTGTTGTTGAGCGACCTGGGCGACACGCGTCAGGCGTTGCGCTTCTCGGATTGGGTCGGATGGCGACTGCGCTGTCACGGAAAACGCGAAAATGAGCGCTAATGCGAGAATTCCTATTAGTCTGACCGGTTTCACCTGAAGTCGTGTCCGTTTCGTACGAAGCCTAAAAACTTTTCCGTTAACAAGAAAAGAGACAATTTGCCGAGAAATCTCGGAATCTTTTCGGCATTAGCAGTGTTAATATACCCGTAAAGTTTCAGTTCAAAACCAGCCGGGTCAATTAAGGAGGCGCCCCGAATGACCAGAATTTTTCTCTTGCTCCTGACTGCTGTGATTTGCGCTCCATGCGCGTTCGCGCAAAGCCAGGATAAGGATTATTCCTTTTACGAATTCTATATTGGATATGCGCACATGCGCGCTTGGAACAACGCCGACCATTTCGACAAAGGCGGCACCGCGACCTTCAACGGCAATCGCGTCGATTTTGCGAATGAACGTACCGGGTATAACGGCTTCACTGCTGAGTTCAATCAGAATGTCCATCGCAACGTCGGGATTGTGACGAGCTTTACCGGGACATTTGACGACACGGGCTACGTGGACATTCGCAGCGGCCGCACCTTCAACGCCAGCGTTCAGCGCTATGACCTGATGATTGGTCCGCGCTTCAATTTGCGCACGCGTGTCGTCACGCCGTTCGCGCACGCCCTGTTTGGCGTCACCCACATGCGCGTGAATTTCGATGATCGCTTGTCACCGCGTCGCAAGTCCGACACCGGATTCGCGATGGCGCTCGGCGGCGGATTGGATGTTCACGCAGGCGAGCATCTCGACATCCGGCCAATCATGGTTGATTACGTGCCGTCGTGGCTCGACAGCAGGCGGCAGGATAACTTCCGCGCGGGCGCGGGAATTAAGATCAAATAATAACGATTAGTAAGCCACGAAAAGGCACAGAAGGCACAAAAGGTAAGCGCGGTTTATTTTGTGCGTTTTGTGCCTTTTTGTGGCTCATTGTTATTGGCGAGGCTTAGAAACCGCGCCGCCAATTTTGGACCGACGCCTTCGTCTTCATGTTTGAAAAAGACGAAGGCGTCTTTCCATGTCTGTTGCTCAACGCGTCGCGTCCATTCCGTCAAATCTTGTTTCGCGTAAGATGTTCGCCGCAGTCGCAGATAACCCCAATCGGCCGTGTTGGTGATAGACGTCAACGGCTTTTCGTCGGTATCTGAAACGACCAGCGCACAGTTTTTGGCCCGGAGCAATTCGCGAGTTTCATCGTCGAGCCAACTCTCGTGACGAAACTCAAATGCCGCGCGTCGATCATTGGGAAGCAAATTAAGGAAGTCGCGCAGCCGCTCTGTATCTTTCTTCGAGTTTGGCGGAAGCTGAAACAGGACGACGCCCAATCTCTCGCCTAACAACGACGCAGTTTCCATCAGATACTTTGTTTCCTCTGCGCAGTTCTTTAAACGCTTGATGTGCGTGATGCGCTGGGTGGCCTTAATCGAAAAGCGAAAGCTCTCCGGCACCTGCTCTTTCCAATTCTCGATCATGCTCGGCTGCGGCTGGCGGTAGAACGTGTTGTTGATTTCCACGGCCGGCAAGCGTCGGGAGTAGTACGAAAGCATTTCTTTCGCAGGCAAATCTTCAGGATAGAAATTGCCCTTCCACTCTTTGTAACTGTAGCCGCTGGTGCCGACGAAGAGGTTCATTTCACGAAATCAGTCGTGCAATCAGGAATGCAGCGCCCGCGGCGACGCTGCCAATCAGCGCCGTCTGCAAGGCGCTGCGTATCGGCCGTGTGCCGGTGTAGCGGCCCTTGATGAAGCCAAAAACGAAGAGTGCCAGCAGAGTGAGCGCGACCGAAAACAACAACGACGTGGCCACGGAAATGTTTTTGAAAACAGCCGCGGCGATGTAGGGCAGGAGCGGAATCAATCCGCCCGCAATGTACGAGCCGCCGATCGTCATTGCGCTTGCGAGCGCGCGTTTCGGATCAGGTTTCTCAAGGCCCAGCTCGAAGCGCATCATGAAATCCACCCATTTCCTTGGGTCCTTCGACAAGGCTTCGACGATCGGTGCACTCTCTTTGTCGGTCAATCCGTATGACTTAAATACTTGCGCGACCTCGCGCATTTCTTCTTCGGGAATCTCCACAACTTCACGCTTCTCGCGCTCGCGCTCTTTGGCGTAATGCTCGGCATCGCTTTTTGCCGCGAGATAACCGCCGAGGCCCATCGCGATCGAGCCCGCGGCAATTTCCGCGAGCCCCGCAGTCACAATGATGCCGGCCGAATCGATCGCACCGGTCAGACCCGCCGCCAACGCGAACGGCACAGTCAGACCATCAGACATACCGATGACGATGTCGCGGACAGTTTCGCCGGCAGTGAAGTGACGTTCGATGTGACGTGTCTGTGGCATTCTCGGCGTTGCGCTTAGTTGAAGATCAAAAAATCATTTTCCATTTTTCAGCTCCCTCTCCCAGTGGGAGAGGGGAAAAACGACAAAAGGAGAATATTCCTAGAACTTCCCGAGCAATATCAGGACGCCGATTACGATAAAGGCCGCTCCTGCCGCACGCTTGATCCACTCGAGCGGTAGATATTGCCCGAGTGCCGCACCAACAATGATACCGATGGCCGACACCGCAGTCAGCGCCAACGAGGCGGCGATGAAAACTTCCCACGGCCGCTTCTTCTCAGCCGCCATCGTCATCGCCGCAATCTGCGTCTTGTCGCCCATCTCTGCCAAAAAAATGACACCAAAAGTTGTCAGCAGCACGCGCCAGTCCATGTCGGCTCCTCTCCGGTTTGAGCCCGCAGCCTGAAACTTAGCGCTCCGAGCCTTGAATATTGATTGCGCAAATCATGTAAGGCACAATTGCGCATCTGTCAATAACTTCGCGCGGCCACTCGGACAATCAAAAGCTTTATGGCAGAAGCCGTCAAAGAATTCCTGGGGACTCAACGCTTCGGTTTACGCCGCAAACTCGGCGCCGGCGGGATGGGTGTCGTCTATGAAGCTATCGATCAGCTCACGAACAAAACCATCGCGTTGAAGACGTTGAGTCGCGCCGAACCCGAGCACATTTATCGCCTGAAGCGGGAGTTTCGCGAACTGGCCGATGTGTCACATCCAAATCTCGCGGCGCTTTACGAGCTAATGTCCGAGGGGCGTCATTGGTTCTTCACCATGGAACTCGTGAAAGGAGTGACCTTCACTCAGTACGTGCGGCCCGAAGGTGACAGCCGAGCGGCCGATTCATCTGACACGATCTCGCGTGACGCGCATCGCGCTGACTCGGAAGCTGACACAGTGGAATTCGACAGCTCGCGTCTTTTGTTCGAGTCTGGCGAGATGGCGCCGCCTGACGAACCGTTGCCGCCGCTCACGTCCGTGTACGAACTTGACGAATCACGGCTCCGCCCGGCACTTCGGCAACTGGCGGAAGGCGTTCATCACTTGCACGAACTGGGCAAGCTGCATCGCGATATAAAACCGTCGAACGTTCTGGTGACGGATGAGGGGCGCGTTGTCATTCTCGATTTTGGACTAGTCGAAGATGCCGAACCGGCGGCGCGCGACACTCTGCTTGTCGGCACGCCGGATTACATGTCGCCCGAACAGGGCGCGCAACTTCCTATCTCGCGGGCGAGCGACTGGTACAGCGTCGGCGTGATGTTGTACGAAGCATTGACGGGCAGACTGCCGTTTGCCGGCAAGTCCTTCGAGGTCGTATTGCGCAAACAAACGCGCCGGCCCATTCAGCCAATCGAAATCAATCCGCGCGCGCCAAGGGAGCTGAGTGAACTGTGCATGAATCTGCTGCGGCGGAATCCGAAGAACCGTCCGCGAGGTCGCGATCTGCTGCGCGCGTTGAAAGCGGGACGGACGCCATTCGTCGTACCCGGTATCGCGAAGCGAACCAGGGAAACTGCGTTCATCGGGCGCGAGGGGCAGCTTGCGGAATTACACGACGCGTTTCGCGCAACCCTGGAAGGCAAAGGCGTCTCTGTCTACGTTCGCGGCGTTTCGGGAATGGGAAAGAGCACGCTGGTGCAAACATTTCTCGATGAGATCAGGCAAGGTTCGCACGAAGCTTTCATACTTCAGGGCCGCTGCTACGAACGCGAGTCCGTGCCGTACAAAGCGCTCGACGGCGTGGTCGATAGTCTGACGCGTCGGCTGGCGTCGATGCCGCGCGACCGAGTTCAGCCGCTGTTACCGCGGAACGCGCCGGCACTGGCTCGGGTGTTTCCGGTGATGCTTCAGATTGACGCGATATTCGAGGAGCGTTCCGCGCGTCGTGAAACCGGCGACCTGTTCACTTTGCGCCGGCACGCATTCGGCGCGCTGCGCCAATTGTTCTCGGCGATTGCGCGTCAGCAGCCGCTGATCATTTGGACCGACGATTTGCAATGGGCGGACGCTGACAGCATTCGCCTGCTGGAAGATTTGCTGCGACCACCTGAATGCCCGCCGCTGCTTTTGATTGCGAGTTTTCGCGCTGAGGATTTCGAGTCAAAGTCGTTCCTCAAACAGTTGGTGCAGAACGTCGGGACCGAGACGTGCCGCGAGATCGTGCTCGATCGCTTGACCGATCAGGAAGCGGCAGATCTCGCGCGTTCTCTGCTTTCGGCGGCGACCATCGAGGCTGAACCTTTCATCGATTCGATCGTCCGCGAAGCAACCGGCAATCCATTCCTGCTTGAGCAACTATGCCATTACGCCTCGATCGGCGAACGCCCCGGCGCGGAAGGAATCAGCCTGGCAACGATGCTGGAACAGCGCATCGACCAACTGCCCGATGGTTCGCGCGCGCTTCTGAATATGCTCGCCGTTGCCGCGCGGCCGGTGAACCAGGATGTGGCCTTTGCCGCCAGCGACGTTGAGCGTGACGATTTGCAGATTATGAATGCCGTGCGGTCCGCGCAATTCGTTCGGAGCGGAGGCGCCGCGTACGGCATTGAGCTTTATCACGATCGCATCGCGGAAACTCTCAGGCTGTTGCTGTCCGATGACGAACGCCGCCACATTCATCGGCGGTTGGCACAAACAATCGAAGCGCGCGGCTTTGACGATCCGGAAGCGCTGTATGACGACTATCTTGGCGCCGGCGAAAATTCGCGGGCCGCGGTTCACGCCGAAGCCGCAGCGCAAAAAGCTGCCAGCGCGCTCGCATTCGATCGAGCGGCACTGTACTTCCGGCGGGCGATCGAATTGGCTCCGCCTGACGCAGATCGCACAGAATTAAGAGTTGCGCTGGGCGACGCGTTGGCCAATGCCGGACGGCCGGCAGAGGCGGCCACTGAATATCTCGATGCGGCGAAGGCTACTGCCCTCCGCGACAATTTCGCCGTTCCTAATTACCTTCCGCGACGTGCGCTGGAGTTGCAGCAGCGAGCCGGCGCGCAGTTGCTGATGGGCGGCCACGTGAAAGAAGGCCTGGCGATTTTCGAAAAGGTGCTGCAAGCGGCCGGATTCAAGTTGCCAAAAGGTCCGCGCAGCGCGTTGCTTTCGTTGCTTGTCCGGCGCGCTTGGATTTGGATGAGAGGCTTGGATTTCACTGAACGCGACGCTGATGCGATTTCGGAAGCCGATCTGCAACGCATCGATATTTGCTGGTCAATAGCCGCCGGTTTAGGTGTCGTCGACTTGATTCGCGGCGCGGAATTCCAAAGCCGCCATTTGTTGTTGGCGTTGCGCGCTGGCGAGCCCTACCGGGTGGCGCGCGCGATGGCCTTTGAAACCGTGCAGACAGCGACACGCGGCGGCCCGGCGGTGGTGCGTGCGCGACAGCTCGCGGATCGCACGGAGGCTCTGGCGAAGCAATCAGGAAATCCACATGCGATCGGCATGGCAATTTGGGCGCGAGGTCTGAGCGCCTATCTGATCGGTGAGTGGAAAGAAGCGGCTGAATTGTGCGAACGATCCGCGGAAGTCTTGCGTGATCAATGCACGGGCGCGACCTGGGAGCTGACGGTCGCGAATCGATTCATGCTGACGTCGCTGATGTTTCTCGGTGAGCTGACTGAGGTCGCGCGCCGGGTTCCGCAGCTCCTGTCGGTGGCGCTTGATCAGGGCAATCTATTCGCCGCGACGGATCTGCGAACGCGTCTGAATCCGATTTGGCTGGCGGCTGACGATCCCGACCGCGCGCGCAACGAAGTGATCGCCGCGATGACCGTATGGCCCCGTGAAGGCTTTCACTTGCAGCACTACACGTCGCTGGTGGCGCTGGCGCAAATCGAGCTCTATACCGGTGACACCGAAATCGCGTGGAAACACATCGAAGGACAGCTCAAGCCTTTGGAAAGATCTTTGCTGCTGCGGACGCAGGGATTAAAGGTTGACGCGTTGCACTTGCGCGCCCGACTCGCGCTTGCCAGTGCGAGCGGGGCCGTGCGCGAGCAACGATTGCGGATTGCGGAAGACTGCGCCGATCGCATTGCCCGCGAAGCCATGGCGTGGTCGAACCCGCTGGCGAACATGACTTATGCGACGCTGGCGAAACAGCGCGGCGACACTTCGCGCGCGGCCGCCTTCACGCGGCGGGCACTCGATGAGTTCAAAGCTGTCGATATGGCTTTGTATGCGGCGGCGGCGCGTCGCCGGCTGGGCGAATTGCTCCTTGGCGATGAAGGCCGCGCGCTGGTCGCAGATTCCGAAAGCTGGATGACGAAACAACAAATCAAGAATCCGGCCGCGGTGACGAATTTGATGGCGCCGGGTTTCTGAAGGTGCAAGGGCTTTAGCATTGAATGCGGCGCGGCGATCGCGTAGGCTTTTCGCGCCCAACGGTAGATCAAATTGCAGCAATCACTTCTCGCATCCCTCTTCAACGAAACCGAACGTCACCCGTTCAGCGTTTCGGAATTGACTGTCAAGATTCGCGACTCGCTGGAAAAAACTTTCGCTTCCGTGTGGGTGGAGGGCGAAATTTCGAATTTCCGCCAGCACAGTTCGGGCCACTGGTACTTCACTCTGAAGGATGAGTTCGCGCAATTGCGCGCGGCGTGTTATCGCAGCAGCAATCAACGAATTCGGTTTCGGCTCGAAGATGGATTGCAAGTTCGCGCGCGCGGGCGTCTGAGCGTTTACGAGCAAAAAGGCGAGTACCAATTAATCGTCGAGACGCTTGAGCCCGTCGGCGCCGGCGCGTTGCAATTGGCGTTTGAGCAGACGAAAGCGCGTTTGCAGGCGGAAGGCCTGTTCGCGCCGGAGTTAAAGCGGGCGATTCCGTTCTTTCCACGACGAATTGGCGTCGTCACTTCAACGAGCGGCGCGGCTGTCCGCGACATCATCAATGTGATTTCACGCCGCACGCGTACAGTACATCTGCTGATTGCGCCCGCGCGGGTGCAGGGCGACGGCGCGTCGCACGAGATTGTGCGCGCCATACGCTTTCTAAACGAGCATCACGCGCGCGCTGTCCGCGAAGGCCGTCACGACGTGGCTATTGACGTTTTGATTGTGGGCCGTGGCGGGGGCTCGATCGAGGATCTGTGGGCTTTCAATGAAGAAGTCGTGGCGCGGGCGATTCGTGCTTCGGCAATTCCGGTGATTTCTGCGGTCGGGCACGAAACTGATTTCACGATTGCGGATTTTGCCGCCGACTTGCGCGCGCCCACGCCCTCGGCAGCCGCCGAATTGGTCGCGGCACACGAAGAAGAACTTTGTTCAAGGCTCGATCAGCTTGTCGGCAGCCTGCGGCGCACATTGAATCACCGAATCGCCATCGAGCGCGCCCACGTGCAGGAGTTGACATTTGCGCGCGGCTTCAATGAAGTGAGGTCGAAACTGCGGAACGCAATGTCCGCATTAGATTCGCATCAAGATACTTTGCGCAACACGATCAGCCGCATTTATCAAAGCGCATTTCGCAGGTTTGATGCTGCTGCACGGCTGCTGTCGCCGAGCGAACTGCGCAGTCGCGCCGCCACGCAACGCGCCCGCTTTGACGCGCTTGCTCAGGCGCGCGATACGGCCATGCTTGCGCGAGTTGAGAACGCGCGGAAGCAATTCGGCGTTGCGGCCGCTGCGCTCGATGCCATGTCGCCCTTGAAAGTTTTGGAGCGTGGTTACGCAATTGCCCAGGACGCGCGCGGTGCGATTGTCCGTGAGGCGACAGCGGTTTCGATCGGAGATGAGTTACAAGTGCGGCTGTGGAAAGGCCGTTTGGATTGTCGCGTCGAGAGAACAGCACCGGACGGCCAGCAGATAAACAATGGACGGTGACTCAAGTTACCTGACTCATGTTACGATTGTGCCGAGGTAAATCAGCATGACATTCACCGTCGAATTTGAGCGCGAGGATGATGGTCGCTGGCTAGCTGAGGTGCTGGAACTGCCAGGCGTGCTTGCCTACGGGCAAACCTCTGATGAAGCAATTGCCAGGGCACAGGCTCTGGCCTTACGCGCGCTGGCAGATCGGCTTGAACACGCGGAAGGCACTCCCGAATTTCTGAACATCCATTTCGCCGCAGCATGAGCCAATGGCCTTCAGCTAAAGCAAAACGCGTTCTCGCTGCCCTTCTCCGCATCGGATGGAAACGTCAAGCGCGAATCCAGTTCTCATAAGATTCTTTTCCGGCCTGGCTGGCCTGATGTCGTCTTCGCTTTTCATGACAAAGACGAAATCGGGCCAAAGATGTTAGCGCGAATCGCCAAACACACCGGCCTTGACCCGAAGGATTTGTGATTCACAACGATTGGACTTCAGTGGTTATGAAATAGAAGTGTAAGGTAACTATCCGTGAGCACTTAGGAATCAACCACACGAATCACTAAACACTCGCAGGAATGAGCAAACGCAATCGCATCGTCATCGATTTGAACCAACCAACTCCCGCAGGCGGCGGCTTCAGGCCGCGCCGTGCCAACAGACGATCAGGCCGCGCCGTACGCGTGCTGGCGATCATCGGAATCATTTTTGCGGTTATCATTCTTTGCGTTTCCGCCGGCGGATATTTGTGGTGGCAGCATTTCAAGTCAGGGCCGTCTTACACGCTTGCGGTGCTGGTTGACGCGTCACAGCGAAACGACAGCCAGGAAATCGATCGCATCCTGGACATGGACAGGATCGCCGAGGGCTTTGTCGCAGAAGTCCGCGCGCGGCTGACAGGCTCGTCGATTCTCAATAGCGTGCTGCCTTCACAGTTCGATCAAATTGCCGCGAACCTGACGCCGAAACTGAAGGAGACGCTGCACGAGGTCTTGCCGCCCGAAATTCAGCGCGTTACCGAGCCGGCGAAAGGAAAACCTTTCATCCTGATCGCTCTGAGCGTCCCTTACTTCGCGAGTATTCGGCAGGACGGCGCGACCGCGACAGTTGATCTGAAGTTCAAAGATGAACAGATTCAACTTACAATGCAGCAGAACGGCGACGCGTGGCGAATTACGTCGATCAAGGATGACCAGCTGACAAATATTATCGCTGACGCCGCCCGGAAGGGCGTGTCGCAACGAGGCTCGCAGTTTCAGGACGAGATAATTCGCCGCTTGAAAGATTTACAAACACCGACACCGAGCCCATCGCCGTAGTAGCACAGACTTTAGTCTGTGACTTTGTTCGGCTACAGTGAAGACTGGAACACAGACTGAAGTCTATGCCACCCGAAATGCCAAACAACAACTCTCAAAACTTCGAAAGCTCTCTGGAAGAACTTGAGCGCATCGTCCGCGAACTCGAGCGTGGCGACCTTCCTTTGGAGAAGAGCCTGGAGCTTTTCGAACAGGGCGTGAAGCTCTCGCGCGCCTGCCAGGAAAGGCTAAACGAAGCGGAGCGCCGCATTGAAATCCTTACGCGCGATAATCAGGGACGGCCGGCGATTCGTCCGTTCGAAGCCGACGGTGAGACAGACGAAAAATAAATAATGTCCTCCTCTGTGTCCTCTGTGGTTAATCTTTCCAACAACGCCATCGAATTCTTTGCGTCCACGCGATCGCTAATCGATGCAGAGCTAGATCGTTTGATTCCCAAAGAGACCGACGAACCGGCGCGGCTGCACAGCGCAATTCGCTGGAGTCTGTTCGCCGGCGGCAAACGATTCCGCCCCGCGTTGGTGCTCGCGACGGGGCAAACGTTTGGCTCGCCAAACGAAAAGTTGCTGCGCCCGGCCTGTGCGTTCGAGATGATTCACACCTACTCGCTGATTCACGACGACCTGCCGTCGATGGATGACGATGATCTGCGCCGTGGACGGCCCACTTGTCACGTAAAATTCGATGAAGCCACCGCCATTCTTGCCGGCGACGCGCTCCAGACTCTCGCCTTTCGAACCATGGCCGAAGATAAAACACTGTCTGAGCAAGTTCGGGTTCAATTGATCAGTGAAGTGTCCCGCGCCGCCGGCACGCCTTCAGGAATGGTCGCGGGACAAGCGCTTGACCTCGCCGCGGAGTCGCGCGAAGTCGACAGTGAAGAGCTTGAGCGGATTCATCACGAGAAGACGGGCGCGCTAATTTGTGCCGCGGCGCGTTGCGGCGCCATCATCGGCGGCGCGAATGAATCCGAGCTAGCCGCGGTAACCGATTACGGCATCAACCTCGGCCTGTTATTTCAAATCACGGACGATTTGCTCGACGTCACCGCAACTGCTGAAGGCTTGGGAAAGACGCCGGGCAAAGACGCGCGTTCGCGCAAAGCGACTTTCCCCGCGCGTTATGGCGTTGAAGTGACGCAGAAAACTCTCTCGGCCGTGCACCGAGTCAGTTGCGATGCCCTCGACCGATTGAATCGGCCGGCCGAACTTTTGCGGTCAATCGCGGATTTCATCCTCGAACGCCAGGCCTGATCAGCGTTCGTCAGTACAGGATGACAACGGACGTCACGCGTGCTTGGTAATTGTGTTGCGCGAGCCGTCGCCGCTGTGGAAGTCGATTACGGCTTTAAGGATTTCGTCGAGCTTCTTTTCCGGTTTGAAGCCGACTAATTTGTTGACCTTCGCGATGTCCGGAATGCGGCGCGGCATGTCTTCGAATCCCTCTTCGTAAGCTTCGTCGTAAGGCACGAAAACGATTTCGGATTCCGAGTTGGTCAGTTCCTTCACACGCTTTGCGAGGTCGAGAATCGAAATCTCCTGGTTCGAGCCGATGTTGAAAACTTCGCCGACCGATTCGTCCGTGTCCATCAACTTCACAAGCGCGCCTACCACATCGCCGACGTAGCAGAAGCAGCGCGACTGTTTGCCCGTGCCGTAGACGGTGATCGGGCGGCCGGCAAGCGACTGCTTGACGAACGTCGGAATCACCATGCCGTACTGGCCGGTCTGACGCGGGCCGACCGTGTTGAAAAGACGAACAACGATCGTCGGCAGCTTTTTTTCGCGCCAGTACGCAAGCGCGAGAAATTCGTCAATCGCTTTCGAACAGGCATAGCTCCAACGCCCTTTGGTCGTGGCGCCCATCACCAGGTTGCCGTCTTCGCGAAAAGGAACTTCGGCGCTCAGGCCATAAACTTCCGAGGTCGAGGCAATCAAAACTTTCTTCTTTTTCTTGTTGGCCAGGGACAGGACGACTTCAGTTCCGTGAACATTGGTTTCGATCGTGCGCACAGGACTTTCGACGATGAGTTTGACGCCGACCGCCGCCGCGAGGTGAAAAATCACGTCGCACTGATCGACGAGTTCGGCAGTAACCGGTTGGTTTTGAATGCTGTCAATAGTGTAATGGAAGCGTGGATGGTCTTTCAGGTGGCGAATGTTTTCGATGCTGCCGGTAGAGAGGTCATCAATGACAAATACTTCGTCGCCACGTTGGAGATACGCGTCGGAAAGATGCGAACCGATGAACCCCGCGCCACCCGTAATCAGAACTCGCAAATTGTTTTCTCCTTCGACCTCGTTGCTGCCACTACGTCCCGGCAAGTCTAACATGATCGTTTGGTCAGCCGGCCTTCATCACGCTGCCGCCAGCCGCTCGTATAGTTTCGACATATCTCGGAATAGACGGTCAATTGCGTAATTCTCGAACACGAACTGCCGGCCTTCCTCGGCAAGGTGCGCGCGCAGTTCTTTGTCGTCAATCAAACGAAGCAAACCGCGCGCGAATTCGTCAACATCCTCGCGGGCGACGGAGATCCCGCGCTGACAGATGGCATAGCCATCAGCTTTCGAAAACGGTTCGCCCAGCAGATCGACAACCCCGCCCACTGCTGTAGCCACGACCGGACGCGCGTTCGCCATCGCCTCGATTAACGTCAGCGGCGTGCCTTCGTTAAGACTGGTCAACGCGACGATATCCAGCGCGGGATAGAAATTTTCAGGATCATTCCGCGTGCCAAGAAAAAGCACGTCATCCGCCAAACCGAGTTCGCGCGCTTGCGACTCCAACTGCGACCGTAGGCGGCCATCGCCGATGATGACAAACCGAACGCGTGGTTGAATTGGCCTTGACGCGACGAGTTCCTTCAATCGCGCCGCCGCGCGCAGAAACATTTGGTGGTTCTTAACTTCTGTCAGCCGGCCAACGATCCCGATGAGCACTTCGTTTTCGCTGGCGCGCAATTCTTCGCGGAGTTTTGCGCGCCGCTCTTGCCAATTCGCAAACAAGCTGAGGTCCAATCCCAGCGGGATGACTTCGAATTGCCGGGAACCACCAACCCGAAATTGTTCGTTGATCTCGTGACGCTGCTGCTCGCTGACGACGACAATGCGATCGGTTGCCGTTCGCGCGAGCACGCGCTCGATCGTGAGAAAGAGTTTTGTCTTAGACGTTCCGTAATAACTGTGAAAGATATGGCCATGATAAGTGTGCACCAAACGGCACTGTCGCGGTTTGCCGATAAGCGCCGACGGCGTCAGCCACCGATACATCATTCCAGCTACGCGTCCGACCGCACCAGCTTTGGCCGTGTGCGTGTGAACGATGTCTGGCCGTTCACGCAGCATGAGCCGATAAATCTTCCACACCGCGAGCAGGTCTTTGGGAGAGATCTCGCGGCTCATCTGTGGGATGGTCACCGGAGTGATTCCGGAAGCTTCGGCGAAGTAGTTCATGTCGTCTTCGCCCGGCGGCACCACTCCGGTGACGAGCAGCGTCTCATGGCCAAATGTTTTCAGCCCTTTGGTCAGCCACAACACGTGGCGAGCAGGGCCGCCAACATTGAGGCGAGCGATGACGCGGAGAATTTTCATTCACGGGAACGCGGGCTAGTCTATGCGGAAAATCGTCTGCGGATCGTCTTCGTGTCTTATCTCATCTATTTCTTCTCGCCGGCCTTCGCCCTGGTAAAGACGGTTTGGGCAGTTGATGACGATCCCGTCTTTGTCGCCGATGTTCTGGTAAGCATGAACGATGCCCTTGGGTACGACAATAGCGTGCGGGTCGTCTTCACCCACAACCAGCGTCATCACGTTTCGGTAAGTCGGCGAGTCCGGCCGGTTGTCCCACATGCGAAGCTTGAAATTCGAAGGCCCAAGAAAGCAGAAGAGATCGGCCTGGTCAATGTGCTCGTGCGGGCCGCGCGCGACGCCGGGCTTTGTCGATGAAATGTAAGCCATCACCGGAAAGAACTCAGCCGGCAGCTCATCGTGCCGAAAAAATTCGGTGAGCCATCCGCGCGAATCGTTGAACCGTTGAAGCCGGCGGACAATCACGTCCTTCACGTCTCCGGTTTGGAAAATCTCAGACATTGGCGCCGACTTCTGCTGCATGTTTCACGTCCTGATTGTTTGCGCCCGTCTCGGCGACCAGATTTGAAGCTCGCAAAAGACTTTCAAAAGTGCCGGCATCGGTCCACCAACCCTCGAGTTCGTCCCAGATCATTTCGCCGCGTTCGATGTAAGCGTTGTTCACGTCGGTAATTTCAAGTTCGCCGCGACCTGATGGTTTCAGCGTGCGAATGATGTCGAACACGCGACCGTCGTACATGTAGATCCCGATCACGGCGTATTCGGATTTCGGCTGCTTCGGTTTTTCTTCGATGCGGACGACGCGCCGGCCGTCAAGCTCAGGAACGCCGAAGCGCTGCGGATCGGGCACTCGCTTCAGCAGAATCTTTGCGCCGCCCCCTTGCTGGCGATAAGCATCGGCCGCCGCGCGGATGTTCCCCTGAATGATGTTATCGCCGAGCACGACGCAGATTGGTCCATCGTCGGCAAAATGCTCGACCAGCGACAGCGCCGCCGCGATGCCGCCTTCGCCTTCCTGATAAGTGTAGTTCAGGTGCTTCAGCCCGAAAGCCTTTCCGTTGCCGAGCAGCTTGAGAAAATCGCCTGCTGAATTTCCACCGGTCACGATCATGATATCGGTGATGCCGGCGTTGACCAGCGTCTGAATCGGATAGTAAATCATCGGCTGGTTATGAACGGGCAGCAGGTGCTTGTTAGTCACAGCCGTCAACGGCCGCAAGCGACTGCCCGATCCGCCAGCTAGAACGACACCTTTCAAGAAATCACCTCCGGTGATTTGACCTTTGATCTTTGGACTTTGGTCTTACGATATCAAGCGATTCTCGAATGGCAATGCCTAAATTTAATTACGACAAAAAAACAAAGACCAAAGCTCCAAGTACAAAGACCACTCTTAATCAATGAATCTTTCGAACCACAGCTCGAGCATCAGCAGCGACCATAATCGATGTGAATGATCGGCTTTGTGATCGACGTGCTCGTCGACGATCGCGCGCACGCGCTCAGGTTTGAACAGCCCGCGCCGCAAAGCTTTTTCCGAGAGCAGTGTCTCGCGCAGAAAGGTCTGCATCGAACTCCGAAACCAATACCCAATCGGCACGCCGAATCCCATTTTCCTGCGCGTCAGGTTCTCGCCGGGAACAATCTCTTTCAGAACCTTCTTGAGCAAATGTTTTGTCGTCAAGCGGCGCAGCTTCATTTTTTCCGGCAGGCTGGCGGCGAACTCCATCAGATGATGATCGAGAAAAGGCGACCGCGCTTCGAGAGAAACCGTCATGCTTGCGATGTCCATTTTGACTAGGAGATCGTTCGGCAAGTAAGTCATCGTGTCCGTCAATAGCGCCGCGTCCACAATGCCCGCGCCGTTGGCTTTCGCGAACCACGGCTCGATGAAGCCGGCAGTCCGGAAGCTGGCAGTCTCAGCGCGAAAATCTTCCGTGTAGAGATTCTGCTTGGCTTCTTCATCGAACGAGCTAATCCAGCGCAAGTAACGCTCGATCGGCGACAAAGACGCCGCCGCAATGAATCGTTTTGCTTTGCCGACCGGATTAGCGCGCGATTTGGGCGTGGGTAAAGCTCCGGTCACGTTGCCAATTAACCCCTTGCGCACGACCGCCGGAAGCGCCGAGTAAGTTTGCGCCAGACTCATGGCCGCATAACGTTCATAGCCGGCAAAGCATTCGTCGCCGCCGTCGCCATTCAGCGCGACCGTGACGTACTGTCGCGTCTCGCGCGAGACGTAGTAACTCGGAATCGCGGAAGAGTCGGCGAACGGTTCGCCGTAATGCTCGACCAGCGTCGGGAGAATCTCCATCGCATCCGGCCGCACAATGAACTCGTGATGGTCGGCGCCGACGTGCTCGGCGACACGCCGCGCGTGATGCAGCTCGCTGAAATCCTGCTCCTCGAAACCAATGGAAAAAGTCTTTACGCGCTCGCTTGATTCCTGGGCCATCAGCGCGACCACCGCGCTCGAATCGATGCCGCCCGACAGGAAAGCTCCCAATGGAACTTCGGACATCAGACGAATGCGCACAGATTCGCGCAGCAAATCGATCAAGCGTTCGCCGGCTTCGGTTTCCGTGATCGAAGTCTTCTTTGAAAAATCGAGCTGCCAGTAACGTTCGATCTTGATCTCACCGTTGCGCCACAGCAGCCAATGACCAGGTTCCAGTTTTCGAATTGCACGATAAGCAGTCAGCGGCGCGGGCACGCAAATGAACGAAAGGTAATGATGGATGGCTTCGAAATCGACGTCGCGGCTGATGTCCGGATGCAGCACGAGCGCGCTGAACTCCGAGCCAAAGACAAGCTGTCCGGGGAGCTGCGCGTAAAGCAACGGTTTCTTTCCAACGCGATCGCGCGCGAGAAAAAGCGATTTGTCGCGCTCGTCCCAAATCGCGAACGCAAACATGCCACGCAGATGTTTGGGACACTCAGTCCCGTACTCGTCGTACGCGGCCACGACCACTTCCGTATCGCTGTCGGTGTAAAATTGATGGCCTAGCTTTTCAAGTTGCGCCCGAACTTCGCGATAGTTGTAAATCTCGCCGTTGAAAATCAGCCACTTGGTCCGATCGTGATTGTGGATGGGTTGCTGCCCGCTCTTTAGATCGATGATCGCCAGGCGCCGCATCGCCAGACCGACGCCGTCATTGAAATAGAACCCGTCTTCGTCGGGACCGCGATGACGGATCGCCTCGTTCATCCGCTGAAGTAAATCGCGGTCGACGGGCGCTCCATCAGCGCGAACGATTCCGGCTATGCCACACACTTTGTTAGTTTCCCTGGATAGTGTAGTTGAAAAAAGGAATGCGCGCGCGGCTTTGCTTCATCAGCTAAGCACGCTGTTCTGGGGCCAATAGTTCCGACTTCAATCCCAGAGTTGCCAGCCGCAATTCTTCTTTGGCCCGCCGGCGCCGCGCATCACGTTTCTCCTTCACCAACACGCTGCCGACGGCGACAAAAATGAAGTAAAACACCAGTATTTGGGCACGCTGCCGGTAAGCAGTCCCCACGTTGCCCTGAAAAACCGAATAGGCCACCGTCAACATTGAAGTAAAAATAAGAATAGGCGACATCTGCCGCAAACGATACTTGAGCGAGAACCAAACACCGAGAATCAACAATGGAAAGGCCGCCCACCAGATCAGCATCTCCGGAAAAGTCAGGCTTTGCCGCAACGAACCCAGTTGCCACGGAAACGGCGCGAACAACAGGTAGACAATGCCAGTCGGAATCGTCAGCAAGGCTCCCGTAGTGGTCGACACATCGACGTCGCGGCCAAACCCGGAATTTGCCGACGACGCCAAATCCTGGCGGCTACGCTGTAGTTGTTCCAAGTTGGCGTATTGCTCGAATTGAAGGTTGGCGTATCTGGTCACGCCCAGATACGTCAGTGATAAACCGAGGACGAGCACCACCACGAACTGGCGCGCCATGCTCTGCGCTGTCAGCGTTCTCATGCCGACCACAAATGACCCGCCGACGGCGGCAATCAGCATGTAGAAGACGTAAAAGCGAAATGACAACACACCAATAAGAGAAACGATCAGCGTGATCAGATAGGCGGCATTAAACTTCCGGCCCAGTTTCAATGTCGCCAGAATGCTGAGCGCGAGAAAGAAAACGATCGGACCGTCCTTAAGACCCTGCGACGACCATAGGACCAACGACGGGTAAAACGCCACACCCAACGCTGCTATTCTAGCGACACGCCGATTCTTGAATACTTCTTCGGCCGACAAGAAGATGAGCGGCGCCGTCGCCGCTCCCAGCACGGCGTTGAAGAATTGAATTGCGAGCATGTTCCGTCCGATGACTCCGTAGATGGCCCCGACGACATACAACATGCCCCACGCGGACGCAAAGCCCTGGCCCGTAAACGAATCGACGTTTGCCTGCGCATACTTGTCGCCGCCCCATGCCAGGACCTGTTGCATGCCAAAATAGTCATAGGTCCAGGCGTCGCCGCCAAAAAAATCCTGCGCGTTGAAAACAAAGATCGCCGCGCCGATGACCATTCGAACCAGCAGCGCAAACAGGAAGAGCTTTAGAAGATAACGCCCGTGTGACGGAATGCGCCGCACCAGTATTCCCGCGCCGATGGCGCCGATGGCACAGACGGCCAGCGCCTTGGCACACGTCAACACGGTTACAGATCCATAGACGGATTCGTAAGGTGCCGCCAATGGTGGCACGAAGATCAAAGTGCCGACGACAACTATGAAAGCCAGAAAAGCGATGACCCCGTTCATAAGAAGGCCTAAGTGCGACGCTCCGTCGCCGAAAGAGTTAAGCCCGGCGAAATGATCGCGGGCTGAAACTGCCGCCGCCTTTTCTCTTCACGCTTCTCGAGCACTACGACATAACCCACCGCGACAAAAATAAAATAGAAAACAAGTAATTGCGCCCGCTGCCGGTAAGCCGTGCCGACGTTGCCCTGGAAGACCGAATACATCAGCGAAAGCAAGGTCGTGAAAATCAAAATGGGCGCAATCATCCGCAGTCGATACTTCAAGGAAAACCAAAATCCGAGGATCATCATTGGAAATGAAGCCCACCAAATAATCATCTCGGGGAGCGTAATCGCTTGTCTCAGGGACGCTAATTGCCAGGGGAAGGGAGCGAATAAAAGATATAGCATGCCCAGCGGTATGTTAGAAATCGCCCCGCTCACGCTCGACACATCGACGTCCTCGCCAAAGCCCGATTCGCCCCGACGCGCCATGTCGCGGCGGCTGCGCTCGACCTTTTCAAGACTGCCGTATGTTTCGTATTGCTCGGATGCGAATCTGGGAACGCCGACATATATCAAAGCAATCGCCAGCACGATAAGAATTATGAACTGGCGAACAAAGGAAATTGCGTTGAACTTTCTGGTTCCGATCACGAAGGCGCCGCCCACCGCTGCGCAAATCATATAGAAGACGTAAAACCGAAGACTCAGGAGGCCCAGGAGTGCGCACAACAGAACGACAAGATAATTTACGGTAAATTTCTTTCCGAGCTTTAGTGTTGCCAGGATCGCCACCGCCAGCAGGAAAACAATTGGACCATCTTTTAGCCCTTGAGAGGACCAGAGTATTAACGAGGGGTAAAACGCGATGGCCAGCGCTGCCAGCTTCGATACTCGAATGTTACTGAACACTTCCTGCGCGCAGATGAAAACTACGGGCGCAGTTACGGCGCCCATCACGGCGTTGATGAATTGGATCGAAAGCATGTTGCGACCAATCAGCGCATAAACGCCGCCAACAAAATAGCCCATGCCCCAACCGGAAGCCCGGTTGCTTATAAGCACACGCGCATAACTATCACCCGCCCAGGCTTGTAATTGGGTTTGACCGAGAAAATCGTAAGTGATCGCATCGCCGCCAAAAAAATCCTGGCCGCGCAAAGCGAAGATAAGGCTGCCCACAATTACTCGAACCAACAGCGCCGAGATGAAGATTTTCAGCAGGAACGAACCGTGTCGTTCCTGGCGATATGCGTACAAGCCGGCAATCACCGCGAACGGGGCGCAAATCAGCAGCGCTTTGCCGGTGTAAAAAGCATTGATCGCTACGCCGTAATCCGCCGTGTACGGCGCAGCCATCGAGGGGACCGCCAGGACAATCAGCGCGCCTACCAACAAGCAGAGGAAAATCAGAACGCCGTTCATCGAACTTTCATCTCTGATCAAACGTCATGCGACAGATTTAACTGCGTCTTCCGTTCGCTTGCGAAACCCGGTCTCGATTGAGGCGAAGGCCTAATCCTGAGCCTTTCCGACATTGACGCCCTGTCGCATGACAAGATGATCTTCCAGCACGAGCGCATCGAAACTCGCGCCCTGGAAAGTGCGGACAGCGTCGGCGGGCGTGCACACAATCGGTTCCTGAATATTGAACGAGGTGTTAAGTAATACCGGAACTCCGGCGATACGCTCGAATTCTTTTAAGAGTTTCCAGTATCTTGGATTTGTCTTTCGGCTGACGGTTTGCGGCCGCGCCGTACCGTCCACATGGACTACCGCGGGAAGAGCGTTACGCATCTCGTCGCGCACATTCAAAACGGTGACCATGAAAGGATCGCGGTGATCGATTCCAAAAATCCGCGGACTTGCTTCCTCAATCATCGAGGGCGCCAGCGGCCGGAACCATTCGCGGAGTTTCACTTTCTCGTTAAGCAACTGTCGCATGTCGGCGCGGCGCGGATCGGCCAGGAAGCTGCGGCTGCCCAGCGCGCGTGGCCCGAATTCCATGCGGCCGTGAAACCAGCCAATGATCGCGCCGTCGGCAATCATCGCGGCCACGCGCGCCACCAATTCGCCTTCGCCGAGCGTCTCAAACGCCAATCCGGCGGCTTGCAAAGTTGCGGCGCATTCTTCGGAAGAGAACGAGGGCCCGTAGTACGCGTGCTCCATCTGTTGCCCGCGCGGCTGCTTCAACAATTTATGGTGAACGAGTAGAGCCGCGCCGAGCGAGCAACCAGCGTCACCTGCCGCGGGTTGAATGAAAAACTTCTCGA
The DNA here is from genome assembly GCA_036001745.1 of Pyrinomonadaceae bacterium. GTDB lineage: Bacteria > Acidobacteriota > Blastocatellia > Pyrinomonadales > Pyrinomonadaceae > UBA11740. The sequence continues at coordinate 29,689 of DASYTZ010000023.1, forward strand.
ACGGTGACTCCTGCATGATGCGGCCGTTCATGACCGAATTGAACGCCACACCGCCCGCCAGACAGAGATTTTTTTCGCCGGTCTGTTCATGAAGATTCTGCACCAGGCCGAGCACGACTTCTTCCAGAACTTTTTGCGCGCTGGCGGCGATGTCCATGTGGCGCTTTTCAATTTTCTCGTCAGGCTGGCGCGCCGGGCCTAATTCCTTAATTAGTTCATCAGGAAACTGATAATGCTTTGCCAGATGATGATCGAGCGTGCGGATGTTCAAATGAAAATCGCCATTGCCGTTCGCCGACAGCACGCGCCGGGAAAAGAAATCCCTGTACGCAGGCTCCCCGTACGCCGCCAGCCCCATGAGTTTCCACTCATCGCCGGCGAACATGTCGAAACCGATGAAGTTCGTCACCGCCGAATAGAATTGGCCCAGTGAGTGTGGCAGCTTGATTCTCTTCAGCGGCTTCAGGCTCAACCCCTCACCGCGCGAGAACATGGTCGTCGTGTCCTCGCCCGTGCCATCCATCGTGAGCACCGCAGCCGATTCGAAAGGCGAGAGATAGAATGCGCTCGCCGCGTGAGACAAGTGATGTTCGAAGTAATGAAACTTGAAATTGCTCGGACCAAAATGGCGACGAATCTCGCGCGGATAGCGCAGCATTCCCAGGTAGCTCTTGCTTACCTGGTCGATACCGCGGTCCACACGCGCGCGAAACATGTCCGCTGAGATCGCGCCAGCCTTGATCGCCTGCATCGCTTTGTGTCGCAAGATCCACGGCTTCCAATACAACGCCACATGCGACACGTCGCCGATCGAAATTCCTGCTTCATCGAGACAGTATTGGATTGCGTGATATGGAAAACCGCTGTGGTGTTTGACGCGCGAAAAGCGCTCCTCTTCAGCAGCGGCAATTATTTTTCCGTCGCCAATCAGAGACGCGGCCGCATCGCCTAAAGTAGTAAGTCCGAGTATGTACATTTACAGCGTTTGGAAGATGTTAGCCGGCGGCCTCGCGCAGCACTCTTGCCAGTTTGTCGGCTTGCGCATTCAAATCAAAATTCTCGAGAGCATACTTCCGGCCTGCCTCGCCCATCGCGCGACGCTTGTCTGCGTCGGAAAGCAGCAACTGGAGTTTCGCGATCCATTCGGCGGGTGTGTTAGCGAAATAATGTGTTACATCAGGTTCTCCGATTTGCGCCGCCGCGCCGATTGGCGTGGCGACATAAGGTATGCCCACGGCCATCCATTGAATCGCTTTGAAACCTGATTTGCCCATCGTCCAGTTGTTATCCGCCTTCAGCGGATAAAGCCCAATATCAACCGAGCGAAAGTCTTCTATTTCCCGCTGCAAACTCCACTCAAGGTTCTCAACCTCTACGCCCGGAACCGACACGCTCGCTTGCCCCGACCCTACGATTTTCAGTTTGAATGAATGCGATTTCGCCAATTCGGTGAGGGCCGGCAAAATCGATTCCAGAAAAGGA
>DASYTZ010000024.1:0-10584 GCA_036001745.1 Pyrinomonadaceae bacterium
GCGCGAACAGTTCTTTCCAAAGTTGCAACGACCGCCAAGCCGAACGTGTGTAAATCTCATCAGCGCCGTAGCCCATGCGAATGATGCGCGATTCGTCGCTGGAGCTGGAGCGGCTGTTGCCGGCGCCGTAAGCGTCGATCAGCAGCACACGCTTTCCCGTCCGTCCTAGTTGATAGGCGGTCCAGGCGCCGAAGACTCCCGCGCCGATAACGGCCACGTCGTAGGTGCGATTCCTCACAACGCGGTTCAAATGCTTTCGAGATAGGCTGCCTCGCCGTGGATCGCCATATCGAGGCCGGCCGTCTCTCCGGCTTCATCGACTTTGACCGCTGTGATTCGGTCGATGATCCAAAGCATCACGTAAGTAAAGACGAACGCCCAGATCGAGGAGAGGCATACCGCACCAAGTTGGACCAGGAAGAAACGCGAGTTGCCGCGCAACAAACCATCCGCTCCCGCCGGATTGAATAACGTGGTGGCGAACACTCCACAAAGAACAATGCCGAGGAAACCGCCGACACCGTGCACGCCCCACACATCTAGCGCATCGTCCCAGCGCAGTCTGTTTTTCAGCGCCACGGCGTAAAAGCAGACGACACCCGAAACGATTCCGATCAGACAAGCCGTGGCTGGCGAAACATAACCCGCGGCCGGCGTGATCGTGGCGAGACCTGCTACGGCGCCGGTTAGCAAGCCGAGAAACTTCGGCTTCTTCGTCGTCATCCAGTCCATGCAAAGCCAGGCGATAGCCGCGAAACTGGCGGCCAGATCAGTATTGAGAAAAGCAACCGCAGTAACCGAATCGACGCGGAACTCGCTGCCCGCGTTGAAGCCGTACCATCCGAACCAAAGCATTCCCGTGCCCAGCGCCACCAATGGAATCGAGTGCGGCCCGTGATCGGCGACCTTACGTCTGCCCACGTACAGCACTGAAGCCAGCGCGGCGATGCCGGCGATGTTGTGCACCACGATGCCGCCCGCGAAATCCAGCACGCCCCAACTCGCCAGAATGCCGCCGCCCCAAACCATGTGCACGAACGGAAAGTAAACCAGCGTGAGCCATGCAGTGAGAAAAAGCATGTACGCTTTGAACGTCACGCGATTCGCAAACGCGCCGGTGATCAGCGCCGGCGTAATGATCGCGAACATCATCTGGTAGGCGCAGAAGACAATCATCGGGATCGACGGATTGATCAGCGATGGCGTATCCAGAGTAATCCCGCGTAGAAAGGCCCAGTGAAAATTGCCGAGGATGCCGAAGAAATCTGTGCCGCTTTTCATGTCCCCGCTGAAGCAGAGCGAGAAACCAAACGCCCACCAAAGCACGGTGGTCCAACCCATGGACACGAAGCTCTGGATCATGATCGCCAGAACGTTCTTGCGACCGACCAATCCTCCGTAGAAGAAAGCCAGCCCCGGCGTCATCAGCATGACGAGGCTTGAGCACAAAAGCATGAAAGCCGTGTTCCCGGTATCGATGATTAGAGGGGGCATTGAAGAGTCTCCTTCATTGGACTAAGCGAATGAAAAACAAGCGCGCAAGCTGCTCGGACGACAAGGCGTTGCGGCATAATACGCCTTTCAAGCGAGCAATCAAGATCAATGGGAGTGGCTTTGCCGCCTGATGTGCGGATAGGCTCTGCCTTTCCGTGAGAGTTAGTTTTTGATTCAGCGAGGCTACGCCTCGCATCAGGGGCGTAGCCCGAGTCTCTATAGAGCATCTGCCGGAAGGTCATAGACCTTCCGCCCATCAGGCGGCAAAGCGTCCGTGCTCCATTTGGCTTTGAGACTTGCTGCCTTTATGATTTGCATCGCTCTCTCAAGAAACAGATTCATGATCAAGAACGAAATCATCGATTCAATCAAAGGTAAGCACGCTCGCGTCGGTGTCATCGGCCTGGGCTACGTTGGGCTGCCGCTGGTGACTGAGTTTGCGCGCAGCGGTTTCAGCGCAATTGGTTTTGAAGTTGACGGCGAGAAAGCGGCGACAATCAATGCAGGCGAGTCATACATCGGCGACGTGTCGTCAGCGCAGGTCAAGGAGTCAATCGACAGTGGCCGGTTGCACGCGACGACAGACTTCGACGAACTGAAGGACTGCGAAGCGATCATCATCTGTGTGCCGACGCCGCTGCGAAAGACGAAGGAGCCCGACGTTTCATACATTCTGGCGGCTGCCGAAGAGATAAAGAATCGTCTCCAGCGTGGACAACTAATCATTCTCGAATCGACCACGTATCCGGGCACGACAGATGAAGTGTTGCTGCCGATGCTGGAGGAAACGGGACTCAAGCTTGACGAGGATTTCCTGCTCGCGTTTTCTCCGGAGCGCGTCGATCCGGGAAACCCCGAATTCAAAACGAACAACATCCCCAAAGTCGTCGGTGGCGTGACCGACGATTCGACTGAAGCCGCAGCGACTCTCTATTCGCAAATCGTTCGCGAGGTGCACGCGGTCAGCTCGGCGCGTGTGGCTGAAGCGGCGAAGCTCCTCGAAAACACGTTTCGCGCCGTCAACATCGGCATGGCGAATGAAATGGCGCGGCTTTGCTATGCGCTCGGCATCGACACTTGGGAAGTGATTCGCGCCGCCGCAACCAAGCCGTTCGGGTTCATGCCGTTCTATCCCGGGCCCGGCATTGGCGGTCATTGCATTCCGCTCGACCCGCACTATCTTTCCTGGAAAGCGCGCGAGCACGGCTTCGATTCGCGCTTCATTAGCCTGGCTGAAGAAGTGAATTCGCGCATGCCTGAGCACGTCGTGCAGCTTGTCTCTGACGGATTGAACGACGCGCGCAAGCCAATGAATGGTTCGCGTGTTTTGTTGCTGGGCGTGGCGTACAAGAAGGACATCGACGACGTGCGCGAGAGTCCCGCGCTCTCGATCATCGATCGTTTGCGCCTCAAGGGTTGCGACGTGCGTTATCATGATCCGTTCGTGGCTGATTTGCGCCTTGACGACGCGCATACCCAGGGTGGCGGCGCGCCCTTGTCGTCAGTTGAACTCACCGAGGACGAAATTCGCGCCGCCGATTGTGTGGTCATCGTGACCAATCACAGCACGATCGATTACGCGCGAGTAATTGGGCTGGCCCCGCTTGTCGTCGATACGCGCAACGCACTGAATGGCGATTTGCGGCGCGGAAGTCGCGCGCGCATTATTCGACTGTGAGCGGGACCAGCACTGCTTGCGCTGCCACAGACTGACTCCTGCGGCGAACGGCGCAATTCCATTGAACCCCTTTTTTAGAAGTCCTTTAGCGGCCCCCGCTCGTTTGCAAGATGGGTGGCGAAAAAGTTGACCCTCGCCTGGCGTTGCGGTATATATGCCGCGTCCCTCGCACAACGCGGCTGGTCCTGAAGAGCCGGCGACTCCGCTCCTAAAGCTCCAGCTTACTCCACGTTCTTGAAGCGTCGCTTCAAATGCAGAAGCTTCGTGATTATGCCTTTGGCGACAAATTGGCCGTTCGCATTGAGCGCTGCATTTTCCACAGATAGGAGGCAAAGATATGAAGAAGCATCTGCTCATCTTCCTGACGCCCGTTTTTCTGCTGGCCCTGCTCTTCACGATAAATATGAAATTGCCGGCAACCGGCGCGCAACTCAAGGGGATACGCAAACTTGATTTTGATCGCAGCAGCGGCACCGTCACGCTGCAGGCCGAAGAGGCATCCTTGACAGCGATCCTCAGCCAATTGCGGGATCGACACAAGATCGAAGTGGTGGTGCCGAATCTGACCGATCGGCCCGTGACGGTTGATATCGTCAAGGCTCCATTACCGGAGGTGCTGAGGCGAATTCTTCCCTATGGATCGCGGTTCCATTTTGTGATTGGCGAGGGAGACATCAGCCTGGCTGGAAACAGCGGTCAGAAAAAACCGGGACGAGCCGAAGTCAAACCTCGTGGTTTTCCCACCAAGGACAAGACGCCGCCATCAGCGAACGCCGGTCCGGCGAAGCTGGCACCGGAAAGAGTAGTTCTCAGTCAAACAAATGGCGCGCGCGGCACTAAGTTGGCGCCGCAGGATTCGCGACCCGAAACCAAAATCAAGGAGCCACGTAAGCCTGTCGCCGATGCGCATAGCTACGCGCGCCTCAACCTTCTCATAAAGCGGCAGGGCGGTATCGAAATCGTCCGCTTCATGGAAGTGGAAGGCACGTATAACCCGCCGACGACCATCAACGGAGAGTTTATCTATGCCGCCTTCGTCGGCGGACAAGTTGTCTTTGTCGGTTCAATCCAGGACCCCCTCGGCGTTCGATCCTATTTGCAGGACTATGGTCACAGCGCCGAGCAGGCGGACAGTGGCACCTTTGTGATTTCTCTGCCCGAGAGGTTCCTCAACCGCACAACCCTCAATCAATCGGTGATTAGATTTTTCTATTTGGCTGAGACAGCTCCTCGCACCGAGCTGCTCACACCACAAACATTTCCGAAGTTGCGGCAATATCTAAAGCCGGCTGGTGAAATCGGCCCACGCGAATTGATCGCAGCGTTTGGTCGGCGTTACGAAAGGAGGACGCAAAGATGAAAAAGCTCCTTTTACTCTCGATCGCGTTATTGCTCTTTTCTTCGCATTCCACACCCGCCCAAACCGTCACTGAATTGCTACGGAGTGGCGGCAACGGCGCTAAGCGAAACCTGGTGATCATCGGCGATGGTTTTCAGAGCGGCCAACAAGCCACTTACAACACCTTCGTGAATACGTTTGTAATGCAAGGCGTGTTTACCGAGGGACTCTGGAACGAAGACATGAACGCTTTCAACATCTATCGGGTCAACGTTGATTCGACTGATTCGGGCGTCACACAGGTTGATAACAACGGCACCGTCACCACCGCACGCAACACCGCACTCGGCTATCGCTTCAGTGGCATGTGGAATCGTTGTTGGATGGAGCTGGGGCCAAACACGCAGACGGCTACCGATAACATTCTGAACAACCTGGTGCCCCAGCGCGATTACGTTTTCGTAATTCTGAATGAGCCGGGCTTTGGCGGATGCCGCCGCGGGAATTCGCTCGCGGTAACAACGGGTGCTAACTGGCCGGTAGGCGCCCACGAAATGGGCCACATGGTCGGCGACCTGGCGGACGAATACACGGGCACTGCCAATTACACAGGCGGCGAACCGGGCAAGGTCAATATTACTATCAACACATCGCGCGCGACTTTGAAGTGGCGCGACTTTGTCGATCCGGCGACGGCCATTCCGACGACCGGGGCGCCGGCTGATACAAACCAACAAGCGGGGCTGTTTGCCGGGGCCACCACTGGAGGCACGCGTTATTCAACCGGCATCTTTCGCCCTGTCTCGAACTGTCGTATGAACGGCAACAATCCGCCGTTTTGCCCGGTCTGCTACAACCGCATCCAGGAAGTTCTCGATCCGGTGCATGACTACACGTTTGACGACGCCTATGTCGGCGACTTTAACGGCGACAACCGAGCCGACATAGTTTTGCACAATGCGAACAGTCTGGCGCTTTACACGTCGAACGGCTCGCGCATTGTCCCAGCGTGGGTGGCTACCGGCGAAATTCCGGTCTGGGACGACTTCATGCCGGGCGATAAATTCTTCGTCGCTGATTTCAACAACGATGGGAAGGATGACTTATACGTCGTTAATTTTAGCGACTGGGCCCGACCTTACTTTGGGATGCTTCGTTCCACCGGCTCCGGGTTTGAATGCGTGCGACTGTTCGATACGGAGTTGCCGGGTTGGGATGACATGAGGACAAACGACCAATTCTATGTCGGGGACTTTGACGGCGACGGACGCGACGACATCTATGTTTTTAATGGGCGCGACTGGTCCGTGGGGTATCTGGAGATGTTGCGTTCGACCGGCAACAATCTGAGTTTCGTTCGCCGGTTCGATGACACGCTGCCTGGCTGGGACAGTATGAAGCGGAACGATCAGTTTTATGTCGCCGACTTTAACAACGACGACCGCGATGACATTTATGTCTTTAACGGCCGTGACTGGCGGGTGGGCTATCTCGAGATGCTCGCTTCGCGGGGATCGGATTTGGCGTTCATCCGGCGCTTCGATGAGGAATTGCCGGGCTGGGATGATATGAAGCCGAACGATCAGTTTTACGTTGGCGACTTTGACGCGGACGGCCGACAGGATCTCTACGTCTTCAATGGTCGTGACTGGTCGATGGAGTATCTCGAGATGCTGCGTTCGACCGGTTCGAACTTGTCAAATTCCCATCGCTTCGACGACGACGTGCCGGGCTGGGACGGTTTGGCGCCGAACGATCAGTTCTTTGTCGCTGACATAAATGGCGATAAGCGCGCCGATCTCTACGCCTACAATGCCCGCGACTGGGTGACCGAATACCTTGGGGTGCTGAAATCAACGGGCTCCAATCTGTCCGGTGGTTGGCAAGACGATTGGATCAACAGTTGGAATCTCGGAGCGAACGACAAATTCCTGATCGGCAACTTCAACGGCGGCGCCGGGTGGGACGATTTGTTTGTTCGAAACTCAGATTGGTTCGGATCGTTGCAGTCTTACAACAGTTCAGTGGGACTAACGGCAATCGATCCCAAATGGATTCACGATCACCGGTATCACGTACAGGGCTGGTGGTGATCCTGATTAAAGGCGGGGACGACTTGCTCGTTGCGAGGCGTCCCCACCGTGGCCAGGCATTACCTCCGGCAGCATTTCCTGTTTGCCCTTTTGAGGAATCCTCTTTTAACCTTCCTTGATCGCGGTGAACATTGCAAAACTGAAGCCGATACTGCGCGGCGACATCAGCGCCGCTAAAGGCGCGCTGGAGGTCGTGCGGCGGATTAACTCTGGCTTGCTGCGCCGTCGCGAGCGGCGGCAGCTTGCGCAGTTGAATCGGCAGCCGGCGCGGCTGAGACCGGAGTTTGCGCGCCTGTCGCCGGCTGAGCTGCTGAATCATTTCAAAGCTCGCCAGTCGCCGACATTCTTTCCGGGCTTTGCTGAATTCGACAGCACGGCGCGTTTGCAAAATGAATTATTCGACGAAGGCACGGCTAAGCTGATTGGCAATGCGACGCGAATCGCCAACGACCATTACTGGCCTTTACTGGGGTTCGGCGAGAAATGTTTCGGCGCGGGTGAGATTGACTGGAACCTTGATCCGTTGTCAGGCACCGACTGGCCTCTGACTTATCACGGCGACATCAACTTGTTTCGCGGCGATGGTTCGGATGCGCGCGTGCTGTGGGAGTTGAATCGCCTGGCGCATCTCATCACGCTTGGCCGCGCGTATGCGGTCACGAAAGATGAAAAGTTTTGCGCTGAATTTCTTCGACAGGTGCGGAGTTGGCGCTCGCAGAATCCGATCGCGCGCGGGGTCAACTGGAGTTGCGCGATGGAAGTTGCGCTGCGGGCGATGAACCTGCTGGCGGCTTTCACGCTCTTTCTCCCGTCACCGCAAGTGAATGAAGACGCACTGGCGGAACTGCTGATGATGTTCGATCAGCACGGCGCGCACATTCGGCGCAATCTCGAGTATTCGCACATCGCGACGAGCAATCACTACATGTGTGATGTCGCCGGTTTGTTGTGGCTTGGGATCACGTTACCGGAACTGGTTGAGGCGCGCGCGTGGCGCGAGTTCGGTTTGCGCGAGCTGCTCAATGAAATTGATAAGCAAATTCTGCCGGACGGCGCGGACTCGGAGAGTTCAACGGGCTATCATCGTCTGAAGCTTGAATTGCTCCTGTACTCGTTTGTGCTTTGCCACGTCAATGGAATTGAGATTGACAAGAAGTACTGGCAGAAGCTACGGGAAATGGCCGAATACATCCGGGCTTATCTGCGACCTGACGGCCGCGCGCCTTTGATTGGTGATTCAGACAGCGGGCAGGTTTTGCCGATCCTCAAGCGCGCGGGCGATGATCATGAATACGTTCTCGGAATCGCGGCGACTGTTTTTCGCGAACCGCGGTTCAAGATGAAGGAGAAGGCCCCGGAAGAAGTACTTTGGCTTCTCGGTGAGCAAGGCGTCCGCGACTACGGATCGCTCGATATCGCGCGGGCTGCGGAATCGAGAGGGTTCACGCACGCAGACGTTTACGTCCTTCGCCACCAGGATCTTTATCTGCTATTCAACGCCAGCGGCTGCGGACTGAAGGGCCGAGGCTCACACGGGCACAACGATGCTTTGAGCATCGACGTGTCGGCGGGCGGCACAGCATTCATCGGGGATCCTGGTTCGTTTGTTTATTCCGCTGACTTGCACGAACGCCACTTATTTCGCTCGACCGCGTACCACTCGACCGTGCAGATCGATGGCGTTGAGCAAAATACAATTGACGAGCAGACGCCTTTCGTGATTGGAGATGAAGCGCATCCGCGCGTGCTGGTTTGGGAAACCAATGCTGAGTTTGATTACGCCGTCGCGGAGCATGACGGCTATCAAAGATTGGCTCAACCGGTCACGCATCGCCGCAGCGTTCGCTTTGACAAACGCAACGGGTTCTGGCTGGTTGAGGACGAGTTTACCGGCGCAGGCTTGCATGAGTTGACGACGCGATTTCACTTCAACGCTGGCTTGGAAGTAAGGGCTCACAACGGAAACTCCGCTTTGGCTCGCGACCCAAACAGCGGCGCGCGCCTGCTGATCCGACCTCTCAATCTAGCGCAGCCGCCGCAGTTTGAAGAGCAATTCACCTCGCGTGATTACGGCGCAAAGGAAGGCTCGCTAACGGCGTGCTGGGCGATGGAAACAACGATGCCTTGTAAGTTTCGTTGGCTCTTGGTGCCGATTCGCTCAGGTGATGATGAGCGCGAGCGCCTGGCTCTGGTGAAGCAGTCGATTTCGAGTCTCTGATGCAAACGACCATTTATCTCGCGTTCGTGGACGACTGGGAACTGAGCGGCGACGGCTCAGGCGACCCGCGCGAGCTTCAGTTTGCCCCTATGCGCAAGCTGGTCGAGATTTACAACGCGCACGGCATTCGCGGTTCATTCAATGCTGAGGTCCTCCAACAACTTGCGTTCAGGCAATTCCAAAACGAGCATCCGGAGCTGAAGGCGCTGGCGGATGACTGGGATGACGCAGTGCGCGAGACGTTTCGCGCGGGGCATGACGTTCAACTGCACCTTCATCCGCAGTGGAGCAGCGTTGACTATGCCGACGGCAAATGGAAACTGAACGGCGACTGGTCAATCCTGAGCTACTCTGCCGAAGAAGCGCGGTCGATGATCGCGCGCGGCAAGGAATACCTTGAAAATCTGCTGCGCCCAATCGATCCCGATTACGCTTCGGTCTCGTTTCGATCCGGCTCGTGGTGCATAGCGCCGTCGCCGTTCATGCTAAATTTGCTGGCGGAGTTCGGCATCGTCTTTGACATGAGCATTGTCGGCGGCGTTCACTATGACACGCGCCGCATCAATCTCGACTATTCACGCTGCGAAGAAGATTTCCTGCCGTACTATCCGGTGATGACGGACGCGCGGCGCGTGTCTGACAAGCCGGAAACGATCGTCTGCATTCCCACAAATCATTTCTATGGCTCGCGCCGCACGACGTTTCAGCATCACGTGCGAAAAGCTGCCGCGAAAGTGAAAAGCCGAGTTGCGTCGGAAGCTGCTGCCAGACCAGCCGGCCGAACGTCTGCAGCCTATGGGCACGAATGGGCGCAGAGTGATTCCGACTCCACGCTGCGACGCGTTCTGAACAAAGGCGTAGCTCCCTATATTAAAGGCCGGCATTTAATTTCGGATCTCGCGCAACTCGACTACGCGTTGATGCGTGAGATGCTGCAATCGATTCGCCGCCGCGCGCGCGCCAGCGGACTGACTGACGTCCCTGTCATTCTCGAAAATCACACAAAGGACATCGCGGATTTCACGGACATCGATCGATTCATCGCGGACGTAGCCAAAGCTTCGGATATCAAGTGCGTGACGCTGACTGAACTAGCGCGAGAGTTGCGGCGCGGGCAGTTCGCGATCAAGACTCGGCCCGCCAGCACGCATGAATAGAGAGCCAATTTCGAAAGCCATCGGTCGACGGTTGAACGAAGTACGTGAGCGCGTCAATGGGCTCGATCCGGAACGATTCGGCGAAGGCGGCTTCTTCGTCACGTCGGTCAAAGAGGTCCTGCGCGATCACGCGGCTGACGCACGCTCACGACTTTCGCCATTCTCTCAAAATCAAAATTGGGCGGCGTCTGATACTGACTGTCTCACGTCGTTGCGAGTGCTCTCATTGCACGGCCAGAAGACGATGCCTTCCGCGCCCCATCCGCCGCTCGAGCAATTTCTGAAACAGCTCAAGGCGAATATCACTGCGCGGCAGACGGTATTCGATCTGCTCGCGGACAGATACACCTGGCCGCTGAACTTTTCGTTTCATGGCGAAGATGAGGTTCGCGAAACTTTGCTAATGCGTTTGATGACGACCGACCGGACGCGTATCGAAACCGGCTCGGTAGCAGCCGTGCACACGGATGATTTGCTGTTGAAGCTGAACCTGATAGCGGTTCATGCGTGCGCGACGACTGATTTGAGGTTCCTTGACGCGCTGAACTACTATTACGAGTTGCTGCCCGCGACGCTTTATCCCGAATCGCAAAACGCGTGGCTTC
>DASYTZ010000025.1:0-8652 GCA_036001745.1 Pyrinomonadaceae bacterium
GATGCGCGGGCTGCTGAACCCTTACTGACTTGGGGTGCGGAACTTTTGGACAGGGCTAAATCAACGCGGCTCGATCGCCCAACTGAACTCAATGAACTTTTAGAAATCGCGACGAGTATTGGAACGCTGCTTAGGAATGCAAAATCCGAGAAAGCACTTTGGTGGCTAAGTGGTATTCGAGCTTTGGTCAACGCAGGAGCGCCGGAGGTTGAAATCGCGTTAGCGCGTAACGACCCCGAGTTCTACGTTACAGAGGAAATGAAGTTCGGGGTGGGAAGCCCTGCAAGCATCGCACGCGGACTTCAAGAGATAGCGGCTATTAAGAAAGACCAGCCGACCGTCGATCGCAGTAGCCAGTTGCTTCCGGCGTGGATGCACGATGTAATCTATTGTCAGTTTAACCATATCAAGAAGGTTGCGCGCAGATCTGCGGTGGAAAACTGCCTTCGACCGGTGGACCGAGCGCCATTCCTGCAAGCGTACGCCGCGTTCAAGCCTACCGACTTGGAGCCTGTCCTCCGCGAGCATCTCAGGCACCAAGACGTAATCGTTCGCTCGACCGCCGCCGAGCTACTCGGCGAACGACCCCCAAGCGAAGCGAATACGCGCGCGCTAATCAACGCACTGCCGCGCGCGATGCACGACAAAGATAACGACGCGGCGCTCGCGATTCTTGACGCGCTCGCCAAACAGAAGAACAAAGAGGCGAACGAAGCGATCAAGACGGCGCTGGATTCAAAAGATCATCTGATTCGACGAAGAGCAGTTGCGCTCTTGAAAGCGAATAGCGTTGGTGATTTCTCGGATCGCATCGGCACCGTGCAGACACGCAATACGGAGGCTGATTATCGTCGCGCCATCTCGCGCATTGACAAGAAAGCGACCGCGACGGTCGTGACGAGCAAAGGCTCGTTCACAATCGAATTTCTTCCAGAGGACGCGCCGTTGACGGTGGACAATTTCATTCAGCTTGCGAAGAAGCGTTTCTTCAACGGCCAGACGATTCCGCGCGTCGTGCCAAACTTTGTTGTGCAGGCCGGCGATCCACGCGGCGATCAGAACGGCGGGCCGGGTTACACGATCCGTTGCGAGATTAACGAAGTTCCTTACGAACGCGCTGCCGTGGGCATGGCCTTGTCAGGCAAAGACACCGGCGGCTCGCAGTGGTTTGTGACGCATTCGCCGCAGCCGCATCTCGACGGCGGCTACACAGTTTTTGGCCGCGTGATTCGCGGAATGGACGTCGTGGACAAAACGGCCCGCGGAGATCGTATCCTTCGCGTTGTTGTCAGCGAGAAATAGATGAACCACAGAGGACACAGAGGAAAGCTAAGGGCTAAGTGCAAAGCGCTAAGGGCCGTCTCCGAGGGATCATTACGGCCCCGCAATCGCTTCGCCCTTGGCTCTTTGCTCTTGGCTGTTGCTTTTCTCTGTGTCCTCTGTGGTAAATCTGTTTTCGCGCAAACTCAACCCACGAAACAAAGCATCCGCTACCAAATCGATCTCTCGCTGGATTTTGAAAATCGAAAATATACCGGCACTGAACATGTGCAGTGGACGAATCGCGGCGATCGTTCCACCGGCACGCTGATCTTTCATCTGTACTCGAACGCGCGTAACCCGGGATATGTCGCGCCGAAGCAAACGTCCGACGAGCCACGAATTGAGATTCTTGAGGTCAGGAGCGCCGACAACGAGGCGCCGCTCCAGTTCACGCTCGACGATCAGGACACAACTCTGCGCGTGAACCTTCGCGATGATGTCCAGCCTAACAAAACCACGGAATTGCTGATCAAGTTTCGCGGCGAAGTCCCGGAAATCGATCCGGACGAAACGGGTCTGGTCGCGCATGTCATGCAGCAAGTCAGCGCGGCGATCGGCGGCGCGCGCGAGTTGCGGCGTTCGCGCGACCTGAATTTCCGCTGTCGCGGCGTGATGTTGCTCGGCACGTGGTATCCGGTGCTCGCGGCGCGAGACGGCGCGGACTGGCTGCGCAGAATTGAACCAAGCATTGGCGACGCTTTGGTAGCCGACGTCGCTGATTACGAGGTGACTATCGACGCGCCACAGAACACTTCCATCTTCACGCCGATCGAGGCCAAGGACGTTGCAAACAAAGAAGGAAGGACCGTCTCGAGCTTCGTCGCTGAGAACCTGCGCGATTTTGCGGTGGTCGCGGGGGCCAATCTGAGTTCTGAACAACGCGTCATCAGCGGGATCACGATTCGCTCGATCTATCGGAGCGAACACGAGGCCGCCGCGAAGCGCGCGCTGAATATTGCCGCCAACGCCGTCACCGTCTACCTCCGCCGCATTGGCCAGTTGCCGCTGCGGATGATCAGCCTGATCGATGCGCCGCTGGTCGCCACATTGAGCAACGTGGAATTCTCCGGCTTTGCCGCGATCGCCAGCGCTTTCTATGTAGACTTTGATTCGCCGGCCGTCAGCAACATGCCCGACATCATTCGCGAGCAGCGCGCTTCAGTTGAGGAGAGTCTGGAATGGACGGTCGCCCACGTTACCGCCCATCAATGGTGGGGCGCGACCGTCGGCAATGACCCGGGGCGCGAACCGGTGCTGGACGAATCGTTGGCGAACTGGTCGGCGCTGCTCTACTACCGCGAAACCTATGGCGCGCAGAAAGCTGACGTCGCGCTCGATGAGCAGCTTCGTGGCGTGTACAAGCTCTATCGGACGTTTGGCGGCGAGGACCTGGAAGCGAACCTTCCCGCAAAGTATTACCGCAACACGTTTCAATACTCCGCGATTGTCACCGCCAAAGGCGCGCTGATGTTTGAAGCGTTGCGCGCACTGCTCGGCGACGAGAAATTCTTTACCGCGTTGCGGAGTTATTACGATGTCAACCAACTGGAGGTTGCCGGCCTTGACGACTTGCGAAGCGCGTTTGCCGGCGCGGCATCCCTGGAACAGCGGCGGAGCGTCAGTCGTACTTTTGATCGTTGGCTTATGGCCAAACGGGGCGATGAAGATATCGCGCCGCCGGATCCGAAACTGGCCGCCGAACTGGGCCTGCCGACAAAAGAC
Organism: Pyrinomonadaceae bacterium; assembly: GCA_036001745.1. Lineage (GTDB taxonomy): Bacteria > Acidobacteriota > Blastocatellia > Pyrinomonadales > Pyrinomonadaceae > UBA11740. Next base: position 3,046 of record DASYTZ010000025.1, read on the forward strand.
CCCAAGAGCGGACGTAATGTATTTTCACGAGTGGGCAAGTTCTTTTGGCAGCAGATGACGCGGATACGATAGAACGTGCTTTGAGCTTTGAGCTTCGGATTTTGGTCCTCGCCTTAAACGTCTTAGGCTCTAAACATGCTCCTTCGTGAACACGTCCAAGCACAAAGTACGAAGTACCAAGCACAAGACCTAATGTCCGCCTATCAGGAACTCGAGCCGAAACGAAGCCAAGCCGTTCTTCATCCGACTTCAATTCAAATCGAACGCGAGCTGGAAGTCCTCAGCCAGATCATGGACAACCAGTTTCGCATTCCGGTGCTCGGCTGGCGTTTCGGGCTCAACGCGATCATCGATCTGATCCCGGAGTTCGGCGACATTATCACCACGATTGTCGCTCTTTACATTCTGGTCTCCGCTGTGCGCTATCGGGTGCCGAAGATCACCCTGCTGCGGATGGGCCTGACCATCGCGATCTATTTTGTCGGTGGCCTCATACCCTTCATCGGATATCTCTTTGATGTTTGGTGGAAACCGAACGTTAGAAATTTGAAGCTTCTGCGCGAGCGCGCCACCGTCTCAAAGGAGCAAGCAAAGCGCGGCCGCACGAGCGACTGGGTGTTTGTCGGGCTGATTATTGGCACCGTTGCGGCGCTGCTTGCGGGGTCGATCGTGCTGACAATCTCTGTTTGGTGGTACATTGCGACGCATTTGCAGTTTGGAATGTGAAGTGCCACAGACTTTAGTCTGTGCTTCCGCTCGCAAATCACAGACTGAAGTCTGTGCCACAAAGTATGGAAACCGTAATCGCCGTAGAAGATCTGAGGAAGACCTACCGCCCGAAAGGTCGCAAGGGAGTTGAAGTCAAAGCGCTCGACGGCATTTCGTTCGAATTTTCGCGCGGGGAATTCTTTGGTCTGCTCGGGCCGAACGGCGCGGGTAAGACCACCACCATCGGTATTCTCACCACGCGCGTTATACCAAGCGGCGGTGTCGCGAAAATAGAAGGCGTGGACGTGGCGCGTGATCCGGTCGCAGTGAAGCGCCGCATCGGCGTGGTCCCGCAGGTCAACAATCTCGACCGCAGTTTGACCGCGAAGGAAATTCTCCTCTTTCACGCCGAATACTTTGGCGTTCCGAGGCACGAGCGTGAGCAACAGGCCGATGATCTGCTGAAACGATTCGAACTTGCGGACCGCGCAGACGAAAAGGTAAACGGTTTTTCGGGTGGCATGGTGCAGCGGCTGAAAATTGCGCGCGCCTTGATGCACAATCCGGCGATTCTGTTTCTCGATGAACCGACTACCGGCCTGGATCCCCAATCGCGACGGATGATGTGGGAGTTGCTGACGGAACTAAATCAGAAAGGTCTGACAATTCTTCTGACGACGCATTACATGGAAGAGGCCGACCAGCTTTGCGGGCGTACGGCCATCATCGACCATGGAAAGTTGCTGGCGCTCGATTCGCCGGCGCAATTGAAGCGCAGCGTGCCTGGTGGTTATCTGGTTGAATTGCAAGTGCGCGGTGACGTGGCGCAACCGTTCATTACTGCGCTGCAATTGCTGCCGGGAGTCGTCGATGTGAAAACGGAAAACAATCGGGTTCGCGTGTATGCCGATCATGCGGAAGGCTTGTTGGCCAGCGCGATGCGTGCAGCTGCGGATCAGGAAGTGATGATCACCGATGCCCATGTTGCCGAGCCAAGTCTCGAGAATCTATTTCTGCATCTGACGGGGCGCAGTTTGAGAGAATAATCGAACAAGATTTGCCACGGAGCCACGGAGCCACGAGACACGGAGAAGCTAAATAATTATCGACTGCTTTTTCTCTCTCTGTTTGCTTCTCGCTCTGAGTCTCTGTGACTCTGTGGCAGATTATCCGGTTTAGCCATGACCACATTCATCGCACTTCTTCATCGTGACCTGCGCGTTGCGCGGCGTGAGTTAGTTTCGTTTCTTCTGCGCGTCGCGTTGAACCCTTTGATGTTCACATTCATCTTTGGTTTTGTGATGCCGCGCATGGGAATCATTCAACGAGGCTACACAAACATGCTGCTGCCCGGAATTCTCGGATTGAGTATGACGCTTTCAAGCATGCAGGCAGTGTCATTGCCGTTGGTGATCGATTTTGGCTGGAGCAAAGAGATTGAAGATCGTCTGCTGGCGCCAATCAGCATCGCCGGCGTCGGCATTGAAAAAATTATTGTTGGCGTCGTGCAGGCCATCATCGCCGGAGCGGTGGTGATGCCTCTCGCGTGGCTATTGATGCGGGTGCAACTCAATCTAAACTGGATCAGTGCGGTGCACTTCGTCTTGGTTGCGCTCTTGAGCAGTTGGCTGTTCGCGGCTTTTGGAATGGTCATGGGGACGATTGTTCCGCCGCAACAGATCTCGCTCCTGTTTACTTTGCTGCTCGCGCCAATGATCTTTTTCGGCTGTGCATATTATCCGTGGGCGACGCTACACGTAATTCCCTGGTTTCAATACGCAGTGCTGGTCAACCCTCTGGTTTACGCAAACGAAGGTTTCCGTCTGGCATTAACGCCGGGGATGCCGCACATGTCGATGCCGGCAATTTACGCCGCGCTGATTGGATTTTCGACGCTGTTCACATGGCTGGGCCTGCGCAAATTCGAAGCTCGCGCACTGGATTGACGGCGCTTTTTCAACAGTTTCTTCGCAGCTTTGCGACGGTCGCGTTTAGTAACAACCTTGCCTGCCATCCGGCCTTTTGTTATAGTCGCGAGCAGTTATCATCCGAAACAATTTGACACTTACTGGCGGACTCCCGCAGGGATTCGCCTCTCCAGAAAGGATTACTGCTATGGGTGACGATCGAGACTATGGGGACAGTATTTCGACCCGATTAACGTATTTTCTGGTGGGTGCCGGCATCGGCGCCGTGCTGGCTCTGCTGTTTGCGCCGAAGTCCGGCGAAGAGCTGCGCAGCGACATCGCCGACGCGACCCGCAAGGGCATCGACCGATCGAAGGAAGCCGCACAACAACTCGGCACGAAGGCTTCCGAAGTTTACGATACGACGCGTCAGAAGGCCGGCGAACTCTACGACACTGCGCGCGAGACGGCGGGTGAATATTACGAAGCGACGCGCGAACGCGCCACTGAGTTGTATGACACTGCGACAGCCAAAGCCGGTGAAGCGGTAGCCAAGACCAAGGACGTGGTTTCGTCGCAGGCTGGTTCGATTTCGGCGGCGGTTGAGGCCGGCAAAAAGGCCTACGTCGAAGAGAAGCGCAAGACCGAGCTGTCGGGCCGGACTGAAGCGGCGCCCACCTACAAACCTGAGAAGTCGATGTAGCACATGAACGCGAACGATCCCCTCTTCTGGCTGGTAATCATCACTGCGATCATCGCTGTCTCTTTCCTGGTGATCGCGGCGGCGATGATTGCGATCGCAGTGTTCGTGAACCGCGCCGTCAAGACGGTAAATCGCGTCGAAGCGAAACTTGATCCGCTGATCGTTCGCGCGAATGCGCTTACGGAGCAGGGCCAGAAAATCGCCGAGCAGGGCCGCCAGATCGCCGAGCAGGTAAACGTGATGTCTGGCCATCTGTCGACCGCGACGATGCACCTGTCCGAATCAGCGGCGCTGATTAAGGAAGAAGTGCGGGGCCTGACGATCCTGGCCGATGAGACGGCAGAGATGGCAAAGGAGAAAGTCGAGCTGGTCAGCCGCGCGATCGACACGACTCACGATCGCGTCGCAACCACTACCGAATTCATTCAACGTAAGGTGATCGAACCCGCGCGTGAATTGGCGGCGATACTCGCGGGCCTGCGGCGCGGCCTCGAAGTTCTGGTGGCGCCGTCGCCCAGCCCGATTGACCGCAGTTATGGAGACGAGGAGATGTTTATCGGCTGAACGAGCAAACATCGAAAGGCTGAGAAGCCCGAACCATCGTCTCAAAAGAGAAACGTGGTTCGGGTTTTTTGTTTGCTTTTGGCGCGTAACGCAGCGCCTGTTACTATCTTGAGTTTGATTACTTAGTCAATTATGGCGACCGAAGAAGCAACCCTCGATCTGAAAAAGACCGTTAACCTGCCGAAGACAAACTTCGGGCAGAAGGCGAACCTACCGCAGACGGAGCCCGCGCGCTTGAAGAAATGGGCGGACATGAAGCTCTACGAACGGATTCGCGAGGCCCGCGCCGGCGCCGAAAAATTCATTCTTCACGATGGTCCCCCCTATGCCAACGCCGATATTCACTTGGGCACGGCGCTCAACAAAATTCTGAAAGACTTCATTGTCAAATCGCGGACGATGCTCGGCTATGACGCGCCGTACGTGCCCGGCTACGACTGTCACGGTTTGCCGATCGAGCTTCATGTCGAGCGGAAACTGGGTGCGAAAAAGAAAGACATGCCCCCGTTGAGTATCCGTCGCGCCTGCCGCGAATTCGCGGCGAATGCTTTGAAGCGGCAGACGAAGGATTTTCAGCGGCTCGGCATCCTGGGCGAATGGGACAATCCGTACAGCACGATGTCCGATCATTACGAGGCTGAGACGGCGCGCCTGTTCGCGCGCTTCGTTGAGCGCGGATTCGTCTACAAAGGCGCGCGCCCGGTTTACTGGTGCATTCACGATCAGACGGCACTGGCCGAAGCCGAGGTTGAATATCATCAGCACACGAGCCCGTCGGTTTATGTAAAGGTCCCACTGAAGAGCGATCCCGCCCTCATCGATCCGGCCCTGGCTGGACGCAAAGTCTTCGCGCTGATCTGGACGACGACGCCCTGGACGCTGCCATCGAATTTGGGAATCGCGGTGCATCCGGAGTTTGAATATGTCGCGTTTGAAAGTGGCGATGAGGTTTTCATCGTAGCTGCTGAACTAATGAACCACGTAATCATGAAGTGTGGAATTGGTGTGCGCGACAATACGCAGGTCAGCGCACCAGACGATGATGTAGTTGGAAACAGCTTTACACTCACCGAAATCGCGAGAACAAATGTTCTGGCACGGTTTCCTGGATCCAAACTCGATCGCCTCGAAGCCAAACATCCGTGGATCGATCGTCCATCGCTTTTCATGGTCGGCGAGCACGTCACGCTCGGCGGCGAAGCTGACGCAGAAACCGAGCTTGACGTCAGTGAAGCCCGCGAAAAAACCGCGACGAGCAAAGCTGGCACCGGTCTGGTGCACACAGCGCCGGGCCATGGCCATGACGACTTTGTGCTTGGAAAGAAGTATGGACTGGAGATCTACTGTCCAGTTGATAACGCCGGAATATTTACTTCAGACGTCGAACACTTCGCCGGCATGACCGTCTTCGAAGCGAATCCAAGAATCGTCGAATTCATGCGCGATCGCGGTGTGCTGCTTTTCACAGAGCAGTACGAGCATCGATATCCGCACTGTTGGCGTTGCAAGAACCCGGTCATCTTTCGCGCGACGCCGCAGTGGTTTATCGCCATGGACGAAGGCGGAGACCCGACCGTTAGGGAGGATGCCGAAACCTTGCGAGCCATGTCCCTTCGCGAAGTCAACGAACGCGTTCGTTGGATTCCGGGATGGGGCAGGGATCGCATGCGCAACATGCTAATCGCGCGGCCTGACTGGTGCGTGTCGCGCCAGCGCGTCTGGGGC
>DASYTZ010000026.1:0-37030 GCA_036001745.1 Pyrinomonadaceae bacterium
GCCTTTTGTGCCGCGATGAATGGTGACGAATTCGCGGATGCGGTTGCGCTTGCCGATTTCGGTTTCAGTTTCTTCGCCGGCGAATTTCAAATCCTGCGGCGGCAAACCGATCGAAACAAAAGGATAGATGTGCGTCTCATCACCGATACGCGTTCGTCCATCGATTACGCAATGCGAATCGATGCGCACGCCGTCGCCCAGCTCAACTTGGTCGCCGATGATGACGTACGGCCCGATGAAACATCCCCGCCCGATCCGAGCACGAGGGCTGACAATTGCGGACAGGTGAACCTCAGCAGACTGCGATTTTTGAATGGATGGCGAACTCATGTGGAAGTTTACGATTCGCGATTAGCAATAACGCTGGTCAACTCAGCGTCCGCGCAAAGTTCGCCGTCGACTTTGGCTTCGCCACGCATGCGCTGAATCCGCGAGCCGGTGCGCAGCGCGGTCACTTCCAGCACCAGGGTGTCACCCGGCACTACGGGGCGGCGAAAGCGCGCTTCTTTTATACCGGTGAAAAGCACCAGCTTCTGATCGCGATCTTCAATTTCGCGCAAAGCGAGAATCGCGCCGCATTGCGCCATGGCTTCGATCACCAACACACCGGGCATGACCGGCGCGCCGGGAAAATGTCCCTGAAAATACTCTTCGTTGATGCTGACCTGCTTGATGCCGACGACTCGTTCGCGCGGAACAAGCTCAATAATTCGGTCGACCAAAAGAAAGGGATAGCGGTGCGGGAGAAGTTTCTTAATCGCTTCAGAGTCGAGAATAGTTTGCACGGGTTCGTTCAAAATCAACTTCCATTTGACATTTGCCATTTGTAATTTGGCCATCGTTCGCGCGAGCCGCAAAATCCCAGCCTCACTCGAATAATGAATGGCAAATGAGAAATGGAAAATGACAAATGGAAAATTGTTACTAGTTACGGCCTCGACGGCGTTGCCGCTGCTGCCGGCGCGGGATTCTTGCTGTTGTAATCAGCGATGAAAGCTTTCGTAATGTCAATACTATCAGCCGCGTAGACCAGCGGAATCTGACTCCCGTCCAAAATCATCGTGATGCCATGCGCCTTGCCAAATGCATCGAGCGCTTTGCCGACGTCTTCCTGCAACGGCGTCAGCAATTCGACACGGCGGCGCTCATAACTCGCCTTCGCATCTTCACCTTTGCGGTCGTAAGCTTTCTTCTGCTCATCAAACTGATCGATCTTCGTCTGAATCTGCGCCGGAGTCGCGGGCGTGGTGCCTTGCTGCATGTTGGTGATCTCAGCCTGCAAACCTTTCAACCGTTGAGCCGTTTGGGTCAGTTCGTCCTGCAATGGCTTGAACTCGGTATTCAATTTATTAATACTCGCGGCAAAACGAGCGATGCCGATCTTCCCATCCTGAAACGCCTCGGAATAAATAACTGCAATCTTACCCACCGGCACGGAAGCCTGGCCGGTTGCGGGTTGAGTTCCCGGGCCTTGCGCGCGTGCCGCGGCTGAAAAGACCAAGACCAACAGTATTAACAAACTCTTCTTCATATTTCTCAAAGACTTCAGTAAGCCGAAAATGCGGAGACGGGCAGTATGCCGATCTCCGCATTCCAAACAAAATGCATTAAAGCCGGACCGGTTACTGCGGCGTCGTCAGCGACGCGGTCGCCGGATTCTTGCTGTTGTATTCAGCGATGAACGCGCGCGTGATATCGATGGAATCGGCGGCACTGACAATGCCCTGGACTTTGGTAACGTCAAGAATCAGAGTGATTCCTCGAGCTTTGGCAAAAGTGTCCAGCGCCCTGCCGATGTCTTCATAAATCGGGCTCAGGACTTCTTCCAAACGCTTGTTGAAAGCCGCTTGCGCGTCTTCACCTTTGCGCTGGAAGTCCTTTTTCATCTGATCGATCTTGTCCTGCTGTTGTTGAGTGACTTTCGGATCCTGCACGGGCGCCGCTTTCTGCAAATCCGCCGTTGCTTTTTCGATCTGCTGCTGCAAACCCTGCAACTCAGTTTGTCGCGGTTGAAATTCGGCATTCACTTTTTTGAGTGCACTCACGAATTTCGCAATCCCCTGTTTCTCGTCCGCGAAAGCCGAGCTGTCAATGATCGCGACTTTGCTGTCGGGAACGTTTACGGATGTGGGCGGCGCGGGTGCAGGGGTGGCTGTCGGTCGGGCCGGAGTGGTGCCGGTGCCTGCCCCGGTGCGGGGTTGCGCAAACGCCGAAACGGCCATTAATGCCACGAAAAAAGCGATCGCGGCTGTCGCACGAAATATCTTCATAAAGTTCTCGAAATACTCCTTACTTCAATGACGACGTGAACTGAAACCTTAGTTGTTCTGTTCGTCGTTTTGGTTTGCCTCTGGCGGGCGATGTTCCCGCCGTTCGGGTGTTAGAAGGTGCGGCCTACGCTAAATCGAAAGACGCGCTTTTTCTCGTTGAAAATGAACGGAAATCCTTCAATGAACTGGTCCTGACGCGCCCGGGGATTATAAGCATAAATCAGCCGAAAAGGCACGTTGAGAATGGGCACCTGGAAGCGAAGCTCGGCGCCGATACTGCTATGAAAGTCGCCGATCTTCCCGAACTTGCTTTCGCCCAGCCGCGCCACCGTATTGGTTTGCGCCTCGCCACGAATGAAAACGGGTTGAAAACCGAAGGGCAGACCCGTATTTGGATCGATCATTCCGGTTTGCGCCGCATCGAGCTCCGCCTGCGTCACCAGACGGTTGTCGCGCGCCACGAGACTACCGAGGACAGGTTGAACCGCAAACCCCGGATGATTACAAAACACGGCGGAACTCAGAGTGAGCGCAGCAACGCCGGTTGATCCAAAACGAGAGCATGAGATGAAACCAACGGTTTGCAAGAACGGCTGGTCTGCGAGGAATTCGCTCGAGTAGCTCTGCTCGCCTTTGGTTCGGAAATTAAACGAAGAGCCGACGTCCGCGAACAATGCTGCGGAGACTGCTTTGCCAATCAGCGGAATGCGATACTCGAAGTTGCCAAGCAACTGTGTGTCGCCGCCGATGCGCGTCCAGACGCGGCTAAGTTTCACAACATTGTTTCCGGTTGGCCCGGTAAACAGACCCACGTTCGCCAGCGATTGCGGCAATCCCGGAACCACAGTGGCTGTTCCGAAAGCATTCGACGCCAATACAACGTTTCGCGATGTCAGGTAAAAATCGAGTGGCACAAATGGACTGATGCCGCGTGGCGGATACCCGCGAATCGAGAACTCATCACCCAGGAAAAATCTTTCGTAAATTGGAACACCATCGACGAAAGCGAGCGAGTTTGCGTTTCTGACCTTCGGCGAAATGGCAAACGAGCCGACCGTTCCCCCCTGAAGACGAAAACCAAAAACCTGCGGATGATCGGTCCTCTTATTCCGTACGGGATGAAATTGCATGAATTCCACCGTCGGCTGATAAGTTCGCACATCACCGAGCAAGCCCGCGAACGAGAGTCCGATTGATAAGGATTTGCCGGACGTGGGATCGATACCGCCCTTGTAATCCCGAGCGTCATAAACAAACGACGCTGTGACGCGGCTGGTTATGATGTTCGGCTGCCGGTAAACAACCGGAATGAACTGATCGGTGTTAGTCCCCGTGTTGACCTGTGGATCCTTCGTGCTGGAGCTGCTGAACAAATACGAAAGTCCAACGCGCGAAAACTGCGTGAAGGGCCGCTTCCGATAGAACTCAGACAGCGGCGCGCTGGCGAACACTGTCGCGCCCAAAGACTCTCTGGTAAACAGATTTTCAGAGCTGGTGTTGAAGAAATCGAGCGCCGAACCGAACAGTCCCTGCTGCGCCGAAAGGTTCTGCGACAACGCCGTGCCTTCGCCGAAAAACTTCTGCGAATACGCAAAGATGGAAAACCCGGCGGTGATCGGCCGGTTCTTAATGTACGGCTCCGTGAACGAGAAGCTAAAGCTGCGCTGCCGATTGCCGGCGGCCAGGTCGAGCGACAGCACTTCGCCGCGGCCAAATAAGTTATTCGTCGAATAGTGCAGACCGAAGAACGATCCACCGATTCCCGAAACGCCGCCGTTGAATGAAATTTCCTGCCGCCCTTTTTCGGCGACCTTCACGGTGACGTCGACCAGCGCTTCTTCTTCGTTCGTGCGGTAGTCCGCGTCCTTGTCTTTGTCGATCGGATTGAAATAGCCGAGCTGGTTCAGGCGCACAATCGAGTACTCAAACAGGTTCTGATTGTAGATATCGCCTTCGTTAATCAGGACCTCGCGCCGCAACACGTTGTCGCGCGTAAATGTGTTGCCGGTAAACTCCAGCCGCCGCAGCGTGAACTGCTTGCCCTCATCAATCGTGACCAGAAAATCCGCAATCCCTTCGTCGGGCTTCTGCGGATTGTCTTTGAACGTGGGCTGAATTTCGGCGGTGTACTGAATGAATCCCTGCGCGCCGTAAGCTTTTTTCAGATTCTCGTACAGCGCCTTACTGATGGCTTCGCCGTTCGCGATGTCTCCGTTTTTCAAGCCGATGAGGTTTTTGATTACCTGCTCAGAAAAGATCGAGTTGCCCTCGATCTTCAGCTCGCCAACTCGATACAGCCTTCCTTCAGTGATCGGCACGTTAATCCGCAAGACTTCATCGGTTGAGGAAAGGAAAGGCACCGGCAGGATCGGGAAGCCCGTGCGCCGCCGGCCTAAGCCTTCAATTTGCGGCTCTCCGTGGCGGGCCTGGAGATAGCCCTTCGACCGCATGTAGTTATCAACGAGGTGCAGGTCGTAGTCGAGCTTCTCTCGGTGCAGAATGTCCTGCTCGCGGATGCGTGAAAACAAGCCCGCCTCTTTGACGTACTTCATCTGGCCGCGCAGCGTGCCGCTCTTAAAAACTTTGCTGTCGAAATGAATCTCAGCGACGCGCACGCGAGCGCCTTCGTCAACGCGAAATGTAATTCCCACTGACGTCGCCGAAATCTGCTCTTTCTCTTCCGTAATGACGGCGTTCGGATGGCCCTTCGCCGCAAGCAGCTCTTTCAACACGCGGATCGCGTTGCGCACTTTGACTGGATCGTAAATCGCTTCTTTCGAGACCCCGACGCGACGCTCGCGAAAAGTCTTCAAGACGTCTGACTCAGCAACGCTGTGCAGTCCTTCGAATTGGATGTCGCGAATGATCGGGAGTTCTTTGACGTAAAACGTGACGACGACTCCGCCTCGCGGGCCATCTTCGATGGTTACGCGCGTCTCAACCTTGTCAAAAAATCCGAGCGCGAGGATTGCCTGCAGGTCGCGCTCGACCTGTGCCGGGTTGTAAACGTCGCCCGGACGCGTTTGCACATAGTAAAGGATGTCGTCTTTGCGCAGACGACGGTTGCCGATGATGTCTACAGTTTCAACCAGGCGTTGCTGAGGCTGTTGTGCGTATGCCGGCTTAACGAAGGCCAGCGCGGAAATGGCGATGATGGCGCTCAGAAGGGCGAGCCAAACTCTGGCGTATGAGTGCATAAGTGCCGGTATGTCAGAACCACCTGCGGTAGCGGGTGGTTTAAGACTTCATTTCCCAGCTACCTGATTTACGCTCGAGCCCGCCATCAGCAAGCTCTCGTGCCATTTCATCCCGATCATCATTCGGGATTCCGGCAGATATATGAATCAGCGTTTACTTCGGGAAAACCGTAACACAAACCGTCGGCGCGCGCAGCCTGGGGAGCACTTGGATTCACCGCCGCCTTCGCTCGTTGCCAGTTTCCAACCTTACAAAGCGGCGCATTATAACGGGAAAATAAAGCGAAAGTCCAAAGTGGGGCACACTTTGGACTCATAAAATGCGCGGAAAACAAATCGCGTTTACTGCGTCAAGAGCAAATCGCTGGGCTGCTCGATTCCCTCTTCGTCGATCATGATCGAGCGGAAGCTGAGTTCGCCGGCGTCAACATACATCTCGACAAGCGACGCGTCGCCGAGCTGACCTTGGATCAAGGCCTCAGAGAGCGGGTCTTCGACGTATTTTTGCAGCGCGCGGCGCAGTGGACGCGCACCATAAGAACGATCGGAGCAGGTTTTGTCGAGAATCCAGCGCTTCGCGTCGTCTGAGAGACGCACGATGAAGCCGTGATTCGTCATTGTGCGGTTGATTTGATCGACCTGAAGTTGCAGGACGTCGAGCAGTTCTTCGTCACCCAGTTCGTCGAAAACAATGATCTCGTCCAGGCGGTTGATGAACTCAGGATTGAACGTCTGGCGCACGGAACTCATCACCATCTCTTCCATCTTCGCGCGCGACATATCGGCGGAGCCCTGAAACCCGAGCGATGCCCTCTTTTGAATGAACCGCGCGCCAATGTTCGAGGTCATGATGATGATGGTGTTCTTGAAATCGACGGTGTTGCCCAGTGCGTCTGTCAGGATTCCGTCTTCGAAAACCTGAAGCAGAATATTGAAAACGTCCGTGTGCGCTTTCTCGATTTCGTCGAAGAGCAGGACGGCGTAAGGCGAGCGCTTGACCCGTTCCGTAAGTTGGCCGCCTTCTTCGTGTCCGACGTAACCCGGCGGCGAGCCGATGAGCTTAGAAACCGAGTGCTTCTCCATGAATTCCGACATGTCGAAGCGAATCATGGCTCGTTCGCTGCCGAACAGGAATTGCGCCAGCGAGCGCGCCACTTCGGTTTTGCCGACACCGGTTGGGCCCAGAAACAGGAACGAGCCGACGGGACGATGCGGATTTTTCAGTCCCGCGCGGGAACGTCGAATCGCGCGAGCCAGCGCCGAGATAGCCGGCCGTTGCGAAATCACGCGTTTGTGCAACTCGATTTCAATGCGCAGAAGCCTCTTCGATTCTTCCTCTTTCAGCGAAGTGATCGGGATGCCAGTCCAGCGCGCGATCACTTCTTCCACGTCTCCGCGCGTGACTTCGCCGACTACGAGCGGGTCCTCTTCTTCGATCGGAGCCTGCGCCCGGCCATAAGTCGCGCGTTCCCACTCGGTAAGCGACACATTTAACTCATCAAGATTCCCCTGCTCCGCGCGGACACGCAACTTCACGCGCGCGCCGGCTTCGTCAATCACATCGATGGCTTTGTCCGGCAGGAAGCGATCGGGAATGTAACGGCTGGACTGCAAAACCGCGGCTGCCAAAGCATCGTCGGTGTAGTGCACCTGATGAAAACTTTCGTAGCGTTCGCGCACGCCCCCAAGAATCTCCACCGCTTCGTCTTCCGAAGGCGGCGCGATTTTCACCGCCTGGAAACGGCGCTCGAGCGAGCGATCCTTTTCGATCGATTTGCGAAATTCACCGGGCGTCGTCGCGCCGATGCACTGAATTTCGCCGCGCGAAAGCGCCGGCTTCAGAATGTTCGCCGCGTCCAGTGAACCTTCCGCGGAACCCGCGCCCACCAGCGTATGCAATTCGTCGATGAACACGATGTACTGCGGATTGTCGATCAGCTCGCGCATGATCTGCTTCAAGCGTTCTTCGAATTGACCGCGATATTTTGTGCCGGCCACGATTAGGCTGATGTCGAGCGACAGGATGCGTTTGTTTTCCAGGAACGAAGGGACTTCGTCGCGCACGATACGCTGCGCCAGACCTTCGACGATCGCAGTCTTACCGACACCGGGCTCGCCGATCAAGACGGGATTGTTCTTCGTGCGACGGCAAAGGATTTGCACGACGCGCTCAATCTCGCCTTCGCGACCAATCAACGGATCAAGCCGATCGTTTGCCGCGTCTTCAGTTAGGTCGCGCGAGAACTCGAGCAAGTGCGGAATGTCTTTCCGATGACGGGCGTCGGCGCCGCTCTGTCTGGCGATTTCGTCACGCACCGCATTCAGTCGCAATCCCCGCTCAAACAGAATCTGTGCGGCCATCGAACGCTCTTCGCGCAGTAAGCCGAGCAGCAGATGCTCTGTCCCGATGTGACGATGTTGCAGGCGATCCGATTCCTCGTGCGAGTAGTGCAGGACACGCTTGGTCTCCGGAGCGAGTGGCAGTTCAACTGACGTCGGTATTCTTTCGCGCAACAGGGTGCGACCCTCAATCTCGCGGCGAATCGCTTCGATCGTGATTTGCGCGCGCGGAAAGAACCGACCGGTAAGCGTCTTGTCTTCCCTCATCAAGCCGAGCAGCAGATGCTCAGGCTCAATCGCCGGCGCGCCGAACTGTGACGCTTCGTATCGAGCGAAAAAAATTACCCTGCGCGCTTTTTCTGTGTAGCGTTCGAACATTGGCTTGAGTTTTTATGATTGCCGCGGCGTGGCTAACTCCCAAACCTCCACGCGCGGGCATTATAACCTAAGCACGAAGAGGCAAGAAGCCCCATCTTTTTTAGCAACTGAAGGTTCAATTCAGTTGCACTGGTCGAATCGCGTTGCGGCAACCAAGGCGTGAAAGATTCCTATGCCATGGCAAACCGATCGTGTCTGCAAATGTGGAACGCGCCAAAGCTCAGCTTGATGTTACGACCTTTCCTTTTCGCTCATCACTGAGTCCGGTTAAATTGACCGTGTCTTCATTCAAGCTGACCTACACTCTCTCACGGAAGAGCACCTTTCAGTATCCGCTAATCCCTAACCTGACAATCACTTAGCTGCTCATCGGGGGAGTGGCACACCCTTCGCAAAACGCTTCGTCGCCCGCAGAGTATTTCTCTACGAGGCAAGTACAAGTTTCACGAGGATGAAGAAGATGAAAAGAACACGAACCGCCCCCGCTATCACCTGGCTGACTCTCTCAGCTCTTCTGATCTCAGTGTGCGCTGGTCTCGGCTTCAGCCACAGCGCGTCTGCGCAAGCCCCGGCAGCACTGCCGGCTTCGACCGACGATGCTCGTGCCGTCCTTTCAAAATACGCGGTCGACCTCACGCGTCTGGCCGCACAAGGGAAACTCGAAACCGTGCAGGGCTTCGACGCTGAGATTAACCGCGTCATCGCGACGTTAGTGCGCCGCTCACCAAAGGCCCCGGTTGTGATTAGCGAATCAGATGTGGATCGCGCCGCAGTTGCGCGCGGTATGGCAATCAAGATCGTATCGGGTGACGTGCCTGAAAATTTGCGCGGCAGACAGGTGTTCAGCCTCAGTCTGGATGCGCTCGCGAAGGGCGCGAAGACCAGCCAGGATTTTGAGCGGCGCATTCAGGCCGTGTTCTCGGCGGCCGCGGCCACCCGCGATGAGATCATTCTTTTCGTTGATCAGCTTCATCAATATGCCGGCGCCCACGCGACTGTCGCAGCGAGCGCGGAGATCAAGTCGGCCATCGTGGCCAATGGCATCCGCGTGATCGGCGGCGCCAGCCCCGAAGCCTACAATTTGTACATCGCAACCGACGAATCGGTCGCGGAATTATTCGAGTCCATTTCGCTTAGTGCGACTGAGACGGCGTCAAACACAACCTCAGCCAAAGACAAACGCAAGAGCCCGATCAACGAAGAGTTCGAAGGCGACAAGATCTCGCCGGACATGCGCGAACTCGTTCGCAACGCCGGCTCGAACAGTCGCGTATCAGCGATCCTTCAGGTAAGCGATGTCAACAGCCGCGAAGTGCGCTCGCTGCTGGCGCGTAACGGCGTGCTAATCAGTGGGGCCAGCATGGCAAGCATTGGCGCGATAAAAGTCGAACTGCCAGTCCAGGCCATCGAGGCGCTGATGAAGCGGGGTTCGATGAATTACATCTCACCGGATAGCAAGATCGAGATGCTGGGCCACGTAACTGTGACAACCGGAACTGATCAAGTACGGAATGCGCCTGGCCTCGTTAGCGGCCTGCTCGGCGCGAGTGCGATCGATGGCAGCGGTATTACGATCGCCGTTCTTGACTCCGGCGTTGACGTAAGCCACGGGGCTTTCGCCAGCAGTCTTCTTGGTACCGGCCGCATAAAATTCAGTAAAGACTTTACGACTGAGAACAACACGACGACTGACCCGTACGGCCATGGCACACACGTGTTAGCAACTGCCGCCGGCGTCAGCACGACCAACGGCAATACCTATGAAGGCGTTGCGCCCAACGCAAACATCATTAACCTGAAGGTACTCGACAAGACCGGCGTAGGCACGACGTCAGCGCTGCTCGCGGCATTGAACTGGATTCTTAGTCCAGCCGATCCAACAAAGGCAGTAAGCTCAAGCAATCCTCTAAACAAGGACAAATACAGCATCCGCGTCGTTAACATGAGTCTGGGCGCACCGGCTATTAGCTCCTACAAGAACGATCCAATCTGTCGCGCTTCCCGGGCTCTGGTTGATGCGGGTATCGTCGTCGTAGCCGCGGCGGGTAACAACGGCAAAGACGCCAATGGCAACAAGATTTACGGCCAAATACATTCGCCGGGCAACGAGCCTTCTGTCATTACGGTGGGCGCCGCCAATACCTTTGGCACTGACTCGCACGCGGACGACGGTGTTGCCACCTACAGTTCACGTGGACCAACCCGCAGCTATTTCACCGATGATGCCGGCGCCAAACACTACGACAATCTGCTTAAGCCGGACTTAATCGCTCCTGGAAACAAACTGATCTTTGCCGAATCAGATACGAGCGCTTCCGCCCGCAATCTGTTGGTGACCCAAAATCCACAATTGGACTCAGGAATCACCGACAGCAACAACAAGAAACTGATGTATCTGAGCGGTACCTCGATGGCTACGCCGGTGGTGGCGGGTGCGGCGGCGTTGATGCTGCAAATCAATCCAAAGCTGACGCCCAACATGGTGAAGATGGCGCTGATGTATACGGCCGATCCTTTGCCGGGCTGGAATATGCTCGAGCAAGGCGCCGGCGAGTTGAACGTCGAAGGCGCGGCACGTTTGGCCAAAGTGATTCGCACAGATCTCACCAGCAGTACACCCAAGGGCGATCCGATGCTGACTGCTGCAGACCCGAATCCGCAGACGACGATCGGCGGAGCAACGTTCACCTGGTCACAGGGCATTATCCTGAAACACTGGTACGCGAAGGGCACGTCGCTAATCACTAAATACCAAACGTATTACGCAATGGGCGTAGTCCTTGGCGATGGGATCATTCTCGGTGACGGCATCGTCCTCGGTGACGGCATCATTCTTGGTGACGGCGTCGTCCTCGGCGATGGCGTTGTCCTTGGTGACAGTATCTTTACGAGCAGCGGCGTGGTGCTTGGCGACGGCACAATCTTCTGTAGTGGTGTTGTGCTCGGCGATGGCGTCGTGCTGGGCGACGGCGTGGTACTTGGCGACGGAATCATCCTGGGCGACGGCGTTGTCCTCGGAGACGGCGTCGTGCTCGGCGATGCGACCGTGCAAGCCATGTCCATGCGCGCCCTTATCAACGGAGACGACGGGCCAGCAATGCGGCCTTAACTGAAGTCTACCCGACAGACCACAGCATAAAGGAGCAATTCAATGGCCGTCACAATGATGAAATGCGAACTAGCAGGTGAGCCGGACCTTTTTCCAGGTGATCTAACTTGCGGCCAGTTGCAACCGGGACAAGAAGCCGAAACGCTCGAATTTCTAGCCGAACGGTCGATTCACACGGTCTTCATGTCCACGCTGATTCGCGATAATGGCCTCGCCAGTCCTCACAATCGGGGCTCATTTTATGTGTGCCGGAACAGCGCCGAAAAAATAGAGGGCGTAGCCCTCATTGGGCATGCTACAATTATCGAGGCGCGCACCGATTCAGCGGTTGCCGCCTTTGCCCAACTGGCTGCCCAAAGCCAACACGCTTACCTCATTCGTGGCGAACGCAAAACGGTCGACAGTTTTTGGAAGCAATTCGCCGAAGTCGGCCAACAGTCGCGGCTAGTCTGCCGCGAGCTTCTGTTTGAGAGCAAAACCATCCCGGCGTTCGAGCCGGTTTGCAATCTGCGGCCGGCCACGATCGATGATATCGAGCACGTGCTGACCGTTAATGCGATGCTTGCCTTTGAAGAAGGCGGCATTAATCCGTTCCAGCGCGACCCGCAAGGCTTTCGGGCCCGGACCGCGCGCCGCATCAATCAGGGACGCGTCTGGGTTTGGGTTGAGAACGGCAAGCCGATTTTCAAGGCCGACGTCGTCGGCGATACGCCCGAGATGATTTACCTCGAAGGAATTCACGTTCACCCGCAAGATCGTTCCAAAGGTTACGGCAAACGATGTCTTGCGCAACTCTCGTCAATCCTGCTTCGCCGCAGCCGTTCGATCTGCCTCACGATCAATCAACGCAAAGCCGACACGGCCGCGTTCTACACGAAGGCCGGGTTTGATTTCCACAGCGAATACGAAACGATTTATCTGCGTTAACAATTTTCCAGGGGTTCACAGCTTGGTTAGCACTTCCCATTCAACCGGCAAACAGAGTCTGTCCGTCGCCTATCGTTGGTTGGTCGTGGCGTGCGGCGGCGCATCGCTAATCTACGCAGCGCTCGCGATGCCGCTGCCGAAATTTGATTTGCGCATCGTCTTGCTGACGACGATTACCGTACTCGTCAGCTCGCGCTTCGCCGTTAAGATTCCGCGCGCGAACACCAACGTCACCGTCTCTGATACGTTCATTTTTCTCGCGCTGCTGGTCTATGGCGGCTTCGCCGGCATTTTTCTGGCGGCCGCCGAAGGATTGTTTTCGGGCATTCGCATCAGCAAGAACCCGCTAGTCGTCGCTTTCAACTCAGCGATGATGGCGTGTTCCACGCTGCTCACGGTACTCATCATCGAACTGTGCTTCGGCTCGATCGCGAACCTCAGATTCCACGAATGGCACGTGTTTATTCCCGCCGTAGGCGCGATGGCGCTGGCCCAGTACTTCATTAACACCGGCATCAGCGCGGCTGGCCTGGCGCTGAAAACGGGGGACTCAATTTTCCGCACGTGGCAAACGCATTATCTCTGGACCTCGATTACGTACATTTCCGGCGGCGCGGTTGCCGCGATAACTTCGAATTCTTTCGAGAAGGCCGGCTTCGCGATTCTGATTGTCGGCACGCCGGTCATTTCGATCGTTTACTTCACGTATCACAAGTATCTGGACGAGATTAAGGCCAGCGCGGAGCAGGCCGAGCAGGCGGAGCGCGAACGCGCCGAAGCTGAAGGCGCGCGCGCCGAAGCCGAACGCGCCCGCGCGGAACAGGCCGAACGTCACGTGGAAGAATTGAATCGTCACATTGCCGAGCAGGAACGGATTAGCGATCAGCTTCAGGAAAGCAAAGATCACTTTCGCCACGCGGCTTTTCACGACACGTTGACCAGCCTGCCAAACCGGGCGCTGCTGGCGGAAAACCTGAAGTTCGTGATGGAACGCGCGAAGCAGCACGAGGATTATCAATTCGCGGTGCTCTTCCTCGATCTCGATCGGTTCAAAAACGTGAACGATAGTCTCGGCCACTCGATTGGCGATCAACTGCTGATTGCGATGGCGCGACGCCTGGAGCATTGCATTCGCGAAGTTGACATGGTCGCGCGCCTGGGCGGCGACGAGTTCGCGATTCTGCTCGATGGCATTGCGAACTCGGGCGACGCCACGAACATGGCCAAGCGAATTCAGGAGAAACTCGAGTCTCCGTTCAACCTCAGTGGTCATGAAGTTTTCACCACCACCAGCATCGGGATCGCCATGAGCTCGACCGGTTACGATCATCCCGAAGCGATGCTGCGCGACGCCGACACCGCGATGTATCGCGCGAAGGCCCAGGGCAAAGCCTGCTACGAAGTGTTCGACAAGGGCATGCACGCACGCGCGGTTTACCTTTTGCAGATGGAAACCGATCTGCGCCGCGCGCTCGATCGCGAGGAGTTCCGCGTCCACTATCAACCAATTGTTTCGCTCGAGAATGGGCAGCTCGCCGGCTTTGAAGCCCTGATACGTTGGCAGCATCCGGAGCGCGGTTTTATCAATCCGGGCGACTTCATCTCGCTGGCGGAAGACACGGGACTAATCGTCCCGATGGGACTGTGGATCCTGCGCCGCGCATGTGAACAGCTCGCGAAGTGGCAATGGCAATCGCACACCAACCGCAATCTCTTCATGAGCGTCAATCTCTCCAGCAAGCAACTCGCCCAATCGGCTCTGGTGAGTCAGATTCGCGAGATTTTGCAGGAGACGCACATCGAGCCGCGTCATTTGAAATTGGAAATCACTGAGAGCGCGGTCATGGAAAATGCTGAGACGGCTGTGCAGCTTCTGCGCCGCTTGAAGGCTTTGGGCGTGCAACTGAGCATCGACGACTTCGGCACGGGCTATTCTTCGCTCGGCTACCTGCACCGCTTCCCGGTTGACACGCTGAAGATCGACCGCTCGTTCATCGGCCGCATCGGCGAAGCTGCGGAGAACATCGAGATCGTCCGCACGATTGTCTCTCTGGCTGAGAACATGGGGATGGAAGTCGTCGCGGAAGGCGTCGAGACACTTGCCCAATTCAGCCAACTGTGTGCGCTGAACTGTCAGTACGGCCAGGGCTATCTGTTCTCACGGCCGGTGGAAGCAACTTCTATAGACGGCTGGATCTCGCGCAAACCCGATTGGCAAACCGCTCTGTTTCCGAAGAATGAATTCGTTGCGCCGGCTCAGGCGCCGGTTGTGCAATTGAGATCCGCGTAGTCACCCCGCACTAAAACACTTCTTCAATTCTTCCTGTCTATTCTCGGGCAAAAGCTGTTCGAGGCGCGGCTGGTCTGTGGCTGAAGCATCTTCCGGTGGCCGAATCTCGAAAATTGTCGGCGCGATGCGGCGAAAGTGAAAGTGAGGTTCGGTGGCCACTAGCTCGCGAATCTCGGCTGATTGCCACGAACATGGTTGCCACCAGCGCGGATCGACGTCTAGAAAGACTCGGTGGCCTGCGCGTAATTCTTCTTCAATCTTCGATTGCAACTTGCCCGCGGGAAAGCCTGCGCCCGTGCCGATATGTCCCCATTGCCCCGCGCCGATGCCGCGCCAATACGTAACCGCCACCGTGGCAAAGCCGGCGATCACCACTGCATCCTTCGGCAAAAGCTCCAGACTGGCGATGTAATCCCTCGCGAACGCCAACCGGTTGCGATAATCGTTCGTCCTCGTGCGCAATAAAAGTCCCATCGTTGCGGACACAGTCAGCACGACGGCGATGATCAATGCCAACGCGCGCCGCGGGCTTTTCAGTTTCTGAGTTCCGAGACGCAGCCAGTAGTTCGCCACAAGCGGAGCCATTGCGGGAAGTCCGATCACGAAGTAACGCCAGTTGATGACTGTGCTGTAGTAGAAAACTAATGTCGCGTTAACGAACAAACCCATGCTCGCTGCCCCGAGTGGAATCGTCCATCCGCGTTTTCGCCACTCATTGGCGAGCGCAAACGGCAAACTCACGAACACGATGGGTGCAGCCAAAAAGAAGTACGCGAAGAACGGTTTGAGATTCGACAACGTTAGCGGGTGACGCGTGGCCTCGCTGCGTGACGACTCCAGCCAGATGTACCAATTCGCGCGATAAGCGGCGTCGAGGGCATACCACAAAGCAAACGGGCCGAGCGCGAAAATGAAAAAGACAACCAGCGAAGCTCCAATCACGGCCAACGTGCGGCGGTTGAATGTCCAACCGGTCGCGAATGGCGCCAACAGTAACCAAGGAAAGTAAAACCCAACCGTCTCTCGGAGATTAACTGCCAGTCCGAGCAAAGCTGCTCCCGCGAGAATCAGCCACGCGCGTCCACTTTTCAATCCACGCAGATGCACGACCAGGGCCGCCGCCAGCAACCAGACGGCCGGGACGTCGGTCATAACCTGACTGCCGTAGATGACGACTACGGGGCATACGGCGACCATCAGCGCCGGAACGGTCGCGGACAGTAACGACGAGGTGAGGTCGCGCGCCAGAACCCAGCACGCGATGATCGCCACAGGAACCTGCACCACGACCGCATACTTGAAAAGCAAGTAAGCGTGCTCTGGGCCAACCCCGAAAACCTTGTGCGCAAAGGTGTAGAGAACGAAGTTGAACAGAGTGAACAGAGAGCGGCCCAGAGCCATGTTCGACGGCTCGCCGTGCAATGAAGCGACGGTGTAGTCAAGGCCGTCCCAATCGCCGATGAATGGATTCAGATAGACGAGCGTCAGCGCCAGTCCTACCAGCGCCTGCGGCAACCAGTAGACGTACCTGCGAAAGAAACCTACCGTTGAATGCGGCGTTTGTTCAGTAGTTACAGTCATTGCGAATTGAAAATTGCGAACTGAAACTTTCAATTTGGCGCCAAAGACGGTGAGGCACGCGTTCTAAAACGTCTGACGCGGCCGCGGGCGCGGCAAAGCACAATTTGCAATTGTCAATTTTCATTTTGGAATTTGCAATTTCGAACGCTTCAATTGACTTCCCTCTTCAGTGGCGTTTGCACTTGTGGCTGACCTCGCCAGACTCTAGACTGTCGCCTCTGTTGAAGAGCAAATCCATTCTGCGCACTAATGTTGAGTATTGGGCTGCCCGCTTGATTTTGGCGGTTTTCTCGATGCTCCCGCTGCGCTTCAGTCTACGGCTTGGCTCTTGTTTGTCTCGACTCTTTTATTCTTTCGCTGAAAAACTACAACGAACAGGACGTCGCAATCTGGCGCTGGCCTTCCCCGAACTGAGCCCGCCAGAGCACGCGCGTTTGCTGGAAGGCTGCTTTGAAAATCTGGGCCGTCTGCTGGGCGTGTTCAGCCATTTCGAAAAAGAAACGCCTGAAGCGTGGCGCGAAATAATCGATTGCGAAGGGCTGGAGCGTCTGGCGGCGTTGCGTGCCGCAGGCCGTGCGATCATTCTTTTCACGGGACACGTGGGGGCATGGGAGCTGACCAGCTTTGCGCTGTCGGTGTTTGACGAGCCGTTGAGCTTCCTGGTGCGGCGGATCGACAATCCAAAGATTGAGGCGTTAGTCGATCGCTATCGCACGTCACGCGGAAACCGAACAATCGACAAAATGTTTGCCGCGCGCGAGATGCTTGAGACTTTGCGGCACGCCGGCACGTTGGGAATTCTGGTTGATCTGAATACGTTGGATCGCGAAGCTGTATTCGTAGATTTCTTTGGCCAGAAAGCAGCCACTACGTTTCTCGTCGCCAAGCTCGCGTTGCGCACTGGCGCGGCCGTCGTTCCCGTGTTCGCGCCATGGGACAAAGCGCGCGGAAGAGTGATGCTGGAAATCGGGGAACCCGTCTCAATCGAGCGCACCGGCGATGAAGAGGAAGACATTTTGCGACTGACTCGATCAATCACGAATGTGGTCGAAGACGAAGTGCGACGCTTTCCTGACCAATGGCTCTGGGTGCACCGACGTTGGAAAACGCGACCGCCGGGCGAGCCTGAGATTTATGGCTAGAGCATTGAAAATGGAAAAGCGCCCATTCGAACGCGCGTATTCTTTTGCCGATCTTTCCGGCTATTCCTTTAAAGATCGCCTGCTGATTCGCGTGGCCGGCTTGCTGTTTTTTGTCTTTCTCAAACTCATCGGCTCAACCATCAGATTCGAAGTCGAAGGTTGGGAGAATTGGGAAACGGCCTCAAATGGGCACATTCCAATCTACACGGCCTGGCACAACACGATCTTCCTGTCCACATACTTTTGGCGTCGGCGCGGCATCATTGTGATGAGCTCGCGCAGTTTCGATGCCGAATATACGGGCCGCATCATTAAGCGCTTCGACTTCGGGACCGTGCGCGGCTCTTCGACGCGGGGTCACACCGGCGCGACAGTTGAGATGATTCGTCTAATGCGGGCGGGTCGCCCCGCTGGCTTTGTAATCGATGGTCCAAAAGGGCCTCGTTATGTAGCGAAAATGGGCGCCGTGTTGGTGGCCAAGAAAACCGGCCAGCCGATTCTGCCTTTCACTATCGCGGCCACAAGCTTTTGGGAGTTAAAGAAGAGCTGGGACCACACGCGAATACCGAAACCTTTCACACGTGCGCGGGTTATCATCGCGGCGCCAATTTATGTACCGGCAGATGCTGATGATGACGCTCTGAGTAAGAAACGGGACGAACTCCAGCGCGCGCTGGATGAGCTCGAGCGAAAAGGCGAGGAATGGCGGGCTAGTATTTCGTCAACCTGAGGCGCGTGTAGTACGATTGCTGCACGGCTTCAAGTCCCAGCTTTAAGGGTTCAGGTTCGACTGTTGGGTTTTGAAACCTGCAACTTCAAACTGAAACTCTGCTTCGGAGGCCCCGATGATCAATCAGGACCGCATCAAGAATCTTCTGCTCGAACTCGTGCAGATCGACAGTCACTCGCGCAAAGAACGCGAAGTCGCGCAACGCATCAAAAAATACTGCGAAGAAATGGGCGCGCAGGTGGAAATCGACGATGCCGGCCGTGCGGTCGGCGGCAACACCGGCAACGTCATCGCGCGCTTTCCCGGTTCGATTACGAGCGCTGAGCCAATCATGATGAGTGCGCACATGGACACCGTCGTGCCTGGCGAAGGCGTCAAGCCAATCGTGGAAGGCGACATTATTCGCACAGACGGAACGACTGTGCTGGGCGGTGATGACAAGAGCGGCTGCGCGGTGATTATCGAAGTCATTCGCTGTCTTCAGGAGCAAAATATTCCCCACGCGCCGATCGAAGCCATCTTTTCGATCTGTGAAGAAGTTGGGCTGCTGGGCGCGAAGAACGTGGACGTTTCCAGGCTGAAATCAAAGTACGGCATCGTTTTCGATTCAGACGATCCGGGGTTTCTCTTCACCAAAGGCCCCTCGTCCAATCATATTGAGTTCAGGATTCACGGACTCGAGTCTCACGCCGGAGTCGCGCCGGAAGAAGGAATCTCCGCAATCAAGATCGCCGCTGAAGGGTTGGCGAACATGAAGCTCGGACGGATCGATCCGGAAACGACGGCGAACATCGGCCAGATCGAAGGTGGCATGGCCACGAACATCATTCCCAATCGGTGCGTCTTGAAGGGCGAAGCGCGTTCGCACAGCGAAGAGAAACTTGAAGCGCAGACCGCACACATGAAGAAATGCCTGGAAGATGCCGCCGCGAAATATGAAGTGACCGTCGCCGGAAAGACGACAAAGGCTTCCGTCGAGTCGCACATTGAGCGCGATTACTCATCGATGGACGTGCCTGACAGTTCGCACGTCGTTCAGCTTGTCATCAAAGCGGCCGCGCGCATGGGCCTCGACGTGAAGACGATGGCTTCGGGCGGCGGCTGCGACGCGAATGTTTTCAACCGCAAAGGCATCGAGTGTGCAAACCTCGGCACCGGCATGCGCGCGATTCACACAGTCAAAGAATGGCTCGACGTGAAGGACATGTACGCGTCGGCTGAGATGACGCTTGAGATCATGAAGCTGAATGGCGAGCTGGCGATGAAAGCGACAGCAACTGGTGCTTAAGGAACGCACGCATCCCCTGCGTGCGGTACGCCGGCATCTTGCTGGCGCTGTCATGACGAAAAGAATGTGAGCAAGATGCTCCCGAACTGCCGACAAGATGTCGGCGCTCCGAAGATGCCTCCACGTTGGACCCACATCACCATCAACTGTAGCAACCTCGAACGATCAATTGATTTCTACACTTCCCTCTGCGGCCTCTCGATCGTTCGCGATCGCCGGCCCGAGGGGCGTCATAACGTCTGGCTCGGACCGAAGACAGCGCCAGGCGACGATCCGGTTTTCGTTCTAGTCGTTGTGCAGGATGAAGTAAAGGCGCGTCTCGATCACTTCGGCTTTCAGTGCGAATCGCGCGAGGAAGTTGATCGGATCGCGCAGCTTGCCCGTGAACAAAACATTCTCGTCGAGCCGCCCATGAACATCGGTGGTGTGGTCGGCTACTTCACGATGGTGCGCGATCCCGATGGACACCTCGTTGAGTTTACTGCGGGACAACCTTTGAAAGGTTTGTAGTGCGAACTCTGTCGAGTCTCATCTAACGAGCTCGCTTTGTCTAAGTCCCGTAGGGACGTAATGTTTATAGTTCTCATCGTTTTCTTTACCCATCTTAGCCCCGCTAGGGGCGACATATTTCGCTCCTAACGGAGCTCATGTTTCCAAACTGGATCGTGTGCTATAAACATTTGGCTTCCTAACGGAGCCTCGATTCAGCAGCCGTCCGTTCGGCAGAAGAACTCAAATTGAGACCACAAATGATCCGTCCATTTCGCGGCGTTCACCCGAAAGTTCACGAAACTGCCTTCATCGCCGACAGCGCGCAAGTCATCGGGGACGTGCACGTCGGCGACCAGGCATCGGTCTGGTTCGGCTCAGTTGTGCGCGGCGACATGTTCTACATCCGCATCGGCGACCGCACGAACGTGCAGGACAACTGCGTGCTCCACACACGCACCGGCGAAAAGCCAACGATCCTGGAAGAGGAAGTCACCGTCGGCCACAGCGTGACGCTGCACGGTTGCTACATTGAACGCGGATCGTTGATCGGCATCGGCTCGATCGTGCTCGATGACGTTAGGATCGGAGCGCAGTCTCAAATCGCGGCGGGCTCACTGATTACGCCGGGAACGATCATCCCGCCGCGCTCACTGGTGATGGGAATGCCCGCACGTGTGAAACGCCCTTTGACTGATGAAGAGGTCGCAAGCCTCGACCGCTACTGGCAGAACTATGTTGAGTATGCGGCGGCGTACTTGAGAGAGTGGCGGTAAAGCGCGCTCAAGCGAAGGAAAGCATTTCTTGCTGCGGCTGCGATATTGCCTGCTCTTTCATCCACCCGATCACATCGTTCAGGTCGGCCAACTCCGCAACGGAAAGTGGATGTGCGCCCTTGCTGATCAGTTCTTGATTGCCTCGCCCGACAGTCTGACCTGCGCGAACGAATAGCGGACACCAGCGAGCGGTTAAGGCCTCGATGGCGCCTGCCCACGTTCCGCCCTTTTCATATTCGCTCGACACTATGACTGAATAGTCCGACGCCGCATAGATTATCTTGTTGCGACCCATCGCGCCGCCGACTGAGAAGGCATTATCAGGCCGGTAAGGCGTCAGCAAAACCAATCTGCCGTCCGTGATAAAGTTACGGACATCCGTCTGTCTGATTGTCTTCGTGAGGCTGTCCGCCAGAACGCCAACGGCATGGCCCCCTGTGTCCAGCGCTCCCTGCATCGCAATGCGATCAGTTCCGCGCGCGCCTCCCGAGACTACGGCCACTGAAGAGCGGGCGCAGATTTCTCCGAGACGGCGGGCGAAGTTTGCTCCATCGCCATCGATATTGCGCGAGCCCACGATGCCCACGGCCGGCCGTTCGAGAATTGACGCATCGCCGGCGCCAAACAATACGAGAGGAGCTTGGTGTTTCAATGAGTTCTTGATTCGCGAAGGGTACGAATCGTCAACGCGCGTCACGCACCAGATACCACCGGCGGATAATTGTTCCAGCTCCAGCGCGATCGCCCCGCCCCGATTCAACAACTGCGCGATTCGCTCTGCTTCAGCTTCAGTGACTGTCAGATGCTTTGACAGATCTGCCCTCGACAATCCCAAAAGGGCGCCGGGACGGCTCATCCCCGATTCATGAATCCGCCGCGCGAGAGCATTCCACTCTTTGAGAGTCAGTGGCGACAATCCAGACTCGCCGTCGCTAATACCCAACCGCGAACAGAGCATCACGACCGCCGCGGCATCATCGGTTAGTTGTTCGCGCACGTCGATCATGAATCACCTGCGGTTGCTCTCGCCAGCGCAAAAGGAAATACCGGGCCGCTGCCGTTCATTCGTAGCAATATTCCAACTGTGGTTAAGGTCCAACCCGAATCGACTATATCATCAACCAAAAGCACCGGCGCGTTAAGGATATCATGCTCGATCGAGAATGCTCCCAAAAGATTCCGTATTTGCTGCGCGCTGTTCTCCATAAGTTTCTGCGGTTCCGTGTCGCGGATTTTTGCGACCACAGGCTCGAATGGCAAACGCAGAACTTCGGCTAATCGTTTGGCAAAATCTGAAACCAATGTCGGTTGACGATTCGATGGGACGCACGTTACCCATTCAGGGAACGGTTCAGGTCGCCAGCGGCCGCGAATCAATCGTGCGGCTGCTTCCGCTAACGCGTTGCTGAAATACTTCGCCTGATACTTGCCATCAGCAACAGCGCGTCCCCAACCCGCATCGCCGTAGATGCACAGCGCGCGTCCTTGCTGTGGCCTCATTTCGTCCGGGATCGTCGTGCTCAGCGTCCGCTGCTTCGTCAACCCGACGGCATTGGGCATCATTGTTTGAATCTCGTCGAGCGCCGCTTTGGGCCATTGCTTTCGGGCATCAAACACAACCTCATCGCCACGCAGGAATTCGATTGCCTCATGAATTAGTTCCTGCGAAATCGCCTGGCGTTCAGTACGGCCAGAACAATTCATACACTTACCGCAGGGAGACGGTGATGGATCATCCAGCGCTCGCGCCAGAAACTCCATCAAGCAACCATCATGATCGACGTATCGCTTTATTTCCTCGACCTCAGCTCGGCGATTCGCGGTTACTTGATACGAACGCACCTGGTCAGCCTGCCAGGCATTCGTCGTGCGAATGTAGGTCCGACCGTCACGAACAACCGCGCCATCCACCTCGAGCAACTTCAACGCTTTATCGATCACGCCGCGTCGATAGTTCATCAGCGACATCAGCTCATTGACAGTCACGCCGGACGTTTGTTCGACGGCGCGCAACACTCGTGACATCACTTCGGCAGGCGGAAACGCCGAGCGAATAAAGTAGTCCTGAATCTCATCGTCTTCGCGACCACTCAACAGAATCCCGTACGCTTCGTCCATCGCGCGGCCGGCGCGGCCGACTTGTTGGTAGTAAGCGATTACCGATCCTGGACGCTGAAAGTGGATCACGAATCCCAGATCGGGTTTGTCGAAACCCATCCCAAGCGCGACCGTCGCCACCAACGCTTTGCATTCATTCGCCAGAAGCATGCGTTCCGATTCGAGCTTTTCTGCGCTCTCAATTTCTGAGTTGTATTCGCGCGCAGCAATCCCGTTCTGTTGCAGCCATTCTGCGACGCGACGCGTGTCTGGAATCGTCAGGCAATAGATAACGCCGCTACCAGAAAGCTTCGGAACGAATTGAGCCAGCCAGGCGAGCCGCTCGCTCTGATCGCTTAGTTTGATGTTAAAGAGCTTTAGCGATGCGCGCGTGAGCGGGCCGCGCATCACCTGCAAGTTTTGAATTTGCGCAACCACGTCCTGCACGACGCGATCGTTAGCTGTCGCCGTCGTACAGATCACCGGCGCCTTCGCGGGCAGCAGTTGGAGGATGCGGACGATCCGGCGATAGTCGGGCCGAAAGTCGTGTCCCCAATCAGAGATGCAATGCGCCTCGTCAACGATGAACAGGCCTATGCTGTTTTGAATTCGGGATAAAACCGTGCTGCGAAAATCCGGGTTCGCCAGACGTTCCGGCGAGATTAGAAGGATGTCGCATTCGTTTCGCGTGAGCGCGGCCTGTGCTTCTTCCCACTCATCGATGTTCTCGCTGTGAATCGTGAATGGCCTCAAGCCAATATTTCGCGCTGCTTCGATTTGATTTCTCATCAGCGCCAGCAACGGACTAATAAGCAATGCGGGGCCCGAGCCGCCGTCACGAAGAATTTTCGTCGCGATGAAGTAAACGATGCTTTTGCCCCAGCCGGTGCGTTGAACCACCAACACGCGTTGCTTGCGCACAGCAGCCGCTTCAATCGCTTCCCATTGTCCTTCTCGAAATGACTTGTCGGCGCCGAGCATTTGGCGTAGGAGCAACTCGGCTTCGGGCACGTTCATGAGGAATTCACCTTGTGTGGAAGGTCGGGCGGTCAGGCGCGTTTGTGATGTGCCTGCTCCGACGTTGGCGGTGGAAGGAGATCGCTCTTGTACCCGCACCCTTCATTCGCGCAGCGTCGCGTAGTTCCCTTTTTCGTGGTTTTCTCCAGCAGAAACGGTGCGCCGCATTGAGGACACTTTTCCTGTACGGGCTTGTCCCAGTAAACCGTCTCGCATTTCGGATAATTCGCACAGCCGTAGAAAACTTTTCCACGTCGCGACTTCTTCACCACGATCTCGCCGCCACAACCGGGACGCGGACATTTCACGCCGGTCGTTTCCTGCTTGATGTATTTGCACTTCGGATAATTCGAGCAGGAGATGAACTCACCGAAGCGGCCGTGGCGTTTCACCAGTTGGGCGCCATCAACCGGACATTTCTCGTCGAGAAGTTCCGGCGGCGCAGTCAGTTTCCCGCTCTTCGAAATTTTTCGAATGTTGCGACACTCGGGATATCCGGAGCAACCATAAAAAGGTCCGAAACGCCCGCGCTTTAGTTGCATCTGCTTTCCGCAAAGCTCGCATGCCTCAATTTCTTCCTGGCCATCACCGGCGGCCTCAGTTTGACCACCGCCGTCCGTTGCTGCTGGCTCCGCGTCACGGGTTGCGCCACAGTTGTTGCACTTCAGATATTTTCCGAAGCGGCCCAGCTTCTGGACCATCCCCGGCGTACCGCACTTCAGACAGACTTCGTTAGTGGGAGTTTCTTTCTCCTTAATATCCTTCGCGTACTTTTGAAACTGCGTCAGGTCCTTTTTGAACTTGTCGTAGAATTCGTGAAGCGCGTCGGTCCATTTCAGCTTGCCTTCTTCGATTTCGTCCAGCTCTTCTTCCATGCGCGCGGTGTAGGTTTCGTTGAAAAGATCGTCGAAGCCGCCTTCGATCAAAACGTCGTTGACTGTTTTACCCAGCGCAGTCGGATGAAAGCGGCCTTCTTTCTTTTCGACGTACTCGCGATCCTGAATCGTCGTCATGATGGCGGCGTAAGTTGACGGCCGTCCGATGCCTTTCTCCTCGAGTGCCTTGACCAAAGTAGCTTCCGTGTAGCGCGGCGGCGGTTCGGTGAAATGCTGCTCAGGTTCGATCGTGTTAAGCGTCAGCGTTTCGCCTTTCGCGACCAACGGCAGCGTGCGTTCTGCTTCGTCTTCTTCCGCGAAAGTTTCGTCTCGACCTTCCTGATAAATCTTCAAAAAGCCGTCGAACTTCTGAACCGATCCAGTCGCACGAAAAACCAACCGGCCCGCTTGAATGTCGATTGTCGTTTGGTCGAAGAGCGCCGGCATCATCTGCGACGCCACGAACCGCTGCCAAATTAATCGGTACAACTTAAGCTCTTCCGGCTTCAGATACTTCGCCAGTGAGTCAGGCGTGCGCGTCACGTCAGTCGGACGAATCGCTTCGTGCGCATCCTGCGCGTCTTTTTTAGATCGGTAATGGACGGCCTTCTCGGGCAAGTAGTTCGCGCCGTATTGTCCGCGAATGAAATCGCGCGCCTCAGTCAACGCGGCGTCACCGACGCGAGTCGAATCCGTTCGCATGTAAGTGATCAGACCGGCCGGTCCTTCTTCACCAATCTCAACGCCTTCGTAAAGATGCTGCGCGATCATCATCGTGCGCTTCACCGGAAAGCCAAGTTTGCGCGATGCTTCCTGCTGCAACTTCGAAGTAATGAAGGGCGGAACAGGATTCCGCTTACGTTCTTTGGTCGTGACTTCGTTGACGACGAACGTTTGTTGCTTCGCTTCGGCGACAATTTCGTTCGCGTGGGCGTCGTTTCGAATTACGAGTTCAGACTTCTTAACATCCTGATCGAAGCCGCTCGTCTTAACGGTCTGCTCACCAACCTTCAGCAAGCGCGCATCAAACGCCGGCGGCCGTTGGCCAGTCAGATTCGCGCCGATCGTCCAGTACTCAGTCTTAACAAACGCCTCGATTTCACGTTCGCGCTCGACCACCATGCGCAGCGCCACGGACTGCACGCGGCCCGCGCTCAAACGGCCCCCGACGGTACGACAGAGCAGTGGTGAAACTTTGTATCCGACCAGGCGATCGAGAATGCGGCGCGCCTGTTGCGCGTCAACCAGGTGCTCATCGATCTGCTTCGGATGCTCGAAGGCTTCCTGCACTGCGCGCTTGGTGATTTCATTGAACATCACGCGGTATGCAGGCACGGCTGGTTTCTTGGGAACGATCTCTTCGGCGAGATGCTGGCAGATCGCTTCGCCTTCGCGATCCGGGTCGGCAGCGAGGTAAATTGCCTCGACGGCTTTTGCTGTCTTCTTGAGATCGGCCACGATCTTCTTGTTATTTCTCTTCTTAGAATCAGGAATAATCTCGTAACTCGGCTCGAAATTGTTCTGAATATCGACGCCCAATCCTTTCGAAGGCAGGTCCTTGATATGCCCGATCGAGGCCTTCACGACGAAGTCCTTGCCGAGATATTTATTGATCGTTTTCGCTTTGGCGGGCGATTCGACGACTACGAGATTCTTGGGCATTACTGATTCTGCTCCGGCCCGCACTGATGAATTTTCGGTGGCCTAAGGTTGCTTTTCTGCGAATTCGCTGCGGGTTTAAGCGCGGTTGAAAATAGCACTAAGAGCCGCGGTAACGTCAAATCGGGTAACGAAACGCCCGCTAAAATGCCGCTTTGAGATACAAACCGACGAACGTTGTCTACATCTTCCGCACGAAACACTTTCCCGGCAGCGCGCGAATCAGTTCGCGCATTTCCAGCGCCAGGAGAGCGCTCGTCAGTTGCGTAATCGAAAGCTTTGTCGTTTCCGCCAGCGAGTCGATCTGTAGGGGCGTGTCGGTTGACAGCAGCTTGAAAATCGCGCGTTCGTGTTCGGATAAATCCGAGGGAGCAAGTTGTAGTTGATCGACCAACTCGCCTTGCTTCTTTGTTTTCTTGCTCGGCGGCGGCAGAAGTTGAGCGGCGATCTCGGCCGGTAATTCGCTGGCGATATCCTGCCACTGCTGCACGAGCTTTGCGCCCGCGCCTTTGATTAAATAATTCGTGCCGAACGAGTTCCGCGAAGTGATGTTTCCGGGGACAGCAAACACTTCACGATTTTGCTCCATCGCGAGCCGCGCGGTGATTAGCGAGCCGGAATTCTCGGCGGCTTCAACCACAACCACGCCCAGACTCAAACCGCTAATCACGCGATTGCGATACGGGAAGTTCTCGGAAACTGGTGGCGTGCCGAGCGGAAACTGTGTTACCAGCGCGCCTCCTTTTTTCAAAATCTCGAGCGCGAGTTTGCTGTGATCGCGCGGATAGAATTGATCCAAGCCAGTGCCCATCACCGCCACGGTTTTTCCGCCGGCTTCCAGCGCGCCGCGATGCGCCGCCGCATCGATGCCGCGCGCCATGCCGGAGATGATCGTTACGCCGCGTTGCGCCAGTTCGCGCGATAACATGAGCGCCGCATTCTGCCCATAGGTCGAACATCGGCGTGAACCTACGATCGCGACGCACGGGCGCTCGAGACATTCTGACCATGCGCCCTTCACGTAGAGAACTACCGGCGGATCGTACGTCTCGCGCAGCAGCGACGGATAAACTCCATCGTCGAGCACAAGAATGTCACCGCCCAGCTTCCGCACACGTTCGATTTCCTGATCCGCGCGCTCGTGCAACTCACGATTCGCGATGCTCTCAATCGTTTCTGGCGTCAATCGCAGCAAAGCGAGTTCGCGCCGTGGTGCATCGAAAATTGCTTCCGCTGATCCGAAATGCTCGAGCAGTCGCGCGGTCACACGCGGGCCGACACCGGGAGTCATGTTGAGGGCAATCCAGTCTTTCATCGAAGTGAGCACTGAGCGGGAGTAGTTCAGGAAGCTGGGACGGAACCGCTCGAATGCGCGGCAGGAAATATCATGTCAGATGGGTTGGGTCAAGGAATTTCGCGGTTCGACAAACTCCGCAACGAATCGGTAATCTATACGCCCTCAGCAAAGCGGCGCTCGAGGAGGCGCATCTGTTCTGGTGAATGGCGCGGTCTTCAAAACCGTCAGTGAGACTGCGAGAGCAGGCTCAGGTAGGTTCGATTCCTACACGCCTCCGCCAATCAACGCGACTTGACCAGCCCTTGCCGGTTCAGTAACATTCAAATTTCCGAACGAACGTTCGAATGGGCTGAGCCCGGAGCGTCCTGGCCCGTCATCCGCCGGTAGCACGAAATCATGATCGATTTTCAAACTTCACCCGACCAATATAAACACTGGAAACTTTCCTTCGATGGCCCCGTTGCGAAGCTTTCAATGGATGTGCAAGAAGACGAGACGCTGGCGGATGGCTACAAGCTGAAACTCAATTCGTACGATCTGGGCGTCGATATCGAGCTGGCAGATGCGATTCAGCGAATCCGCTTCGAACACCCGGAAGTGCGCGCGGTCGTGATTACCAGCCTCAAGCCGCGCATCTTCTGCGCCGGGGCGAACATTTATATGCTGGGCACTTCCTCGCACGCTTTCAAAGTGAACTTCTGCAAATTCACAAACGAAACCCGCTGTGCGATCGAGGATGACTCGCGGCATTCAGGTCGGCGCTACATCGCCGCACTCAACGGCACCGCGTCGGGCGGCGGCTACGAACTGGTGCTTGCCTGTGACGAGATCTATCTGGTTGATGACGGCAACTCGGCCGTTTCCCTTCCCGAAGTTCCTCTGCTCGGTGTTCTGCCCGGCACGGGCGGTCTGACGCGTTTGGTTGATAAGCGAAAAGTTCGTCGCGATCGCGCTGATGTTTTCTCGACGCTCGCCGAGGGGCTGAAAGGCAAGCGAGCGAAAGAGTGGAACTTGATCGACGACACGTTTCCGACCAGTAAGTTTCAGGAGGCGATCGATGAGCGCGTCGCCCAAATTGTTAATTTGCGTTCCGACGGCGACGCGCAAGATAACATCTTGCGCTACAACAGCGGAATCAAATTAGATCCGCTGCAAATTGAATCCTCTGAACAGACTCGCGAATACAAATACGTGTCACTGAAATTCCATCGTGACAGGCGCTACGTCGATTTACTCGTGCGTGGGCCGGAAAGTGATCTGCCGAAATCGCCCGAAGAGATTCAAAAGCTTGGCGACGATTATTGGCCGTTGCGCGCCTACCGCGAACTCGACGATGCGTTGCTGCATCTGCGCGTCAACGAACCAGAAATTGGCTTGGTCTGCATCCGCAGCGAAGGCAGCATCGATAATGTGCTGGCGGTTGACAAGACACTCGCGGCGAACCGCGATCATTGGCTCGTTCGCGAAATCATTCTGTTGATGGCGCGCGTGCTGCGGCGGATGGATCTAACCGCAAAGAGTTTCTTCGCGATCATTGAGCCGGGCAGTTGCTTCGCCGGCGATTTGTTTGAACTGGTGCTCGCTTCGGATCGCAGCTACATGCTGAACAATCCGGATGAGGTCGTGAAAATCGCATTGAGCGAACAAAACACCGGCACCTTTCCGATGAGCAACGGGCTGACCCGTTTGCAGTCGCGATTTCTCGCCGAACCAAAGAAAGCCTACGAAGCCTTTGCGCATGAAGGAACCTTCGACACTGAAGCCGCCGAAGAATTTGGTCTGGTCACCTTCGCGCCTGACGACCTGGATTGGGAAGACGAAATTCGTCTGGCAATTGAAGAACGAACTTCACTGTCGCCCGATGCTTTGACGGGCATGGAAGCATCGCTCCGCTTTGCCGGGCCCGAAACAATGGACACGAAAATCTATGGACGTCTGACAGCGTGGCAGAACTGGATCTTTCAGAGGCCGAATGCGGTGGGGCCGAATGGTGCGCTGACGAACTATGGTAAACCGACGCAGGCGCAGTTTGATTACAAGAGGACATGAGCCACAGATGAACACAGATTACACTGATAAGAAATTCCGGCTGAATCTGTGTGAATCCGTGTTTATCTGTGGCTGAATTTCGAGGATTATGAATCTCTACGAACGCATACCTAACAACGTAAATCTTTCGGAAGACAAACGCCTTCAACGCGCGTTGGAGAAGTGGTTGCCGAATTTTCTCGCGTGGTGGCATGACATGGGGCCGGAAGGCTTTCAGGAGAAGGATGTCTGGCTGCGCACAGCGATCGATGTAGGCTCGGAAGGTTGGGCGCATTTCGATTACGTGAAGATGCCGGAATATCGCTGGGGCATCTTTCTTGAACCCGCGCAACCCGATGCGAAGGTTGGTTTTGGCGACAATTGCGGACAGCCGGCTTACCAGGAAGTGCCTGGCGAGTTTCGCAATGCTTTACGCCGCATCATCGTCACGCAGGGCGACACTGAACCAGCTTCGGTTGAGCAGCAACGCCAACTCGGGCACACCTGTCCATCGCTTTACGACTTGCGCAATCTGTTTCAGGTAAATGTCGAGGAAGGCCGCCATCTCTGGGCGATGGTTTACTTGCTGCACGCGTATTTCGGGCGCGACGGTCGCGACGAAGCCGATGCCTTGCTTGAAAGGCGCAGCGGCAATCCCGACAAACCGCGCATCCTCGAGGCTTTCAATCAGCCGTGCGATGACTGGTTGAATTTTTACGCTTTCACGATGTTCACGGATCGCGACGGCAAGTTTCAGTTGTCGGCGCTCGCCGAATCGGGATTTGAACCGTTGGCGCGCACCTGCAAATTCATGTTGACGGAAGAAGCCCACCACATGTTCGTAGGCGACACGGGTTTGAGCCGCGTCGTCAAGCGCACGGCGCAGTTGATGAAGCAGAATCCAAACGAAGACGTGCGCGAATTGGGCGGCATTCCGCTGGAGATCATTCAGAAGTACATCAACTTCTGGTTCAGCTACTCGCTCGATCTGTTTGGCGGCGAGATCAGTTCGAACTCGGCTGACTTCTTCGCGGCCGGGTTGAAAGGCCGCTTCAAAGAGCAAGAGCAATACACCGATCACGTGGCTGCCGAAGGCTCGTTGACAATGATGGTCGTCCAAGACGGCCAGCTGGTTCCGCGCGAAGTTCCTTTGCGCAACGCTTTGAATGAAGTATTACGAAGCGAGTATATAAAGGATTGCGAAAAGGGTTTGGCGCGTTGGAATAAGGCGCTGGCTGATGAAGCTCTCAGTGAAAGACTTTACTTGCCGAATATCCGTTTCCACCGGCACGTCGGCGAATACGCGGGACACTATTTCGATACGGAAGGCAAACTAATTTCGCAAGAAGAATTTGAGGCGAAGAAATCTGAATGGCTGCCCATGATCGAAGACCGCGAATATGTGCGCAGCTTGATGAAGCCGGTGACGGAAGTCGGCAAGATCGCCAACTGGATCGCGCCCCCAACTTCCGGAATCAAAGGGAAGCCGTTCGAGTTTGAGTATGTGAGGCTGTAATTGGGAACGCGGGCGCCCTCGCCCGCATTGGGCGCACAAGGCTCGGTTAGTTAGTGTTTCACAGATGCGTCGTGCGTGCGTTTTTGCGGACGAGGGCGTCCGCGCTCCCAGCACAATCATGAGTGGCGTCTCCAAATACGATCAAAAGCTCGAACACATCCTGCGCACCTCCGCGCGCATCTTTGCCGAGAAGAGCTATCACTCGACTTCGATGCGGGATATCTCGCGCGCAACGGGGGTGAGCCTCGCCGGGCTTTATCATTACTGCAAATCGAAAGAGGAGCTGCTGTTTCTGATTCAGGATCATTGTTTTGGCCGCGTGCTCGAACGGCTTGAAGAGCGAATTAATGGGACAGACGATCCCTTCGAAAAGCTGCGCATCTTTATCGACAATCATCTTTCATTTTTTGCCGCGAACATGGCGGAGATGAAAGTTTTGTCACACGAAGCAGAGTCGCTCGCCGGCGATTTGCACAAGCACGTATCGACCAAAAAAGAGCGATATGCAAAGCTGGCGCGCAAGATCTTGCGTGATATTCAAGATGAAAACGGCAAGCGTACAGGCATCGATCTTACTGCCGCCACGTACGCCCTATTCGGGATGATGAACTGGATTTACAACTGGTACGACCCGCGCGG
Source organism: Pyrinomonadaceae bacterium (assembly GCA_036001745.1). GTDB lineage: Bacteria > Acidobacteriota > Blastocatellia > Pyrinomonadales > Pyrinomonadaceae > UBA11740. Next base: position 31,646 of record DASYTZ010000026.1, read on the forward strand.
CAAGTTGTCGGTGAATCAGCTTATCGATAACATTACGCGCTTGTTCCTGAACGGATTTCTGTCTTCGTCAACCGAACATCTTGCAATCGCGCCACCGCGAAGATCTGAAAAAATCAGCGTCTGGCGCACGGCATAACGCAGGCATTCGCAACCATTCTTATGTCAACACAACGAGCCCAACAGAGACTTGTTGAATATTCGGTCGATCGAGGTGTCGCGCTCATCACGCTTAACGATCCGCCGGCGAATACGTACTCGTATGAGATGATGCAGCAGCTCGACGCGCGGATTCTTGAAGCGCGCATGGACGAGAGCGTGCAAGTGATCGTGATCACCGGAGCGGGGGAGAAATTTTTCTGCGCGGGCGCTAACATTGCGATGTTGCGCGAGGTCACGCCTGAATTCAAGTATTATTTCTGCTTGCACGCGAACGAAACACTCTGCCGTCTCGAACAAACACCGAAGCTGGTTATTGCGGCGATTAATGGTCATTGCGTCGGCGGTGGCTTGGAAGTGGCGATGGCTGCCGATATTCGCATCGCGCGACGGGGCGCAGGCAAAATGGGTTTGCCCGAAGTTTCGCTCGGCGTGCTGCCGGGAACGGGCGGGACACAACGGCTCGCGCGCTTGGTCGGCAAATCCAAAGCGATTGAGTTAATGGCGACGGGTGAGTTGTTCGATTTCGAAAGCGGCGAGACACTCGGACTTGTAAACCGGATCATCGACGCCAACGATGGTGCGGATTTCATGCAGCAGGTGATGGAATACGCGGGCCAATTCACACCCCCGAACAAAGCATCGCGCGCGGTGGGGCGAATCAAGCGCGCGGTGCAAACGGGCGCCGAGATTCCGTTCGAATCAGCGCTGGCTCTTGAGCGCGAGCTTCAGCAGCAACTGTTTCAATCTGAAGATGCAAAAGAAGGCTTGGACGCGTACGTGAATAAGCGGCAGGCGATCTTCAGAGGCAAGTAAATCGTGAATCGTAAATCGTAAATAGATTTCGGCCTTGCTCTTTCGTGGCTCGCCCTACTTCTATTCACGATTTACGATTTACTATTCACTGTAATGTCAGACGATCTAATCAAAGTCGCCGAAGACTCCGGCGTCGTCACGATCACGCTGAATCGACCGGAGCGTCTCAATGCGTTTGTCGGTCACATGCGCCGCGATCTGGCCGAAGCCTTGGAAGAAGCCGGCAGCGATCCGGACGTCCGGGTGGTTGTACTGACCGGCGCCGGCCGAGCGTTCTGTGCCGGTGGCGACGTGAATTTCATGGCTGAGCTCGTCGAGCGCAACGATTCAGAAGAATTTGCTCGCCTGCTGGGCGCGGCGCGGCGAGTGATTCTCGCGATCCGTCACATGACGAAGCCGGTGATTGCTTCCGTCAATGGGCCTGCTTCAGGCGCTGGATTCAATCTCGCGCTGGCATGCGATCTGCGGATCGCTTCACCCGCGGCGACGTTCAGCCAATCGTTCGTCAAAATCGGATTCCATCCGGATTGGGGTGGAACTTACTTTCTGCCGCGAATGTTGCCGTCAAACATCGCCTGCGAATTGTTCTTTCTCGGTGATTCGATTGACGCAGCGAAGGCTCTTGAGCTTGGTTTGGTAAACCGGGTCGTAGCTCCTGAAGAACTCGAAACTGAGACGCGGAAGCTTGCGGAACGTTTGCGGGACGGCGCGGCCGTTTCAATTGCCGCCGCGAAGCAGGCCGTGTACGCCAGCGAGCACGATTCGCTCGAACGGATGTTGCAATACGAAGTGGACGCGCAACTTCGCTGCTTCGAATCGGAAGACGGCCGCGAAGGCGTGCGGGCGTTCTTGGAAAAGCGGCCACCAAGTTTTCAAGGAAGATAATTTGGAGTGCGCCGGCAGAGCGCTAGCGACGACGGCGCCTTGGATCTGACGTGTTAAGGTAATGATTTATCCAAAGCGGTGTCGCGCTTCGCTTGCCACCGCACTCCAAATTTGCGTCCTATGAAGCTCGCGAACAGACTCGCATTCATCACCGGCGGCGGGCGCGGGATCGGCCGTGCGATTGCGCTGGCGTTTGCGAGTGAGGGAGCGTCGGTCGTCGTTGCGGCGCGGACGCGTGAACAGATTGAGTCGGTTGCGGCTGAAATAAATGAACAGCAAAGCGCTAAAGCCCTGGCGGTTGAGTGCGACGTTGCCTATTCGGAAAGCGTGAAGCGCGCTTTCGAGCGCGCCACTGAAAAGTTTGCACGCGCGCCGGATATTCTCGTAAACAACGCGGGCATCGTGGAGACCGCGCCGTTCGTAAAAACTGATGAAGCAATGTGGCAGCGACATCTCACAGTCAATCTAACCGGCACATATCATTGCACTCGCGTTGCGCTCGGCGCGATGGTAGCGGGACGCTGGGGGAGGGTCATCAATATCGCTTCGATTGCCGGGAAGACAGGCGCGCCTTACATTTCCGCGTACGCAGCATCGAAGCACGGCGTGTTGGGATTGACGCGATCGCTTGCCTTGGAAGTCGCCGCGCAAGGAATTACGGTCAATGCAATCTGTCCTGGCTATGTCGATACAGAAATGACTGAGCACGGAATTGAGAACATTGTGGCCAGAACGGGTATCTCTGCTGATGAAGCGAGAACCGCGCTCGAGGGCATGAGCCCACAAAACCGCATGATCACTGCCGAAGAAGTAGCGGCGGTGGCTCTGTTACTCGCGTCGGAAGAAGGCCGCGGAATTAATGGACAGGCGATAAATGTGGATGGCGGAGCGGTGCTCTTCTAAATGATACCGTGATTTGTGCTTTGTTCTTTGAGCTTTGTACTCTGTTCGCCTCGGAAAGTAAGCTGGTTTGGCCGCAAGCGAGCTAAGTTCAAAGTACAAAAAGCAAAGCACGTTTTTCTATGATTGAGAACCTCGGAAACCTGCAACGCACGCACTCATGCGGCGCGCTGCGCAAGGAAAACGTTGGCGAGCGTGTAACGCTGATGGGTTGGTGCGCGCGGCGCAGGGACTTTGGTCCCCTGACATTCATCGATCTCCGCGACCGCGACGGCATTACGCAGATCGTTGTGAACCAGGAGAAGGCGCCTGACGCGCATGCGAAGGCCAAAGATGTTCGCGGCGAATACGTGCTGGCGGTGATCGGCGAAGTCGTCCTGCGGGATGAAGGCGCGCGCAATCAGAAAATCGCGACCGGCGAAGTAGAGGTACAGGCGACGGAAATTCGCGTGCTTAATGACGCGCGCACGCTGCCATTTCAACTCGATGCCTCAGAGACTGCCCTTGCCGCTGAAGACCTGCGTTTGAAATATCGCTATCTCGATCTGCGCCGGCCACAACTTCAGGCCAACCTGCGTCTGCGTCATCGTTTGATTTTGGAAATCAATCGGTACATGGATGAAGAGGGCTTCACGCAAATCGAAACACCAAACCTGATCAAATCAACACCGGAAGGCGCGCGTGACTACATCGTGCCGTCGCGCGTGCAGCCCGGGAAATTCTTTGCGCTGCCGCAATCGCCGCAAATCTTCAAACAGATTTGCATGATTGCGGGCCTGGATAAGTACTACCAAATCGCTCGTTGTTTTCGAGACGAAGACCTGCGCGCCGATCGCCAGCCGGAATTTTCGCAGCTCGACGTCGAAATGAGTTTTGCAACAACAGAGCAAGTCTACGCGCTGGTTGAAGGATTATTCGTCCGCGTCTTTCGTCTGATTGGCGTGGAACTGCAAACACCATTTCCGCGGTTCACTTTCGAGGAAGTCATGCGCCGCTTCGGATCAGACAAGCCCGACCTGCGTATTCCGGCAATGGAATTGCAGGATCTTTCAACGGCATTGGCGGAAACAACGTTCGCGCCGTACGCGTCAGTGCTGTCGCAAAGTGGAGAAATTAAGGGAATGGCCGTGAGCGGGGGCGCGTCAATGTCGCGCAAGACGCTCGACGAATTGCAGGAGTTCGTGAAGATATACGGAGCGACCGTGCTCGCATGGATTAAGCTCGGAGATGAACTCTCATCGTCACTCCTAAAGGCGCTCGGGCATGACATGGTAGTCGATCTCGCAGGAATCGCTGGCGCTCAAAAAGGCGACGCGGTGCTGATCGTCGCCGGCAAACCCGACGTCGTCGCCGCGAGTCTCGGCGCGTTGCGCAACGAAGTAGCAAAGCGCGAGAACCTAATTCCCGAAGGAGTTTATGCGCCGCTTTGGGTAACTGAGTTTCCGATGTTCGAGTATCACGAAGACGACGGCCGTTATTACGCTATGCACCATCCGTTCACTTCGCCGTTGGATGACGACGTGCCCGTCCTCGAGCGCGCCGTGAAAGGCGAAACGGAATTGTTTGGACAGATTCGCGCAAAGGCTTACGACACCGTCATCAACGGCGTGGAAGTTGCTGGCGGCTCGATCCGAATTCATCGTCGCGACGTGCAGTCGCTCGTTTTCAAAGCGCTCGGGATGACAGAAGAACAGGCCCGCGCCCGTTTTGGATTTTTCCTGGACGCGCTCGCTTACGGCACGCCACCACACGGCGGCATCGCTTCAGGTATCGAGCGCACGTTGATGGTGCTGGTGCCGACGGAAAATATTCGCGACGTGATGGCGTTTCCTAAGACTGCGTCTGCGCAGGATTTGATGATCGATGCCCCGGGCGAAGTTGATCAGAAACAGTTGGCGGAATTGCATCTGAAGATTGTGAATGATTGAGAATTGATTTCGGGTTGAGTGAACGCACCATGAAGCCGCATGTTTTCGTCCCGTTAGGGACGACATATTTATAGAACTCGGCCGTCAAACTACATCCAAAAGCTCCGTTAGGAGCGGCATATGCGCCTCGACTACTATGTCGCTCCTAACGGAGCGAAGCACCAACCTAATCATCGACGATAGTGATATTTGCGATCACAAGAGATCACTTGGACCAAATCATCGCGCTCGCCCGCGAAGCCTCTCCCCATGAGTGTTGTGGCCTCATCGGCGGTACAACCGAAGGCGTAGCGCAAACAGTTTATCGCGCGCGAAACATCGCTGCCGACCGAAGCGTTGCCTACGAAGCCGCGCCTGAAGATCTGTTCGCGGCACAGCGAACAATGCGCGAGCGTGGCGAAGAATTGCTCGCCATTTATCACTCGCATCCACGCGCAAAAGATCCCGAACCTTCCGCTACGGACATTCGCCTTGCCTACTATCCATCAGCGGTTTACCTTATTGTGGGATTAGGAAATGACGAGCCTTGCTTGCGCGCGTTTCGCATCGATGAAAGCGAAGGTCGCTGGGAACCTGCCGATTATCAAGTAATCGATGAAACTTGAAAGCGAGGCTCTCGTAGAAGTCTCCAGATGGAGCCCAAGCGCAGCAAATACGACACGAATCCTCTGGACGAGCAGGTCGCCGACGATGCCGAGAC
>DASYTZ010000027.1:0-3445 GCA_036001745.1 Pyrinomonadaceae bacterium
ATGTCCGGTCTTCACCAGATCTTCAAGAGACTGCGGCAGCGCTCCTGTGTCAGATGTATACTGTTTTATTGCGCTACGCATAACCTCTAGATCTATCTTGAGGATGTCTTCGCGAGCGTGAAGGTCAGCTGCTCGACCGCGCTCCAGCGCCTCATGATAAATGGTGCAAGCGGCGCCCAAAAGAAATGCCGACAAGAAAACACTTAGGCAAAGAAAGCGGCGCATAACAAAATTCCGGAAGTCAACCGTCGCGCATTTCAATTAATTCTACAACAGGTTACAACTGAAAAGGCTAGCGACGAACTGACAGCTTCTCGATTCCAAGTTCTTTCATGATCATTCCCTGAACGTGCTGCACGAGCGCGTCGAGATCTTTGTCGGTCTTGACCCACGAAGTTTCAACCGGCGATAGAAACACCATTTCGATCGTGCCGGGCCAGGCTTCGGCCTTTCCTTTGCCCATCAACTTGTCCGTATTCTTTAAAGCGATTGGCGCGATCGGCACTCCGGCTTGCGAGGCCATGTGAAATGCGCCTTTCTTAAACGGCAACATCTCTCCCGGTTTGGCGCGAGTGCCTTCGGGGCAAACGCCGAAAGAAATGCCGGCGCGCAAGCGTTCGGTTGCCGTCTTCAGACTTTCGACGGCGCGGTCGCGATTTGATCGATCGATTGCGATTACATTCACGAAGCCCATCCCATAGCCGAGAATCGGCGCATTGAGTAATTCTTTCTTGGCGACCATTCCCATGCGACGACCGGTGAATGCGAACAGCGGCGCGGCGTCAAGATAAGACCAGTGGTTCGCCACGAACACATACGTTTGATTCGGATCGACTTGTTCACGTCCAATGACGCGCACTTTCACTCCGCTCAAGCGCAACCAATTGCGCGCGCCCCAGTTTGCCCACCAGTAAATCCAATCCTGTCGCTTGAACAGAATTCCGAGTATCAAGACAGGTGGGGCGAAGATGAGCAGCAAGAGGCCGGCGACGAACCATGACCACGCGAACAGCAATTTGCCTACGATGCGGGCCCCCGGTCTTGTGCTAGACTTCGCGGCGCTTTCTGTAATGACCTGTCCCGCCCGTTGAGAGGTAATATCCGAATGCATCGTCGTCAGCCTGGCCACCGACCCAGATTAATCCGAGTCAGCGAGAATATGAGCCGCGTTAGCGGCGGAATATTTTTAGAACCGCAGCCGCATTATTTGGTCCCTGCAATCGAGACGAGAGGCATGGCATCTCGTCTCGATCGCAACGGTAAATTGGGAAGCGCCCGGTTCTATAAATATTTCGCGCCTACGGCGCTTGCCGTTGTGATTGCGCTCACGTCGTTCTTGACGAGCAGCGCACGCGCTCAACGCCGCGTCGCACCTCAGCGCGCAATCCCTTCGCCACGCTCCGTCTTCGGCTTCAATCCCGGTGACGATCGAACCATTGCCGACTGGAAACAGATTACCGATTACTTCACAAGGCTCGACGCAGCGAGCGATCGGGTTCAACTACAAACTATCGGAAAATCCACGCTCGGCCGAATAATGTTCGTCGCCTTGATCAGCGCGCCTGAGAATATCCGCAATCTCGAAAACTACAAAGCAATCCAGGCCAAGCTCGCAGACCCGAGGAAGGTGGCAACCGAGGCCGAACGCGCCCAATTAATTCGCGACGGGAAGGCTGTCGTCGTGATCTCATGCTCGATTCACTCGACCGAGATTGTGGCGTCGCAGATGTCGATGCAGCTTGCTTACAACCTCGCGAGCGCGAGCGACGCGGACACTCTGGCCATCCTGCACAACACGATTCTGATTCTTGTGCCGTCGCCGAATCCTGATGGCGTAGACATTGTCGCGACTTGGTATCGCAAGACGCTCGGCACGCCACAGGAAGGCAGCAGTCCGCCTGAGCTCTATCATCACTATGCCGGCCATGACGACAATCGCGACTGGTTCATGCTGAATTTGAAGGAGACGAAGGTGGTGACGCGTCTGCTTTGGAAGGAATGGTTTCCTGAGATTGTTTACGACGTGCATCAGCAGGGCTCAAACGGATCGCGTTTCTTTGTGCCGCCGTTTTACGACCCGCCGAACCCGCACATTTCGCCGTTATTGCTGCGGCAGGTTGGCTTAATCGGTCACAAGATGGCCGCGGACGTCACTGCCGCAGGCTTCAAAGGAATTCTGACCAACGCGCTTTATGACACATGGTGGCATGGCGGCTTTCGTACCGCGCCGTACTTTCACAACTCGATTGGCATTCTCACCGAAGCAGCCAGCGCGCGTCTGATGTCGCCGAGTAACGTCACTCCCGATCAACTTACGCGTTCGAGTACGCGTGGCATGCGCAGCGCAATGGAAGTTGCCACCAACTTTCCGAATCCGTGGCCCGGCGGCGCATGGCATCCGCGCGACATCATGCAGATGGAGCTAATCGCTTCGCACGGTGTGTTATCGCTGGCTTCGAATTACCGCGCCGACTATCTGCGAAACTTTTACGAGCTTGGGAAAGCTAACCTGTCCTCCCGCTCTGAAAGTGATTTGATTGGCTATTTGATTCCCGCTGGTCAGGGCCGTGACGAAAATGTCGCCCAAATGATCGGAGCGCTCGTCGAGCAAGGCGTTGAAGTCTATCGACTTGATAAGGAACTTCACCTTTCGGAAAGGTTGCAGACTCTGCACACGATTTGGGACCGGCCGGGGCAAGCACAGCCGATGCGACGGATTCTGCTGGACGAGACGTTTTCGCCGTCGGAAACTCCCGCTGGCAGCTACATGATTTTTCTTAATCAGCCGTATCGGCAGAACGTGCTCGCGTTGTTTGAGCCGCAGATTTATCCGGATCGCCTGACGGCGACCGGCGAAGCCGAACGACCGTACGACGTCGCAGGATGGACTCTGCCGATGATCATGGGAATCGAGACTCTGGCCGTAATGTCGATTCGCGAACCCGTGCCTGAACGGAAGTTGACTCTGATTAATTCTGGGAACGATGTGCGCCGCGATCTCGGACTGCCGTTGGGAACGACCGACAAATCGCCGATTGCAAATCCGATAAAGCCGGGAATTCGCATTGGCATTTACAAAAATTCGCGCGCCGGGAACATGGACGAAGGCTGGACGAGATACGTTTTCGACACCTTCAATGCGCCGTATCAATCGTTTAACGAAGCAGCAATCAATGCCGAAAATCCGCGCGCGAAGTTTGACGTGGTTGTGCTGCCGTCAGAGCAAACGCGCAATGCGCCCGACACGGAGGCCGAAGGCGAATCTGCGCGCGGCATCAGTGATGCCGGATTTCGGAATCTTGCAAGGTTTGTTGATGACGGCGGGACTCTGATTTGTTTTGATGGCTCATGTGGTCAACTGGTCAAGCAGTGGAAACTGCCACTGAAAAACGTTCTTGAAGGCGTTCGTTCTTCAGACTTCTATTGCCCCGGCTCGATTCTGCGG
>DASYTZ010000028.1:0-8409 GCA_036001745.1 Pyrinomonadaceae bacterium
AAATCTGATTGAGCGCGCCTGGCAATCACCGACACCGACGTCCACGGCGGAAGCAGTGCGGTCTGCGCCGTACGACCCGCGCGCCGATCGCGAGTTGAGCCAACTGCTGGCCGCGCTCGACGAACGTGCGGCGCACGGCGATTCTGCGATCTCCGATGAACCAAGCCGACAGGCGCGACGTCTGGCGGACGCGTGCGCGAACATGCTGACGCAGCAGACACAATCCGGGGAGGTCTTCGCGCAATTGATTCAACGCGCGCATTCACGCCAGGAATACGCTCGCATTGACGAGCTTGCTAATGCGATGGCCATGCGGCTGGCGCCCAGCGAGCTTTGCGAGTTGGCACGTTCAGCCAACGTCGTCGGCCGCGCGCTGGCGTATGAAGTGCTGGCGCAGGCGCCGGCTCCGCTGTTGCGGGCATTGCTTCACGATCCTGTCGATGCCGAAGTTGCGCGGGCCGTTCTGGAGCGACAAGCGCATGAGTTTGGCTCGGAAGAAGCGAGAAAAACCTTGCGTGAGTTCGACGAGTTTGGGACGTAATCATCCACAGATTACACAGATCAAGCAGCCAAGCAGTTAATAGGACTTGTGGCACAGAGCTTCAACCTGAAGCACTAGTCCCAACGCTTTGTGTCCTCTTAACTGCTTAAAATCTTATCTGTGTAATCTGTGTAATCTGTGGATTATTCTGCGGGGCCGCTGCAATTCGGGCCATGCAGGGCGGGAATTTTTTGACTGATCACGGGATAGTTCGGCGCTTCGTCGATATTGATTTGCGTCCAATGCGCCTGATCCTCAGGCACGTTGTTGTCGGCGAAGATCGCTTCGACCGGGCATTCAGGCACGCACGCATCGCAATCGATGCAGGTGTCGGCGTTTATATAAAGGCGGTCAGGAAGTTCGTGGAATGCTTCAACCGGACAGACAGCAGCACAATCAGTGTACTTGCAATCAACACACGGTTCAGTAACAACGTAGGTCATTCGGGGATGACTCCTTTCAACCAATGCATTGTTTATTATCTCTCGCGCGGAATGTCAACTGAAAAAATCGCGCTTCACACGACACAACGTTTCGATCAATTGCATAACTGCGCTCGATTTGCGGCGCGACAGCTCAGCCGAGCGCACAACCGTCGTTTGCATTTAAATTGCTGAGATTTACTTGCTGAAGCTGATGCGGTAAGTTTGGGGCGCCGAAACAGTTGTCGCTGCCTCATCACGTTGATCGACACATGCCGCAAGCGAAATCAGATCTGGTTGCGGGCACCAGGTTGGGCCGCTACGAAATCCGCTCCAAACTCGGCGAAGGCGGAATGGGTGAAGTGTACCTGGCGCAGGATACCGAACTCGGTCGGAAAGTAGCGCTAAAAATTCTGCCGGCGGATCTGGCAGCAAATGAGGATCGTATGCGCCGCTTTGTGCAAGAGGCGAAAGCTGCGGCCGCGCTCAATCATCCGAACATCGCGCACATTTACGAGATTGGCATATCCGCTGGCGTTCGCTTCATCGCGCTCGAGTATGTCCCGGGCGAGAGTCTGCGCCACCACATGCACCGTAAGGACCGGAAGCTAAGCGTCCTCCTCAAGCACTTGCTGCAGGTCGCCGAAGGTCTGGCCAAGGCACACGCTGAAGGTATCGTGCATCGCGATCTGAAACCTGACAACGTCATCATCACGCCGGAAGGCTATGCAAAGATTCTCGACTTTGGTCTCGCCAAACTGTTGGAACAGCCCAAGGCTGAGTCGCTTGAAGATCCGAGTGAAGCCGCGACCCTGGTCGCCCCGCAATATTCGACACCGGGAATGATCATGGGAACGGTTGGCTACATGTCTCCGGAACAGGCGCGCGGCGAGGATGTTGATCAGCGGTCGGATATCTTTTCCTTTGGGTGCCTGCTGTATGAAGCGACAACCGCGCGCAAGCCATTCAAGGGCGACTCGACGATAGACAGCCTGCACAAGATCATTTACGAACCGGCGCCCGCCATTACTGACTTCAATCCCGCCGCGCCACCCGAGTTGCAACGAATAATCCGCAAGTGCTTGATCAAAGCGCGCGACAAGCGTTATCAGGCGATTCGGGACGCGGCCACGGATCTGGAAGAGCTGCTGGAACAAATAAAGGCTCGGAGCGACATCGATCTCTCGCTGGCGCCTTCTGTAAAAAGCGCTTTAAGCGGCACGCCAAATACGGGAGAGACTGCTCTGCTTGAGCGCGAACCTACGGCGCCGACGCCATCACATGCAGTCTCAAGCGCGGAATATGTCGTAAGCGAAATCAAGCGACATAAGATCGCCGCCGTTCTTGTCGTTCTGGCTTTAGGTGTTGCCACAGTTATTTTGGTTTGGAATTGGCGTGGACGGAATACTGAAGCAGCCATCGAATCAATCGCGGTGTTGCCGTTCGAGAATCAAAATCGCGATCCGGAGCTGGACTATCTGTCCGACGGCATCACCGAGAGCATCATCAACAAGCTCGCGCAACTGCCTGAGTTGCGGGTTATCGCCAGAACAACAGTTTTTCGTTACAAGGGGCAACAGAAAGATCCGATCGCCGTCGCCAAAGAGTTAGGTGTGAGATCTGTTCTGGTCGGGCGGCTCATGAAGCGAGGCGACGATTTAATCGTCAGCGCTGAGTTCATCGATGTTAGGGACAACAAACAGATTTGGGGCGAGCAATACACGCGTTCAGTTTCGGACGCGCTGGCAGTCCAGCAGGAGATCTCCAGAAGAATCTCGGAACGGCTGCGGCCGGCGCTCTCTGGCGAAGAGCACCGACAACTGGCAGCCCGTGAAACGAGCAACCCTGAGGCCTATCAGTTCTATTTGAAAGGCCGCTACTACTGGAACAAACGCACGGCTGAAAATCTCCGGAAGGCGATGGAGCAGTTTCAGTACGCGGCCGACAAGGATCCCAACTACGCGCTCGCTTATGCGGGACTAGCGGACTGCCATGTGCTGGTGCCAGAGTACGTCGGCGGCTCGACAAGCGAAGCAATACAAAAGGCGATAGCCTTCGCCCAGCATGCTCTTCAGTTTGACGATTCGCTGGCGGCCGCGCATACGTCGTTAGGGTACGCTTACGAGAACGTGTGGCAATGGCAAGAATCTGAAAAGGAATTCAAGCGCGCCATTGAATTGGATCCGAATTATCCCACCGCGCATCAATGGTACGCCCTGTTGCTTCGTGACACGGGGAGAGTTGATCAAGCGATTGCCGAACTAAAACGAGCACAGGAGCTCGATCCACTTTCGCGAGTTATCGGACAAACTCTCGCGTCTGTTTACATCACGAAAGGTGATGTCAATTCCGCAGTCGAGGAAGCGAGACGAGTTATCGATCTCGATCCAAGTTATCCCAGAGGACATGACCAATTGGGGCTGGCATTGCTGAAACAAGGAAAATACGTGGAGGCCATGGCAGCCTTTCGGAAAGCCGTTGAATTGTCGCAAGGCAGCGACCGGCGGGTGCTTAGTAGTCTGGCCTTTGGTTGCGCGGTAACAGGAAACCGGGTGGAGGCGTTAGCCCTGCTCCACGAGTTGCAACAAAGATACGCCCGGCAGGAGGTTTTGGGCCGCGACGTGGCGGCCGTATACGCAGGGCTGGGAGATAAGGATCAGGCTCTGGCCTGGTTGGAAAAGGATTTTCAGTCCCACAGCGGTGCGCTCGCCAGAACCAGAAGAGAGATCCAATTCGAGTCGCTGCATAACGACCCCCGTTTCCTCGATCTCTTTCGTCGCATGGGTTTGCAGACGTGAGTTGAAGCGGCGGCCAGGCATTTGGGCAAAGTTGAGCGCCGTGGGCTGTAAGAAGATTCGGACCTGCCATGGTCCGAGGTCACATCAAAAACCAAATCGCAAGCCAAATTGCAATTGACGCGCGTTGAATGCTGACGTAAAGCCGAGAGGTTCAGTAGGTCTTTTCGAACGATCGCCGCGCGCAGCGCCGCCCGCGAGCGAGTTGCGCGCACTGATCGGCAACGCTCCCACGATATTGTTGATGCCCTGAAGATTCGTGTGGTTCAGAACGTTGAAGGCCTCGGCTGTTATTTCCAGATAACGCGACTCGGTGAACTTGAAGCGGCGCGCCAATCGTACGTCGAGGTTGTAGAAAGGCTCGCCACGGCCGGTGTTGCGACCCACGGGTCCAGGCCGGTCTGACTGTGATCGGCCATCGCCATTCGCGTCGAACCCGAGCAGCAAATTAAACGGGCGTGCCGAGCCGGCGATGAAAATTGGAGAAAGAACAAAGTCGCGCAAAATCTTCGCGTGCCACGAATGGCCTTTGATCGGGCTTTGAAATGTACCGGAGAAAACGGCTCGGTGCCGCTGATCGAATGCAGCCAGCGCGCGGTCGGCGCGCACATTCAACGGATTCTGTGCAGAGAAATCGCTGTTGAAATCCGTGACCTCGTCGATCGTTTTTGAATAGGTGTAGTGAACATTGATGCCGAAATTGTTTGCGAACCGCCGCGTCAATGAAATCGTGCCGCCGTGATAAAAAGAATTTGCTGTCGATTCATACAGGTTGTCCTGAAAGCGCGACGAAACGCGAAAGTCACTCGTCAGACCCGCAGCTAATTGGGCGGCACTCGGAAAGCGCAGAAACGTTGGGCCGCCGTTCGGGTTGAGCGCGCTTGGCGGTCCCGTTTGTTTGAACTGATTGATGTCGCGATTACGTGGGATGCGCAGTCCGCGAGTGAAAAGATAAGCCAACTCCAACGAAAACCCATGACCAAGATCCTGTTGCCCGCCCAGGCTCGCCTGGTACGACTCTGGCGTTTTGTAATTTGGATCCAACCGAAACCTAACTTCCAGCGGACCGCTCGGTCGTGCGACTACACCCAGTGCAGCTAAATCAGCCGCCGTGGCAGTGCGCGAGAAATTATTCGTGCGAGGGAGCAGGAACTGATAAACGGTGAACGAACTTGGCAGGCCGAGCGCGGTCGATGTCGGCGTTGCCAGCACGATGTTGATTTCGCCGGAATTGCCGAAGGCCGCCAGCGTGCGCGTGGCATTGGCCACGGCATTGATCACGTAACCGTTGAAAATCCCGAAGCCGCCACGAATGACTGTCTTGCCGTTCGCGAACGGATCAAAAGCAAAGCCGACACGCGGTTGAAAATCGTTCTTGTCGGTCGGAATGGTGAAAGGCTCGTCGTTCAACGAGTAGCGCAACCCGTAATTGAGAGTCAGATTTGATCGTGCCCGCCAGGTGTCCTGCGCATAAAAACCGGAACGAACTGCCGGCGCTTTCAACGTGGAATCGCCAAAGCCCTGCTGGTACGTACTCGGCAGGCCCAGGTTATAAGCCTGCAGTGCGTTTATTGGCGTGCTCACCGCCGGCAACAAATCGGGTCTGTTGGTTGTGAGAAAAGCGTTCAAAGATGCAAGCGTCGCAGCCGGGATCAGTGAGGACAAGGCCACGTTAGCCCCAAAGTTGAATCGCCCGCCGAAGAACAATTCCTGAGCTATCGTCGTGCCGAGAAAATTCAATGACCCGCCGAACTTGATGGTGTGCTCGCGGGTTACGTGCGTTACGTTGTCGGCAAAATCGAAATGACGCTCCCAGCGCTGCGCCGGCAGCAGCAGGTCGCGACCGAAGTTCCCGAACCCTTCGATATTCAGTTCCGGACCAATTTTGTCGTTTGGAATCACGTCGAAGCTGTTGTAAAGGAACTGAGCCGTAGCTTCATTGATCGTGTTCGCGCTGAACAAATGCGTTTCCGAAATCAGTATGCTCGCGTTCAAGGAATCGAGAGTGCGCCCGCGCGAGACGGCCGTCAGAGCGCCTGCTGCGCGATTTTCCAGAGTCGAGCCGCTGACACTGGCGCGCGCGTAACCGCTATCATTCGTGCTGAACTTGTGATCGGCGCGCGCGGAAAAAATCGTCTCGCGCGAATTGAAGGGAAAGCGTCCCGAGGAGTCCGTAAACAAGCTGACAGTGCGTGGATAATTCGCGGTCGTGGTAGTCAGTGTCGTGCGCAACGACGCGGCCAGGGCGGCGAATGGCGTACCTGCCTCGAGATAATTGAACAGTGCGGTTTGCGAGGCGGTCGGTCGGAAAATCGCCGGGTTCCCGAGCAGGTCCAGGAAGACGTTGTCCTTTTCCTTGAATCGCTCGAAAGCAAGAAACATGAAGGTCCGGTTTCGCCGAACCGGAAAACCGATTGATCCGCCGTATTGTTGGCGGCTGAAAGGCGCCTTCGAACCGGGGGTGCGATCGAAAATCTGGCGCGCGTCGAATCGATCGTCGCGGAACAACCCGAACGCGCTGCCGCTCAGGTCGTTCGAGCCGCTCTTGGAAACGATGCTGACGATGCCGGCAGTTGTGCGGCCGAATTCTGCATTGAAACTGTTGCGCGAAACCTGAAACTCTTTGACCGCTTCCTGACTAACGGCTTGAATCACGCCGCCGCTCGAATCTGTGATCTCGCCGCCATCGACGCTGATCAGGTTTAGCCGGCCGTTGTTGCCACCGAACGACAGTCCCGATTGCGGCCTTTGCGCTACGCGAAAATCCGAAGAGTCGGCGATGTTGTCGGAATCCGTAACGCCGGGCGTCAGCAGCGCAAAGTCAAGATAATTGCGACGGCTGAGCGGCAGTTCAGTGATCTGCTTGTTGCTGATTACAGAGGATTGCTGCGTGCGGGCAGTCTCGACTACTTCGCTACCTTCGACGATTGCAACGGTGGCCTCGATGCCCTGCGCGGTGAGTTGCATCGGCAGATTTGCCTGCTGGCCCACGCTCAACGTGATGCGCAGCGACGCGGGAGCGAAATTCGCCGCCGCGGCTTCTACTCTCAATTCATAATCGCCGGGCGGCAGCGCAACGAACGAATACTGGCCCGTTTCGTCGGTAACAACAGTGCGACTCGCTCCTCGCGCCGCATCCGTTAGGGTCACGGTGGCTCTGGGAACGACCGCTCCGTTAGTGTCTGCAACCACGCCCCGGAGGTCGGCCGTGGAACTGACCGACTGTGAGTAAGCACAGACCGCCACACCAAAGGCCAACGCGGCCGCAAAAAGAAACTGAGTAAAGCCTTTCATCGGAGGCACCGGCGAACTAGTGCTCTTATGGTGCACTAATCCGAAGAAGTCAACCCTGAATGAAGGCAAGGCCCTGGGTCCGTGACAGACCGCGACAGAATCACTTCGGGACGTACGTAAACCAAAAATAGATTGCCTGCGCTATGCCAATCCAGAAACCAATGATCGCGCCGAACCACTCGATGGTTTTCAGGTGATGCTCCGCGACCAGCAGTACCAGAGCTTCCAATTTGTCCAGCGGGTAATCCGAAACTTTTTTCCGCACCAAACCGCCGACATCGAATTCGGCAATCGCGGCCGGCAGCCGCTCACGCGCGGCAGCGGTAATTTTTTCGGTCAGGGCCGCGCTCGCTTTTTCGATCGCGCCTTCGGGCATGTGATCGGCAAGGCGGCCGATCGGCGCGACCAGAAAACGCTCGATCTGCGAGCTGAGAATTCCATTGATCGTGCGCGCGGTGTCGTCGCGCGCCAACACGGCCAGCAGGCTCTTTGTCAGAAAACCTTTGACGCGCGGTGCTGATTCGGGATTCAAAGTTTCCAGCAGCTCCCGCAAAGTTTGCGGACGCAAACGTTCGACGGCGTCGGCCAGGTAGGTCGAAACCGACTTCGCCAGTTCCGGGCTGCGCGCCATGGCTACGAATCGGGCGCCGGCCTCGCGTCTGATCGCCTCGAACCGCTCGGAAGAAACCTGGCCGACCAGTTCGCTCAGCGGCCGCGTCATGAAATTGTCAACGGTCGCGTTGAGAAAGATTGTGGCTTCGTTTGCGAACGCGGGCCCGCGCAGGTATTCGTCAACGCGCCGCGGCATGGTCGAGTGAACCAGATCGTCAACTTCGTGATAGATGCGCTCACGGGAGATAAAAATCTTTTTGAAGAACGAAAGGTCGCGATAGTAGTCGTCAACTTCCCGTTTGATGAGCGAGCCAATCTGGTTGCGCGTGCTCGGGCTGGTGACGATGTCGGCAAGATGCTCGGCGATGGGTCCGACCTGCTGCGCAATTCTGGTTTTGATTAGCGCCGCAGTCTCTGGTGTGAACATCTCAGCCAGCGTGGCGTGCGTGCCCGCGAGATCGCCAAGCCGATCGCTGACGAAGCTGCTTACTTTTGTCTCGAAAGTCTCTTCGTTAACCAGGTCGTGAAAGCGTCCTTCGGCGAATCGCAGAATCTGTGCGAACGTTTCTTCGCTGACTGTTTCGTTCAGGCGCTTTTCCAGCAGCTTATCGACTTGTCGATCGACGAAATTCTCAATGGCTTCGGCCGTTTGTTCACTCTTCAGCACCGAAGCAATGTGCTCCGCGAGCCGATATTGCAACGCGGCTATCGTATCGAGCACCGGTGCGCGGGCGCCGGTCGGCAA